>NZ_JBIAGC010000042.1:0-53402 GCF_042869595.1 Streptomyces sp. NPDC006879
CGCAGCCATTTCGTCCGGAGTCACACACCCACAACGCGACACACAACCCGAAGGACACGCACCACCAAACACGACCTGACCAAGCACTACTAGGCTCTTGGTCCTAGGCCCCAGGGCCGAAGCGCCTGGTATCCGCGGGCGAAGTCCTCGCGGCAGCCCCGGGGCTCCGACTGGCCACACGCCGGGCCGCAAGGAGCGCGGCCCGGCGTGCGAATGCCTCAGGAGACGGGGGTGACAGCCGCCTGAGGTCGGATGGGCAGCCGGTTCACCGGACGCCCGGTGGCCGCGCGAACCGCCGCGGCCACGGCCGCCGGCGAGGTCACCACCGGCACCGCGCTCGCCGCCTTCGCACCGAACGGGGCCACTACGTCGCGTTCCTCGACCAGGTTGACGATGCGGATGTCCGGGGCGTCCAAGGTGGTGGGCAGCGCGTATCCGGTCAGGTCGGGGTGGCGGACCACGCCGCGTGCCGTGCGCAGGTTCTCGGTGAGGGCCGCCCCGACCCCCTGGGTGACTCCGGCCTCGATCCGGGCGGCGAGCTGGCGAGGGTTGAGGACCCGGCCGACGTCCTGCGCCACCGCCATCTCCACCACGCGTACCGCGCCGAGTTCGACGTCCACATCGACGACCGCCCGGATCGCACAGAAGGCGAGGCCGACGAAGGCGTCGCCCTGCCCTTCGCCGTCGAGCGGCTCCGTCGGGTGCGGTCGGCACTGGGCGGTCGCCCACAGTTCCTTGCCGGCCATGGCCTCGGCGACCGTGGTGGTGAAAGCCCCGTCGTAGGAGGTGATCTTGCCGTCGGCGATCGAGAGCAGCTCGGTGGACATACCGAACTTGTGGGCCAACGGCTGGAGCAGTTGGGTACGGACCATCTTCGCGGCCCGTTCGACGGCGCCGCCCGAGACCCAGGTGTGACGACCGTGCGTGGTCGGGCCGGCCGGCGGCTGGTCGGTGTCCACCGGCGCCACCTGCACGTCCTCGATGCCCAGTACCTGCTGCACGATCTGGCGGGCGAGAGTGCTGAACCCCTGGCCCGTCTCGACTGCGGCGCACATGACGGTCGCCACCCCGTCGTGCACCTTCACGGTGGCCGTGGAGACTTCGTCGGCTCCCTCGGCCCCCAGCATGTGGACCATGCCGAGTGCGTACCCGACGCCTCGGCGCACCGCTGCGGGCTCGCCCGCCCCCTCGGGGCCGCCGGGCAGCAGCCAGTCCTCCTCGGGGGTGTCCTTGGGCAGTCCGGGTAGCTCACAGTCGCGTACGGAACGCAGCAGTTCGGCGACGGGCGCCGGGCAGGTGACGCTCTGGCCGGTGGGCAGGAGGTCCCCGGTGGCCAGTACGTTGCGCATGCGCAGCTCGGCCGGGTCCAGCCCGAGCTTGTTGGCCAGTTTGTCCATCTGGCCTTCGTAGGCGGCACAGACCTGCATCGCCCCCTCCCCCCGCAGGTGACCGGAGGGCGGGTTGTTGGTGCGCACGGCCCAGCCTTCGACGAAGGCGTGCGGGACGACGTACGGGCCGCAGGCGAAAGCCACGGCTGCGGCAAGTGACTCGCGGGAGTCGTCGGCGTAGGCGCCGGCGTCCATCAGGATCTGCGCCTCCACCTTCACCAGCCGCCCGTCGGTGTCGGCGTGGTGGCGGTAGCGCAGCAGGGTGGGATGACGGTGGGCGTGCCCGAGGAAGGACTCCTCGCGGGTGGCCGCGAGTTTGACGGGACAGCCGGTGCGCAGGGCCAGGAGGCCCAACGGCAGTTGGAAGCCGGCGTCTTCGCGGTCCCCGAGGGCGCCGGGCACCCCAGTGACGACGATCTTCACCCGGTCCGGTTCGAGCCCGAAGCAAGCGGCGGCCAGGTCGCGGTCGGTGTGCGGATCGGTGGATGCGAGGTAGATCTCCACGCCACCGTCGGGCCGCGGCACGGCCAGGCCCGCTTCGGCGCCGATTGGGGCGGGATCCTGGCGGCCGACCCGGTACAGCCCCTCGACGACGACCTCGCCGGTCACCTCCGGGTCTCCGTAGCGCAGCGGGATGTGCCGGATCAGGTTTCCGTCAGGGTGCAGCGGAGGGGCGGAGAAGGCTCGTTCGGGGTCGGTGATCGGGTCGAGCAGCTCGTACTCGACCACGATCGCGGCGGCTGCCAGGCGGGCGGTGTCGGGATGGTCGGCGGCGACGGCGGCGATGGGCTCCCCGTGGTGGCGGACCATCTCGGATGCGAAGACCGGTCGGTCGTTGACGCGGCGGCCATGGGTGGCGGATCCGGGGACGTCAGCTTGGGTGATGACGGCCCGCACACCCGGCATCTCTGACGCGGCTGCGGTGTCGATGGAGATGATCCGGGCATGGGCGTGCGGGGAACGCAGCACGGCAGCCCAGAGCAGTCCCTCGGCCCACAGGTCGGCGGCGTACGGGAACGTCCCCTCGGCCTTGGCCCTGGCGTCCGCGGGCTGCAGGGAGGCGCCCAGGCCGTGGGTCGGCTCCTCGGTGGGTGCCGAACGAGCCGGGTCTGAGGTGGCGGTAGCGGTGGCCACGTCGTTGCTCACGCCATGCCTCCGTCGTGGGTGTGGTGGACGCTCCCGGCGCCGGGCGGGGCCTGGTGCGGGATGCGGGCATCGGCCGGGGCCGTACCGGGCGGTTGCTGTTCGGTGGGGGGCGCCTCGCCTTCACGCCCGGCTTCCCGTTCCGCCACCACCTGGCGGACGGCCTCCAGTGCCCCGCGGTAGCCGGAGCAGCGGCAGAGGTTGCCGCACAGGGCTTGCCGGGTCTCCAGCTCGGTCGGCGCGTGGTTGCCTTCCAGCAGGTCGTGGATGGTCATGGCCATGCCCGGGATGCAGAAGCCGCACTGCACGGCCCCGCCACAGGCCAGCGCCCGCTGCACGTCGGAGACCTCACCGCCGGCGGCCAGCCCTTCGACGGTCCGCACCTCGCTGCCCGCGGTGGTGGCCGCGGGCACCAGGCAGGAAGCCACCAGACGGCCGTCGACCTGCACCGCGCAGGCCCCGCACTCGCCTTGCGAGCAGCCGTCCTTCGCACCAGCGAGGCCGAGCCGTTCGCGCAGTACGTACAGCAGCGACTCCCCGATCCAGGCGTCGGTGACAGGACGGTCCACACCGTTGACCCGTAGGACGTAGGAGGCGTGCGGGTTCTCGTGGTGCGCCCCACCGGGGTCGGGGGACGACTTCGCCTCAGGCTCCTGCACCGGGTCGGGCGCCGTCCCGTCGGTCCCGGTCCGCCCCTCGGCGGCGTCGACCACCCAGGCGGAGTCCGCCGGGGCGGACGACGCTTGTTCACCGACCGGCGCGCCGTGCTCGGGCGCCGCTCCGGCGCCGGACCGGGAACGCTCCTCGGCGTGCCCCGGGGCGGTGGGGGCGTGGTCCTCGACGGCCTCCGCCTCGGGCACGGGGAACCCGGAGCCGACCGAGCCCCCCTGACGCAGGCCCGGATGGCCGGATCCTGGCGCGTCCTCGTAGCCCGCCGGAGCCGGGCCGGCAGTCGCGGGCCCGTCGAAGTGACCGGCCAGGGCGTCGGCTTCGTGGGTCGAGTAGCCGTCGGGCCCGGGCTCACCCAAACCGGCGTGCTCGGCTGCCTCGTGCCGGGCCCGTCCCGCGTCCTGCGCCGACCCCGCCGGGGCCCATGCGCCATGACCGCTCAGCGAGTCCGGGGCCAGACCGGGGTGGCCAGCAGCGGCGTCCGAGCCGAGGTGCAGGTGGCTCTCGGTGTCCGGTCCAGCGTGTCCGGCACCCTCCGCCTCCGCCGACTGTGGCGGAGCGAGGTGGGCCTGCGCCGCCGCTCCCGCAAAGGGCGCGGCAGGAGCCTGCGCGCCGGTTGGTTCGGCGGTGGCCCAGGGTGCGGCGGCGCCACCGGGCAACGTGGCGGGGGCTTGGTGCCCCCACTGCTGCATCAGCGATGAGGTGGTGAACTCCCCCGACTCGTCCTGGAGGTCCTCCCGTGCCGCCGGGACCGTCCACTGACCGGTCGCTGCCGGGTCCGGCTGCGGGTGGACCACTTCCGGGAAGCGCCATTCGGCCGTCGCACCGGAGTCGGCGGGAGAGGTCGAGACCGCCTCCCAGGCGTCCTCGTTGCCGGCGGTCGGGCCGGACGGGTGCCCGGCCGTGGTGGCCGCTTCCTGCCACGGACCGGCTTCGCCGCTCGGCATCGGCGCGGCGATGGTCCAGGTACCGGTGGCAGAGGGATCGGTACTGGCCGCCGGAGTCAGGGGGGTGATGACGGGTGGCACGTAGCCGTGCCCGGGCGCGGCCAGCGGCTCACCGGACCCGGTAGCGCCCAGCATCTCCTCGGGCAGCTTCACGAAGGCCGTGGCGTCCGAGTCGTACTCCCCGCCGTGCGGAACCGGCTGCCAGCCGCCCCACACGGGTTCCTGGTGGTTGTCGTTGGTACTCATGAGGTCAGCGCCCTCCCCAGGGCCCGCCGGGCCAGCACGGCCACCGTCCGCCGCAGGTGCACGATCGCCGGCGGTACCGGCGGCGGTTCCTGTCCGTCCGCCGGCGGCGCCGGATCAGGAACGCAGGCAGCTGCGACGTACTCGCCGAAGGCGTGCAGCGCGTCGGGCGACAGCGCCCGATCCGCGTCCCAGTCGATGAGGGAGGCCACCCACTGCTCTGCCTCCAGGGGCCGGAGCGGCATCGGTGCGACGGCACCCACCGCGCACCGCACTCCGCGCCGCGCCGGATCCAGGACCAGGGCGACGGACGCGGTGGCGCGCCCCGGTCCGGTGCGACCGGTGGCCTTGAGGAAGACCTGGGGCGCGTGCAGCAGGGGCACGCGGACGAAGGTGATGAGTTCGCCCGGGTGCAGCATCTCGCGTCCGGCCAACAGGTGGGAGACGGGGATCTCCCGCTCGCCGCCGCCCGGACCGGCGATGACGAGTGCCGCTTCCAGGGCGGCCAGCACCGGGAGCGAATCGCCGGCGGGCGCCGCCGTAGCGATGTTGCCGCCGAGGGTTCCGGCGTTGCGGATCTGGGGCGGGCCGGCGGCGCGGGCCGCTGCGGCCAGGGCCGGGATGAGGGCGGCGAAGTCGGGCCGTCCCATCCGGGCGTGGGTGAGGCCGGCGCCGAGCAGCGCGTGGCCGTCGAGGTACTGCCAACCACGGATCTCACTGATCCGTCCGAGTCCGACCAGCCCGGCGGGCCTGAGGAGCCCGGCGTTGACGGCGGCCATGAGATCAGTGCCGCCCGCCACGGGGACGGCGGCGGGCATGGCGGTGAGCGCCGCCACGGCCTCCTCGATCGAGGTCGGCAGCGTCACGGACTGCGCCGCCTGCGGTGCGTGCGTGGTCAACCCAGCTGCCCCTTCCCGGTGTCCCCGGCGCTCACGCCTGTTCCGCCGTACGGTACGTGCTCACCGCCGGGACGTGGCAACTCTGGCACATCCTTCACCCCGGGCCGATGGCAGGCCCGGGGGGAATCCGGTGGCAACCCGAACAACACTGCATTGCACCCTTTTTGCCGTATCTCCTATAGAGCGTCGCTCTTGTTCTACTTCGCTGCTCCGTCGGCCCGCGCCACCGTCCGACGGGCCCCCGGTCCGCCCCTCATACGTTCGGGGGTGCACCCTCCAGCGGGCGACCGAGCACCCCGGGCCGGCGCTGCCACGGCAAGGGGCCACCGGGCGGCCGGTATTCCACACCCAGCACGTCAAGTCGGCGGTAGTGCACTCCCATTCGCGCCTCGAACGCCTCGACGTCCCGGTCCGCGGGGGCCGGCAGGCGCGACCACACCACTTCGGCGAAGGCCGCGAGCCGAGGGAAGACCTGGTAGTCCAACCGGCTCCGGTCCTGAACCACCTCGGTCCACACGTTGGCCTGGGCGCCCAACACGTGCGCGGCTGCCTCGGACGAGAGCTCCGCCGGCACCGGCTCGAAGCGGTACACGTCCGTCAACGACCGCACGTAGCCGATGGGCATCGGCTCCTCGGCCGCACCGTCCTGACGGTGATCCAGGTACACGTGCTGCTGGGGGCACATCACCACGTCGTGGCCGGCTCGGGCGGCGGCGACCCCGCCCGCGTACCCGCGCCAGGAGGACACGGTCGCTCCGCGGGCCAGGCCACCTTGCAGGATCTCGTCCCAACCGATCAGCCTCCGCCCCCGCTGCGCAAGCCACCGGTCGAAGTGCCGGATGAACCAGGACTGGAGTTCGTCCTCGTCCGCCAGGCCCAGCTCACGCATCCGCGCCTGCGCTGAAGGGGATTTGCGCCACTGCTCCTTGGGGCACTCGTCGCCACCGACATGGATGAAGGGCGAGGTCTCCGGCGGGAAGAGGGCGAGGATCTCCTCGAAGACACCTTCATAGAAGCGGAGGGTGGCCTCGGTCGGAGCGAGGACATGCTCGGAGACCCCCCAGTCGTCCCACACCTTGAGCGTGGAGGTGTCCACCACGTCGGAGTTGCCCAATTCCGGATAGGCCGCGATCGCAGCCTGTGAATGGCCGGGCAGATCGATTTCCGGTACCACCTGGATGTGCCTGTCGGTGGCGTAGGCGACGATCTCCCGGATGTCCTCGTGGGTGTAGAAACCACCGTGCGGCGTCTCGTTCCACAGCGGCGAAGCCCGATGACCCCACTTGCTGCGGGCCCGCCAAGCCCCCACCTCGGTCAGCCGTGGGTAGCGTTCGATCTGCACCCGCCAGCCCTGGTCATCCGTCAAGTGCAGGTGCAGGACGTTGAGTTTGTGGGCGGCCAGCAGGTCCAGGTAGCGCAGCACGGTGTCCTTCGGGATGAAGTGGCGTGCCGTGTCCAACAGCAGACCCCGCCAGCCGAACCGCGGTGCGTCCTCGATGCGCAGGTACGGCAACTCCCAGGCGCAGCCGGGCAACGGCGCTCTGCGGTACGCCTCGTGCCCCAGGAGTTGACGCAGGCTCTGGGCCGCCCAGAACACACCTGCCGGGCCGCCACCGGCGAGCTCGACCCCGTTCCCGTCGACGGTCAGCCGGTACCCCTCGCCCCCCAGCTCCCGCTCCACGGTCTCGTCCACCACCAGCCTGATTCCGGCGGCGCGAGCGTCGCCGGGCGGCAGCGCGAGGCCGGTGGCCGCCCCCACCTCCCGGCGCAGCCAGCGTTCGGTCCGCTCGGTGCCGGGGCCGGCGGAAACCGTGGTCCCGGCGCCCAGCGGGTAGCTGCCCTCCCCCCGCTCGTCGCGCTCCACCCGTACGGGTACCGGAACCAGATCCATGACGTCCGCCCTTCCCATCCCACCAGCCGGATGTACCGGCCACCAAGGCAACGACCGAGCCGAGAAGCGCTCTGCGCAACGCCCGGTGCGCAGAGTGCCGCGGCATGTGCCCGGGGAGCCTATCCGGATACGTCGCAGGCCCCCAGGGCGCGCTGGTGGGCGCCCCGAGGGCCTGCGGGAAGACTCGGAAGTCGGCGACTACTTCTTGTCCTTGCCGCCCTTGTCCTTGTCCCCGCCGGGACCCATGGACTCGTAGATCTCCTTGCACAGCGGGCAGACCGGGTACTTCTTCGGATCGCGTCCGGGGACCCAGACCTTCCCGCAGAGCGCGACGACGGGGGTCCCGTCGAGCGCGCTCGCCATGATCTTGTCCTTCTGGACGTAATGGGCGTAGCGCTCGTGGTCGCCATCACCGTGGGACACCTGCGGCGTCGGCTCTACGAGGGTCCCCGTGCCAGACCCGCGCTCGGGCTCAAGAGTGCTCATGCTGCCAGGGTACTGAACACCGCGGAGCTCAGTTGAGCGACGGGTCGTCCGGGTAGGTGGCCACCATCGCCAGCTCACTGCGCTGACGGCGCAGCACCGACCGCCACAGGCGCTCCGGATCCGGCGCGGAGACGTCTCCGGGCTCGGAGTCGACCACGTACCAGGCGCCGTCGGCGAGCTCCTCCTCCAGCTGCCCCGGACCCCAACCGGAATACCCGGCGAAGATCCGCAGCGCACCGAGCGCACCGACCAGCAACTCCGGCGGGGTCTCCAGGTCGACCAGGCCGATCGCACCGTGCACCCGCCGCCATCCCGGCGGCCCCGAGTGGTCCAGCGCGACCACGGCGGGGCTGGTGCCCGGTGGTGGATCGCCCGGCGCACGGCCTTCGACCACCGAGCGGCCGTCCCCGCCGGGGATGACCGCGACGCCGAGCGCGGAGTCCAAGGAGACGGGGCCGCCCTGGAAGACCACGCCGGGCTCTCCGGTGAGGGCGGCCCAGGATTCGAGGATCTCGGCGACGCCCACGGGAGTGGGCCGGTTGAGGACCACGCCGAGGGAGCCCTCCTCGTCGTGGTCGAGGAGCAGCACCACCGCGCGGTCGAAGTTGGGATCCGCCAGTGCAGGGGTGGCGACGAGAAGCCGCCCGGTGAGCGAGGACACCCCGGTCATGACCACATGATCCCTCATGTTCGCCCCTCGGGGGGAGTGGGCGGCGGAGCTTGCGGGCGCGCGATCCAGGGCGCATCGCAGCAGATGGAGCGCGCGCCGGAAAGATCACCCAGAAGGGAACCCTCCGCAATCTGTCCGACACGGAGCGTTCTGTGGCGAATTCAGAACATTCCCGCGGCCCCAAGGGCCTTACGAAGTGGGGCCCCACGCCCCTTACCCTTTTCCCTGGCCCCCCGCCCACCCCTCCCAGAACGCGAGATCCATGACCGGCACAGACGATGTCCTGCTTGTCCACGGCGGAACCCCGCTGGAGGGCGAGATCCGTGTCCGCGGGGCGAAGAACCTCGTACCCAAGGCCATGGTCGCGGCACTGTTGGGCAGTGAGCCCAGCCGGCTGCGCAACGTCCCCGACATCCGCGATGTTCGGGTGGTTCGCGGCCTCCTCCAACTCCACGGCGTCACCGTGCGCCCCGGCGAGGAGCCCGGCGAGCTGGTGATGGACCCGACGCACGTCGAGAGCGCGAACGTCGCGGACATCGACGCGCACGCGGGTTCCTCCCGGATCCCGATCCTCTTCTGTGGTCCGCTCCTGCACCGTCTGGGCCACGCGTTCATCCCCGGCCTCGGCGGCTGCGACATCGGCGGCCGGCCGATCGACTTCCACTTCGACGTACTGCGGCAGTTCGGCGCGACCATCGAGAAGCGCGAGGACGGCCAGTACCTGGAGGCCCCCCAGCGCCTGCGCGGCTGCAAGATACGCCTGCCGTACCCGTCCGTCGGCTCCACCGAGCAGGTGTTGCTGACGGCCGTGCTGGCCGAGGGCGTCACCGAGTTGTCCAACGCGGCGGTCGAGCCGGAGATCGAGGACCTCATCTGCGTGCTGCAGAAGATGGGCGCCATCATCTCCATGGACACCGACCGGACCATCCGGATCACCGGCGTCGACCGACTGGGCGGCTACAACCACAAGGCCCTCCCTGACCGCCTGGAGGCCGCCTCCTGGGCCTCCGCCGCACTGGCCACCGAGGGCAACATCTATGTGCGCGGCGCCCAGCAGCGCTCGATGATGACCTTCTTGAACACCTACCGCCGGGTGGGTGGAGCCTTTGAGATCGATGACCGGGGCATCCGCTTCTGGCACCCGGGCGGCCCGCTCAACGCGATCGCCCTGGAGACGGACGTGCACCCCGGTTTCCAGACCGACTGGCAGCAGCCCCTGGTGGTCGCCCTGACCCAGGCGGCGGGCCTGTCGATCGTGCACGAGACCGTCTACGAGTCACGGCTCGGCTTCACCTCGGCGCTGAACCAGATGGGCGCACACATCCAGCTCTACCGCGAGTGCCTGGGCGGCTCGGCCTGCCGCTTCGGTCAGCGCAACTTCCTACATTCGGCCGTGGTTTCCGGCCCGACCAAGCTCCAGGGCGCCGACCTGGTCATTCCCGACCTGCGGGGCGGCTTCTCGTATCTGATCGCCGCGCTTGCGGCACAGGGCACGTCCCGGGTGCACGGCATCGACCTGATCAACCGCGGCTACGAGAACTTCATGGAGAAGCTCGTGGAACTCGGTGCGAAGGTCGAGCTCCCCGGTGGCACCGCCGTCTGACGTCCGCACGCACGAAGGGCGGCCACCCGGTCCAGGTGGCCGCCCTTCGTCTTGCCTCGGGGCCTTACTTGCCCTTGGCGGCTTCCTTGAGCTTGGAGCCCGCGGAGACCTTGACGCTGTAGCCGGCCGGGATCTGGATCGGGTCGCCGGTCTGCGGGTTGCGTGCGGTGCGAGCGGCACGGTGGGTGCGCTCGAAGGTCAGGAAGCCGGGGATGGTGACCTTCTCGTCGCCCTTGGAGACGACCTCGCCGACGGTCTCGGCGAGGGCGGCCAGAACGGCGTCGGCATCCTTGCGGGTCACCTGCGCGCGGTCGGCCAGCGCGGCCACCAGCTCACTGCGGTTCATTTTCTTACTCCCGTGTTCAACTTGCCTATGAGGCGTGAGATCGAAGCCGATGCTGCCAGGGTCCTCGGACAGTCCCCGGACCCGGGTCTGAACGTCAGACCCTCTCGCCCGGTTACGCATCCTGCCCCCACCAGCGGCGGGAAAGCCAATCCGGCACCCGCCAGGGTCACACGAAGGGCGCCACAAGCACCTCGCGGTGACGCTCCGTCCGCCGGCAGATGCGGACCGCAGGCTTCTGGCGCCGCAACAGTCGACGGTCGCTCCGTCATGGGAACATCGCCTGCCGCGGCACCAGCGGATCGCCGGGACCGCACCGGTGGGTACCCCGCCAAACCCTAGAGCGGGCCCGCGAGCCCCGCATCTCGCGACGCGCCGACGGTCAGGCAGACGTGGGGCTGCTCACAGAGGCGGCGGCGGCCTTGCGGACCGCCCCGGCCACCGCGCCGGCAACCTTGTCGTTGAAGACGGACGGGATGATGTAGTTCGGGTTCAACTCGTCCTCGGTGACCACATCGGCGAGGGCGGTCGCCGCGGCGAGCATCATCTCGGTGTTCACCGTGCGCGACTGGGCGTCGAGCAGACCGCGGAAGACGCCCGGGAACACCAGTACGTTGTTGATCTGGTTCGGGAAGTCCGAACGCCCGGTGGCCACAACTGCCGCCGTCTGGCGGGCGATCGCGGGGTCCACCTCGGGGTCGGGGTTCGCGAGCGCGAACACGATCGCACCCTCGGCCATCGCCGCCACGTCTTCCGCCGCGAGGACGTTGGGCGCGGAGACACCGATGAAGACGTCGGCGTCGACCACGGCCTGAGTCAGCGTGCCCGTGACCCCTTCGGGGTTGGTGTTGTCCGCGATCCAACGCAGCGGCGAACCCGGATCGGCGCTGCGCAGGTCCTCGCGCCCGGCGTGCACCACACCGTGGATGTCGGCCACGACGGCATGCTTGACGCCGGCCGCGATGAGAAGCTTCAAGATGGCCGTACCAGCCGCGCCGGCACCGGACATGACGACCTTCACGTCCCCGATCGCCTTGCCCACGACGCGCAACGCGTTGGTGAGCGCGGCCAGTACGACGATGGCCGTGCCGTGTTGGTCGTCGTGGAAGACGGGGATGTCCAGGGCCTCGCGCAACCGAGCCTCGATCTCGAAGCAGCGCGGCGCGGAGATGTCCTCCAGGTTGATGCCCGCGAACCCGGGGGCGATGGCCTTGACGATCTCGACGATGGCGTCTGCGTCCTGGGTGTCCAGGCAGATCGGCCAGGCGTCGATGCCGGCGAAACGCTTGAAGAGGGCCGCTTTGCCCTCCATGACCGGCAGCGCGGCCATCGGGCCGATGTTGCCCAGTCCGAGCACCGCCGACCCGTCCGTCACCACTGCGACGGAATTGCGTTTGATGGTCAGGCGGCGGGCGTCCTCGGGGTTCTCCGCGATCGCCATGCAGACCCGGGCCACGCCGGGGGTGTACACCATGGAGAGGTCGTCACGGTTGCGGATGGGATGCTTGGAGGCCATCTCGATCTTGCCGCCGAGGTGCATCAGGAAGGTTCGGTCGGAGACCTTGCCGAGGGTGACGCCTTCGATGCCGCGCAGTTTGCCGACGATCTCGTCGGCGTGCGCGGTGGAGCTCGCGGCGATGGTCACGTCGATCTGGAGCTTTTCGTGTCCGGATGCGGTGACGTCGAGGCCGGTGACCGAACCTCCGGAGGACTCGACTGCCGTGGTGAGCTGGGAGACCGCGGTTCCGCTCGCGGGCACCTCCAGGCGGACCGTCATCGAGTACGAGACGCTGGGCGCCGTTGCCATGGCCGAGTTCCTCTGCTTTCCCTGGTATTGCTGTGGCGCGTCTCCGTGGCGCGGTGACGCAATGGAGACACGTTGTCCGATCGTCCCACCTACCGGCCGGTATGAGCGAACCAGCCCCTCACCGGATCCAATTTTCGGAAAGACATTTCCACCATACGAGAAGTTGGGGCTGGGGTGGAAGCCCTGAACAGCCCAGGAGCACCTTGAGGACGGCTTCGGCCCACGAAAAAGGAGGTCCGCGTCCCTCGCCGAAGCGCTGGACGCGGACCTCCTCACGTCAAAGGCACCGACCCGCCATGCTCGCCTCGCGGCAAGTGGTCGCTCTAAGCGACGAAGGTTGGGCCCGGGGGCTTGGATCGAGCCGGTGCCGTACTCAGGCTAACAAAGGATCGTCCGGGATGGATTCCCGCACGCCAGTTCATCCGGGTACGAGCCAGGACGAACCGGAAGGCCGTCAATCACGCAGCAGATCGGGCACTCCCGCCACGTCCGGCTCGTCCCGCCGCCCCGACACCACCGTCAACTGCTGCGTGGCGCGGGTCAGTGCCACATAGAGCACCCGGAGCCCAGCCGGGCTCTCGTCGGCGATCTCCGCGGGCGAGACGACCACGGTCGCGTCGTACTCAAGCCCCTTGGCCTCCAGACTCCCCAGAGCCACCGCCCGCTCCCCCAGCCCGGCCAGCCACTGTGCGGCCTGCGCCCGGCGTTCCATCGCCACCACTACGCCCACCGTGCCCTCGACCTGCGCGAGCAGCCTCTCGGTCTCGGCCCGAACCGTTTCGCCCAACTCCCCGCTCACGGCCGTGAAGCGAGGTCGCAGGCCGGTGGAACGCACCGCCGTGGGCGACTCCATGCCGGGCATGGCAAGGGCGAGCACCTTGGCGGCGAGCTGGGCGATCTCAGCCGGGTTGCGGTAGTTGACGGTCAGTGTGAAACGACGGCGGGGGCGGGTTCCGAGGGCTTCGTCCCGGGCCGCGGCAGCCTCTTCCGGGTCAGTCCAGGAGGACTGCGCCGGATCGCCCACCACCGTCCAGGTCGCGTGCCTGCCCCGACGGCCCACCATCCGCCACTGCATGGGCGTCAGGTCCTGCGCCTCGTCCACGATGACATGCGCGTACTCGGTGCGCTCCGCGGCCAGCCGCTCCGCCCGCTCCCGCTGCGTCTCCTCCCGCCGCGGCATCAGCTCCTCCAGCCCGGTCAACTGGTCCAGCGGGTCCGCCTCCCGCTTGCGCTTGGGTCGAGCTGGGGAGCCGAGCATCGTCTGCAACTCGTCCAGCAACGCCACGTCGTGCACTGACAACGGACCACGGCCCTCCGGGCCCAGCCGTCTCAGCGAACGGGCGAGCTGCCGCGTCTCCCGGGGGTTGAGCACCCGGCGCGCCCAGCGGCCCAGCCTGCGCTCCTCGGACATCGCGGCCAGCACCCGGCGGGGGGTGAGCTCGGGCCACCAGGCATCCAGGAAGGCCAGGAACTCGTCCTCCGTCGCGACGTCCTCGTCGAACCCGGAGCGCAGTTCGGCGGCCAGCTCCGGATCGGTGTGCCGCATCGCCCCGCCGGACTTCGCCCACAGGGCGTCCAGCAACAGCCTGCGGGCCCGTGGACGCAACAGGTTCACCGGCGCGGTCCCACCCAGGGCGGAGAGCCGGATCCGGTGCAGTTCCTCGGCCGCCAACTCCTGGCGGCGGCCGAAGGCGACCACACGCAGCCGGTCCGGCGCCGGCCGCCCGGCCGCGGAGCCCAGCTCCAAGGTCCCGTGCACCGCCTTGCGGAGCACCTTGAGCATCCGCGACGAGCCCTTGATCCGGGAGACGGCCGGCTCGTCGTACTCCGTGGCCTCGGCACCGTCGACCAGCGAGCCCACCGCTCGGATGGCCACCTGCCCCTCCTCCCCCAGCGAGGGCAGCACCCCCTCGGTGTAGGCGACCAGCAGCGGGGTCGGGGAGACGATCAGGATGCCGCCCGCGTAGCGCCGGCGGTCCTGGTAGAGGAGGTAGGCGGCACGGTGCAGGGCAACCGCCGTCTTGCCGGTGCCGGGCCCTCCGGACACCTCCGCGATCGAGGCGGCCGGGGCCCGGATGACGAGGTCCTGCTCGGCCTGGATGGAGGAGACGATGTCCCGCATCGAATGGCTGCGGGCCCGCCCCAGGGAGGCCATCAGAGCGCCGTCGCCGATCGCCGGCAGTTCCTGGCCGTGGAGGTGGGCAGTGACCTCCGGCCGCATCAGGTCGTCTTCGACGCCGAGCACCTTTCGCCCCTTGGACCGGATCACCCGACGCCGCACGACCCGACCGGGTTCCTTGGGCGTGGAACGGTAGAACGGCGCCGCCGCGGGCGCCCGCCAGTCGATGACCAGCGGGGAGTAGTTCGCGTCCAGCACCCCGATCCGCCCGATGTGCAGGGTCTCGGCGATATCGGCGGTACCGTCCGGCCGGATGGCGTCGTCGGCGGGTTCCACCGAGGTGTAGGCGCCGTCCGGTCCGCGCTCCCCGTCCTTGCCGAGGACCAGGTCAATGCGCCCGAAGAGGAAGTCCTCGAACTCGTTGTTCAGCCGGTTCAGGTGGATCCCCGCCCGAAACACCTGTGCGTCGCGCTCGGCGAGTGCACCGGGCGTGCCGACCTGCCCCCGCTTGGCGGCGTCGTCCATCAGGAACTCAGCCTCGTGGATCTTCTCCTCAAGACGGACGTACACCTGGTCGAGATGTGTCTGTTCGACACCGATTTCACGATCACGAACTGATTCGACCGTGGAGTCGACAGCGGCATCCTGCGCGGCCACCGAGGGGCCTCCGTTCTGCTGTACTGGGCGACCCTAGACCGTACCTCCGTATGGGCCCGGTTTCACGCCGGGTTCCGGCCCGGGCGCCGGCGGGCGGGCCGTGAGAGCCGGACGCGCCGATCCGCGAGACCCCGAGGAAGGCCCTGGCGCCGCGTCCGGCGCGCTGGCGGCACGCCGCCGGTGACGGGCCACCCGCTCACGGTTTCCGCACAGCTCGCTGGAACACCAGCGCCGCCGCCGACCGCGGGAGGTGTCCAGGTAGACCCGCGCGCAGCCGTCCGCCGCGCAACACCGCAGCAGCCCTCTCGCCACCGGGTCGGTCAACAGTTCCAGGGCGTCCCTGGCGAGCAGGGCCAACATCGTCCCGCTCCTGAGTGCACCCGGCAACTCCCGCACCAGGCTGCCGTCTTCCCCCCGTACCGCCCGCATCTCGGGAAGGGCGCCACCGGCCAACATGTTGACCCGGGCCAACGCCGCCTCGACGGAGGGACCGTGAGGCTGCATCTTGACCAACTCGCTGATGTCTGCACGCAGCTGCCAGAAGGGAGGGAGCCAGTCCCCGTCCACCGCGCGCATCGGCGTGCCGGGCGGCACGAGGGCCGCCCCCAGGAGCCAGTGCCGCAGCGCCGCAGCAGACCCCAGCCGTTCCCTCGGTGTCGCGGTCGCGGTCAGGTCCAGGCAGACCCGACCGGATTCGAACCAAAGCCCGTACGCGTTCATGCGTCACCGCCTCAGAGGTCCCTATCAGGGTGCCCCCTGTGGCTCCGGAGCGGAACATCGCCGTCAGGCCGGTGGCCGATCGTGCAGGATCCGCTGGAACAACCGGTGGTCCCGCCAGGCTCCGTCGATGTGGAGATACTGCGGCGCCGTCCCGTACGGCTCGAACCCGGCCTTGGTCAGGACTCGCTGGGAGGCGAGGTTGTCCAACAGCGTTCCCGCTTCGACGCGGTGCAGTGCGAGATCCTCCCGCGCGATCCGGCACATCTCCAGAACAGCTGCCGTGGCCAGGCCGCGCCGAGTACGTCCCTGGTCGATCCAGTATCCGATGCCACCGCTGCTCAACGGCCCGCGCACGATCCGACCGAGGGTGATGCACCCGAGCAGTTGCCCGCCTCCGGCCTCCACCAGTACGTAGGGAGCCAGCAGACCGGCGTCCACCTCTGCCCGCAAGCCCTCGATCCGCTCCCGCTGGCCCCGCTCGGTGTAGTACCACTCGGGCCGGTACGGCTCGAAGGGACGCAGGAACTCCCTGTTACGGCGCAACGCCTGGGCAAGTGCCGCCGCGTCCCCGGGCCGTACCGGCCGCATCTCCACTGCGTCTGTGATCATTCTCGGCACGCTAGTGCCGAGAACGAGGAACTGGCTATGCGTCGGCGTACTTGGCGTCCGAGGCCGGGTCCAGTGCCAGTCGATAGCCCCGTTTGACCACGGTCTGGATCAGCCGTGGGGCGCCCAGCGAGGTCCGCAACCGGGCCATGGCGGTCTCCACCGCGTGCTCGTCGCGGCCCGCCCCCGGCAGTGACCTCAGCAGTTCCGCCCGTGACACCACCCATCCGGGACGTCGGGCAAGCGCACGCAACAGGCCCATGCCGGCGGGCGGTACGGCCCGCAACGTCTGGTCGACGAGAACGGCGTGTCCACGGATCTCGACGCGGTGGCCGGCCACCGGCAAGGTCCTGGCCCGGGAGGGAAGCTCCCGGCAGAGCAACTGCACCAGTGGCCCAAGCCGGAACCGCTCCGGCTGGACGGTGTCCACGCCGTGTGCCTGGAGCGGCAGCGCCGTGACCGGCCCGACGCACACCACCAGCGTGTGGGTGCGCAGGGCGTCGATCAGACCGGGGAGCAGGCCACGCCGCTCGGCCCGGGTCAGCAGGGAGGCGGCGGCGGGGGCGCTGGTGAAGCAGAGGGCATCCACGGCGCGCGCGAGTACGGCGTCCAGCAGGCGGTCCAGCGGCCCGAGGTCCTCGGGGGGCATCCACCGGTAGACGGGCACGCTCACGACGTCCCCGCCACCGTCCCGCAGCGCTTCCAGGAAGCCGGGCAGCGGCTCTCCGTGCAGTTGGAGGGCGATGCGCCGACCGGCGACTCCCTGGGCCAGTAGCCGCTCCAGCACCTCCGCCAGGGACTCCGAGTGTGGGGACCATTCCTCGGTGAGCCCCGCGGCCCGGATGGCTCCCTTGACCTTGGGGCCACGGGCGAGCAGTTCCACGCCGCGCAGCCGGGACAGCAGATCCTCGCCGATCCCCCAACCGTCCGCGGCTTCGATCCAGCCGCGGAAGCCGATCGCGGTGGTGGCCACCACGACATCCGGTGGGTTTTCAATCAACTCTTTTGTGGCCAAGAGGAGTTCGCGGTCATTGGCGAGCGGGACGATACGCAGGGCGGGCCCTTGGAGGACGGCCGCGCCACGGCGCTGGAGCAGCACCCCGAGTTCGTCCGCTCGGCGGGCCGCGGTCACTCCCACGGTGAACCCGGCGAGCGGACCGGGAGGCGTCTGGACTGGCGTCTCGTTCATGCGGGTGTCCTGCTCTGCACAAGGGGCGGGGCGGCGACGGCACTCGTGTCGGCTGATGACGACCGAGCCTGTCAACACCGCGTGACAGGCCCGGTTCGAAGGGGTTTCACGGCCGTAACACGCAGGAACGCGCCATGTTCACACCTCGGCGTAGCCGAGTTGCCTTCCTGCGGCATTGGGGCTGTCCGCGGGGTCCGAAAGGGTGGGTGCCGCTCGTCGCAGGTATACGGCCCAGGTGACCACGCAGCACACGGCGTAGAAGCCGAGGAAGGTCACGAAGGCGGCGGTCCCCGTGCCGGAGCTCATGAAGGCCTGCCGGAAGACCAGGTTGATCCCCAGCCCGCCGAGGGCGCCGACGGAACCGATCAGCCCCATCGAGGCCCCCGACAGCCGCCGCCCGTCGGCGTCGGCCGCGGCACCCGTCAGCCCCTTGGCCAGGGCCTTGCTCTGGAAAATGCCGGGGATCATCTTGTACGTCGATCCGTTGCCGATGCCGGTGAGGACGAACAGGGCGATGAAGCCGACGAGGAAGACCGGGAGCGATTCGCTCACCGAGGCCATGACGACCAGGCCGGTGGCCGCGGCCATCGCGACGAAGGTCCACAAGGTGATGCGGGCGCCCCCGAAGCGGTCGGCGAGTCGACCGCCGACCGGTCTGATCAGCGAGCCGAGCAGCGGGCCGATGAAGGTGAGCGAAGCCGCTTGCAACGGGGTCCGCCCGAACTGGGTCTGGAGGACCAGACCGAAGGCGAAGCTGTACCCGATGAAGGAACCAAAGGTTCCGATGTAGAGGAAGGCCATGATCCAGGTGTGCCGGTCGCGCAGTGACTCCTTGACGGCTCCCGTGTCGTTACTGACCGGTGCCAGGTTGTCCATACGCCAGACTGCGCCGGCCGCCGCGATCACGATCAGCGGCAGGTAGGCGGCGATGAGGATCCGCGGGTGGCCCGCCCCGGCGGTCCCGATGACGAGGAGACCGGCCAGCTGCAGCACGGGCACGCCGACGTTTCCGCCACCCGCGTTCAGGCCCAGCGCCCAGCCCTTGTGACGTAGCGGGAAGAAGGCGTTGATGTTGGTCATCGAGGAGGCGAAGTTGCCCCCGCCGACACCGGTGAGCGCCGCGACGACCATGAAGGTGGTGTACGAGGTGCCGGGTTCCATCACGATCAGCGCCGCGGCGGTGGGCACCAACAGCAACAGTGCGCTGAAGACGGTCCAGTTGCGGCCGCCGAAGCGAGCCACCGCGAAGGTGTAGGGGATGCGGGCGAGCGCGCCGACCAGGGTGGCCATGGCGATCAGGAAGAACTTGCCGGCCGGATCCACACCGTATCCCGGCCCCATGAAGAGGACCATGACCGACCACAGGGTCCAGATGGAGAAGCCGATGTGCTCGGAGAAGACGGAGTAGATCAGATTGCGTCGGGCGATCCGCTCCCCTGACTGCCGCCAGAAGGCCTCGTCCTCGGGCTCCCACCGTTCGATCCAGCGGCCTCCCTTGCGTGGCCGAGCGGGGGTGGTCGCTGCTTCCATCACGCCTCCAGCTGGTGTCGGGCTCCTGGACACCGACCGTAGGGATGGCGCGTTTCGGCCTCGTGTCACCTCCGGTGACCGGCGGGAAACCTTGCTCTCACCTACCGGCGGACCGCTGTGTGAGCACGGGCGGCGCCCGGGCCCCCGTGCTGTGAGTGGCAGGGCTCACCGACCACGGCTCTTCGGACCGGGAGGGACGCCCAGGCCCAGCACAGTGGCGTCGGCTGCTGGAAGCCAGTGGTCGGCGGGCACGCTCAGCCAGTTCCGTTCGGCGGAGAGCTCGGCCGCCGCGCCGCGCAGCGCGTCGAGCCCGGGGTGGGCGAATCCCTTGCGCCACACCAGGGACAGCGGGGACAGCGGTACGGGACGCACCAGCGGCCGTCGCACCGAACCGGGCATCTCGGGGAACTCCACGGTCGCCAGGACCGGGTGACGGCTCTTGGCCATGACGCGGCGGAACTCCTCCTTGCCCACGGCCAGGGGCGCGGGTGGGGAGAGCGCGATCCCGCGCCCCTCGAACAGCCTTCGCGCCAGGTCCGTCCACTCCAGGGTGCGCGGGTTTCCGGCGCCGACGTAGATCTGTTCTCCGGCGAGGGCATCGAGCGGAACGCTCTCGCAGGCGGCGAGCGGATGGTCGTGCGGCAGCAGCACGGCGAGCGGCTCCAACCTGACCGGCTGGTGTTCCAGGCGGTTGCGCAACACCGGATCGAGGCCGGCGAATCGACCGAAGGACACGTCGAGGCGGCCGGCGGCCATTTCGCCCGCCGCATGGGTCAGTCCGCTCTCGAATCGGGCCATCAACTCGCCGTCCGGGAAGCGTTCGCGCGCGAGGTTCAGCACCGTCCGGGCGGTGCCGGGGCCGTCGGTGTTGAGGTCCACGAGCAGCGGACGGTCGCTCTCACCGGTTCCGGCGAAAGCAGCGATCAGGTCCTCCTGAGCCTCCAGCACCCGACGGGCGTAGGGCAGGAGGCGTTCGGCCTCCGCGGTGAGGGCCACCTGCCGAGTGGTGCGGACGAACAACTCGGTGCCGAGGGTCGTCTCCAACCTGCGGATGTCACGGCTCAGAGCCTGCTGGGCCAGGTAGAGCCGGGCGGCGGCGCGGGTGAAGTGGAGTTCCTCGGCGGCGACGACGAAGCACCGCAGGAGTCGGGGATCGATGTCCTGGGCAGTCACCGCCAGAGATTAACAACAGAACTGCGTGAGCGGGGACGGTTTAGGTGTTGGACCGCTGAGGGGGAGGCCGACAAGGCTGTTTGTCATGACCCAGACCGCCACCACCAGGGCTCCGCTGCTCGCCGTCTCCGGTGACACCCTCATCGCCGCCGCTCCCGCGACCGCCCCCGCGGCCCGTCGGGCATCCGCCCCCGGACCGTACCGAAAACTGTTCGCGGTTCCCGGCACGAGCGCCTTCACCCTTGGCAGCCTGATCGCCCGGCTACCGATGGGAATGCTCAGCATCAGCGCGGTCATGATGATCGCCGACCAGCGCGGAAGCTACGCCCTGGCCGGCGCGGTCAGCGCGACGGGCCTGGCCGCGACCGGGCTGGCCGCACCCTGGGTCGCCCGACTCGTGGACCGACACGGACAGGCCCGGATCGCCCTACCGGCCACCGTCCTCGCCGTACTCGGCTCCCTTGCTCTGGTGCTGTGCGTACGCACCGGAGCTGCGGACTGGACTCTGTTCGCCTCCTACGCGGCCACCGCAAGCACCCCGAACATCGGTGGGATGGCCCGGGCCCGCTGGGCACACCTCCTGCGCGGGGACGCCTCCGCCCGCCACACCGCGAACTCCCTCGAACAAGCCGCCGACGAACTGTGCTTCATGCTCGGCCCCGTCCTCGCCGTGCTCCTGTGCACCCTGCTGTTCCCCGAGGCGGGCACACTCACCGGCGTCGCCCTCCTCCTCGTCGGGACCGTGGTGTTCACGGCCGGACGCTCCACCGAGCCGCCCGTCACCACGGCCACCACCAACGGCACCCCGCTGCGGTCCGCACGGGTCCGCGGCCTCCTGGTCGTCTTCTTGGCGACCGGAGCGATCTTCGGGGCCATGGAGGTGGTTTCGATCGCCTTCCTGGACCAGCAGGGCAGTGGCGCCTGTGCCGGTCTGGTCCTCGCACTACAGGCGGCCGGTTCCTGCGCCGCCGGGCTGCTGTACGGCACCCTGCGCCCCGCCAGGGTCCTGGACCGGCGGCTGCGTGCCTGCCTCGTCGGCATGACCACCCTGATGTCGCTCCCGCTGCTGGCGGCGACCAGCGGGAGCACCCCCGCACTGGCCCTCGCACTCCTGCTGGCCGGGATGGCGACGGCCCCCACCATGGTCACCGGCATGACCCTGATCCAGCGCCTGACCCCGCCGGACCGCCTGAACGAGGGCATGACCCTTGCTGTGACCGCGCTGCTCATCGGGGTGGCGGTGGGTTCTGGAGCCGGTGGCTGGACGGTCGAGCAGGCAGGGCCGCTCCTCGCGTACGTGATCCCTCCGGTGGCCGGAATGCTGGCCCTGGTGGCCGCCTCCACGAGACCCGGCCGGGATGCTGGCCGGGCATGAAGGGGCCGACCCGCGGCGCTCTGGTCACGCTCTGAGCGGGGCTCTCCCGCCGGGAGCGCCGGCTGACCGCGGACTAGGCGTTCCGCAGCCGCGTTGCCGGATCGAGGTCATCACCACCAACGGCGATCAGCCCCCACCACCGGCTCCCGCCTTGCTCGCACATGACGAAGGCCTCCCCACCTGGCGAATTCTTCGCGAGGTGGGGAGGCCTTCGCCCACATGGGATGAGTGGAGATGGCGGGAATCGAACCCGCGTCCAACGGTGCAGAATCAGGACTTCTCCGAGCGCAGTCCGCTTCGATTTTCTCGGCCCCGGAGATCACGCGGACAAGTCTCCGACGGGCTCAGTCACTGTTTGGTTTCCCACCCGCCCCCGTGACCGGGGTTGGTGGTTTAGTTCCCTAGCTGATGCCAGGATCCGGGTCGGGAACAGCCCCGGGCTGACACTTCACAAGTCGCTACTTAGGCAGCGAGGGTGAAGGTATCGCGCTTGGTGTTGGCGATTATTGTTTGCGACATATGGTTTACGAGATCATTGCCGCTTCCTCGGCTCGCTTCTCCTGCTTCGACATCCGCTGTCGAAACCGATCATCCCCATGTTGATTTTTCAAAACGCTCTTTCGAACGCCGCTTGATCGGGCGGACCCGGACAAGCACTGCCCCGACTGTGCGGGACACCTGCATGGTACGTGACCACCCCGGCTCGGTGCCAGCTCATTAAGCCGGGTCCGGGAAGGTCAGCTACGGGCCCGACGGCGGGCCGCCGAGATCGCCCGGTCCGTCTCGCGACGGTCCTGCTTCTCGCGCAGCGTCTGACGCTTGTCGTACTCCTTCTTGCCCTTGGCCAGGGCGATCTCGACCTTGGCCCGACCGTCCTTGAAGTACAGCGACAGCGGCACGATCGTGTGGCTGGTCTCCTGGGCCTTGGCCTCCAACTTGTCGATCTCGGCCCGGTGCATCAGCAGCTTCCGCTTGCGCCGGGCGCTGTGGTTGGTCCAGGTGCCCTGGCTGTACTCCGGAACGTGCACGTTGTGCAACCAGGCCTCGTGCGCGTCGATCTGGACGAAGCCGTCCACCAACGAGGCCCGCCCCTGGCGCAGCGACTTGACCTCGGTGCCGGTCAGCACGAGGCCGCACTCATAGGTGTCGAGGATGGTGTAGTCGTGCCGCGCCTTCTTGTTCTGCGCGATCAGCTTGCGCCCTTTTTCCTTAGCCATAGTGCGGTCATTTTCGCACTAGGAACCCACCCCGAGGCCAGTCAATACCGAGCGGGCCCGATCCAGCGCCCCATCCTCGACCGCGAGGTCGGGGTTGACGCCCTCTCCGTCGACCTCGCGCCCCGCCGGAGTCCGATAGTGCCCGACGGTGAGTTCGGCGACCGAACCGTCCGCGAGTCGGGTGGGCATCTGCACCGAGCCCTTGCCGAAGGTGCGCGATCCCACGGTGACGGCCCTGCCACGGTCCTGGAGGGCGCCGGTGACCAGTTCGGCGGCGCTCATCGTGCCCCCGTCGACCAACGCCACCAGTGGACGGTCGGTGTCTCCACCGCGTTCGGCGTACAGGGCACGCTGGTCCCCGCGTATGTCGTAGGTGGCGACGAGCCCACCGTCGAGGAAGGCCGAAGCCGCCGTGACGGCTTCGTCCACCAGGCCTCCGCGATTGCCGCGAAGGTCGAGCAGGAGCCCGTCGCCGGCGGGTGCGGCCCGCACGGCGCGCCGCACCAGTTCGCCGGAGCCCTTGGTGAAGGCGCTCACCCGGATCAGGGTGATGGCGCCGGGCAACCGCCTTGCGGTCACGGTCTCCTGGTCCAGCCGGGCCCGCCGCAGGGTCTCGGTCCAGGTCCGTTCGCCCCGTTGGAGTTCAATGCGGACGGCACTGCCCGGCCTGCCGGTGACCCCGGGAGTGGTGCCCCCGCGCAGCAGTTCGACCACGCGGGGGACGTCCAGGCCCCGGGCCTGACGGCCGTCGATACCAAGGATCCGGTCGCCGACCTTGATGCCGGCCCGGGCAGCAGGGCTCTGCGGGGCGACCCGGCTGACCCTCACGTCGGCGCCGCCGGGGGTCTGCGCCCACAGTCCGACGCCGGTGTACCGGCCGTCCAGGGTCTCCTCGAACTCGGCGTACTCAGCGGTGTCGTAGACGACCCCCCAGCGGTCTCCGCTGCGGCTGACCACGTCCTCGGCCGCCTCCTTGGCCGACTTGCCGTCGGCCAGGGCCTCGGCGGCGGCCCGGGCGACCTCGCCACGGTCTGCGGTCATCTGTTGGCCCGCCGGGCGGACCGGGCCGTACACGACGGTGGCCGGGCGCTCCTCGCCGTCCCACCAGCCGGCGGCGGCGCCGGTCCCGAGCACGCCCAGTACGGCCAATGTCAGAACGGCCCCGCGACGAAGGTCGCGGGGCCAAAGACAGGTGGTGGGACCCGGCATGGCGCCGAGTCTAGGACAAGCCCCGGCGCGGAACGGGTGGTTGTCCGTACCGCCACCGGCGGCACATGTCACACCTTCAGGTACTTGCGCAACGCCACGAACGCCGCAAGCGCAGGCATCAGAAGACCGATGGCCAAGACCAGCGGCAGCTTGGTGAGGACCGCGTCCCAGCCGATGAAGTTGATCAACACCAGCTTCTCGGAGAGCGCGACACCGTGGTCGATCACGAAGTACTGCCCGGCGCCGAGCATCACGCAGGCGACCACGCCACCGATGAGCCCGGCGAAGGCGGCCTCCATGATGAAGGGCATCTGGATGTAGAAGCTGGAGGCTCCGACCAGGCGCATGATGCCCGTCTCCCGGCGGCGACTGAAGGCCGAGACACGCACCGTGTTGACGATCAGCAGCAGGGCGACGATCAGCATGATCAGCATCACGCCGAGGGCGGCCTTGTTCAGGATGTCCAGCAGGGAGAAGAGGTTGTCCAGTACGCCCCGCTGATCCTCCACCGAGTGCACGCCGTCCCGGCCGGCGAAGGCGGTGGTGATGACCTTGTACTTCTCGGGATCCTTGAGCTTGATCCGGAAGGACTCCTGCATCTGGTCCGGCGTCACGGAGGCGACCAGGGGCGAGTCCCCGAACTGCTCCTTGTAGTGCTTGTACGCCTCGTCCGCCGATTCGTAGCTGACGTTCTCCACCAGCGGCATCTTCTCCAGATCGGCTTCGATCTGCTTCTTCTGGTCGGCGGTGACGGCGCCCTTGGCGCAGGTGGCGTTGTCGCCGAGGTTCGCGTCGCCCTTGTTGCACAGGTAGACGGTGACGTTGACCTTGTCGTACCAGAAGCCCTTCATCGTGCTCACCTGGTCGCGCATGAGCAGCGATCCGCCGAACAGGGCCAGCGACAGGGCGACGGAGATGATGACGGCGAAGGTCATCGTGAGATTCCGACGGAGACCGACTCCGATCTCCGACAGGACGAACTGGGCGCGCATGGCGTCCTTTCAGTGCTGGTAGCCGTAGACGCCGCGCGACTGGTCGCGTACGAGACGGCCCTGTTCGAGTTCAATGACGCGCTTGCGCATCTGGTCCACGATCTGCTGGTCGTGGGTCGCCATGATCACGGTGGTGCCGGTCCGGTTGATCCGGTCCAACAGCTTCATGATGCCGACGGAGGTCTGGGGGTCCAGGTTTCCGGTCGGCTCGTCCGCGATCAGCAGCATCGGACGGTTGACGAAGGCCCGCGCGATCGCCACGCGCTGCTGTTCACCGCCGGAGAGCTCGCCCGGCATCCGGTCTTCCTTGCCACCGAGGCCGACCAGGTCCAGGACCTGTGGGACCGCCTTGCGGATCTCACCGCGCGGCTTGCCGATGACCTCCTGAGCGAAGGCGACGTTCTGCGCCACCGTCTTGTTGGGCAGGAGACGAAAGTCCTGGAACACGGTGCCCAGCTGGCGCCGCATGTGCGGAACCTTCCAGTTGGAGAGCCGGGCGAGGTCCTTGCCCAGGACGTGCACCTGCCCGTGGCTGGCGCGCTCCTCGCGCAGGATCAGCCGCAGGAAGGTGGACTTGCCCGAGCCGGAGGACCCGACCAGGAAGACGAACTCGCCCTTCTCGACCTCCAGGGAGACGTCGCGCAGAGCGGGCCTGTTCTGCTTCGGGTAGGACTTCGAGACGTTGTCGAATCGGATCACGGGTGCACCACGGTCGCCGGGAGTAGGTGAGCGTGACCATACGCGAAGCGGCGCGAGCAGCGCAGTCCACGCCCACAGATGTGCCAAATAGATCGATTTGCCCTGCCACTGGTCGCGAGCTTGACCGGCCGAGCCGCGCCGAAATTCGCCGAAGCTGGCACAGTGGTAGGGGGAACCGTCGTGTTCCCGTAACCGTTGTTGCCGAAGGGACGAGAGGAGGAGCGCATGACATATGACCGGCTCGTGTGCGCGAACTGCGCCGCGCCCGTCCAAGAGGGACGCTGCCCCGTCTGCCGGGCGAACCGGGAGCGCCTCCAGCAGCAGAGCCCCTTCGCTGGCCTGAACCCGATGGCGCTTATCGCACTGTTGGTGGTCCTGGTGGCAGCCCTGGCGCTGCTCGCGCAACAGACCGCCTAGACGGTCCGCGGCGCCGCGCCCCCACCGATCGTATGCGGCAGCCCCAAGCCCGGGAACGACCACGTTCCCGGGCTTGAGGTGCCTCGATCACGCGCTGGTGGTGGACCTGCCGCCCGGGGGCCGTCCACGGGCCGAGGACGCCCGCTGACACGCTCCGGACCGTCCGGTCCCGGTGTGCCGCTAGACCGACGCGGCCTGCTCCTGCTGCTTGCGCCAGCGGATGCCCGCCTCCAGGAAGCCGTCGATCTCCCCGTCCAGCACGGACTGCGGGTTTCCGACCTCGAACTCGGTGCGCAGGTCCTTGACCATCTGGTAGGGGTGCAGCACATAGGAGCGCATCTGGTTGCCCCAGGAGTTGCCGCCGTCGCCCTTGAGGGCGTCCATCTTGGCCTGCTCCTCCTGGCGACGACGCTCTAGGAGCTTGGCCTGCAACACGTTCATCGCGCTCGCCTTGTTCTGAATCTGCGAGCGCTCGTTCTGGCAGGACACCACGATCCCGGTCGGAACGTGGGTGATACGCACGGCCGAGTCGGTGGTGTTGACGCCCTGGCCACCGGGGCCGGAGGCGCGGTAGACGTCGATGCGCAGCTCGGTCTCGTCGATCTCGACGTGGTCCGACTGCTCGACCACCGGCAGCACCTCCACACCCGCGAAGGAGGTCTGGCGCCGTCCCTGGTTGTCGAAGGGCGAGATCCGTACGAGGCGGTGGGTGCCCTGCTCCACGGAGAGGGTGCCGTACGCGTAGGGCGCCTTGACCACGAAGGTGGTCGACTTGATGCCGGCCTCCTCCGCGTAGGAGGTCTCGTAGATCTCGGTGGAGTAGCCGTGCCGCTCGGCCCAGCGCAGGTACATGCGCTGGAGTCGTTCGGCGAAGTCGGAGGCGTCGACGCCACCGGCCTCGGCACGGATGTTGACCAGCGCCTCGCGCTCGTCGTACTCACCGGACAGCAGGGTGCGGACCTCCATCTCGTCCAGTGCCTTGCGCACGGAGACGAGCTCGGTCTCGGCCTCGGCGAGGGTGTCCGGGTCGTCCATCTCGTCGGCGAGCTCGAAGAGCACCCCGAGGTCGTCGATCCGGCTGCGCAGCGCCTCGGTCTTGCGGACCTCGGCCTGGAGGTGCGAAAGCTTGCTGGTGATCTTCTGCGCCGCCTCCGGGTCGTCCCACAGGGACGGGGCGGCGGCCTGCTCCTCCAGCACGGCGATGTCAGCCCTCAGCCTGTCCAGGTCCAGGACGGCCTCGATCGACCCCATGGTCGAGGAGAGGGACTTCAGCTCTTCGGTTACATCGACGACTGCCACGGGTCCAGCCTAGCTGGTGTTCGTTCGGGGCCGGCCTTCGCTCCCGACGGCTCGGACCACAGGCGCGAAGACCGGCCACGCAGTCGGGTCCGACGGGGACCGGTGAACGATTGTCGGCCGTGTGGCAAACATCTCCTCCTTGGGGTGCCCGGGCCCGGCGTACCCTGCCCGTATGACCCTTCTCGTGATGCGACGGCATGTGGACTACATGCGCGTCACCACCATGAGCTGTCACCCGCCGGACTGAACCCACCGCTTCCCCGGCCGGTCTCCCTCCGGCCGCTCACCGGTCCTGTCCGCGGTCCACGGCGCCCTTCGGCCACACCCCCGGCCGGCGGTCCCCTTCACCCGCATCCCCGACACCCCCGGGGGCAGGGCCCCGTGACATCCGAAACGGAGCCGTCATGTCGTCCGTGCACCTCCCACACCACCAGCCAAGCGACCCGGCTGCGGGCCCGGCCCGCTCACTGCCCGTCCTCGACCTTTCGCTGGCCCAGGATCCCAGGACCCGCGAGGCCTTCCGGCGTCAGCTGCACGCAGCCGCCCGCGAGAGCGGCTTCTTCCATCTCGTCGGCCACGGCGTCACCGAAGCTGAAACCTTCCGGATACTCGACCTGACCCGGCAGTTCTTCGCCCTGCCGGAGGCCGACCGGCTCACCGTGGGCAATCTGCACTCCCCGCACTTTCGCGGTTACACCCGGATCGGCCACGAGCTGACCGGCGGCCGGTCCGACTGGCGTGACCAACTGGACGTCGGTGCCGAACGCCCGGCTCCGCTGATCGGCCCCGAGGACCCGGCCTACCTGTGGCTGGAGGGCCCCAACCTGTGGCCGACCGCGCTACCCGACCTGCGTCCGGTCGTACTCGGCTGGCAGGAGCAGCTGGCCGCGGTCGCGCACCGGCTGCTGCGCGAGCTCCTCGGCTCCATCGGCGCCCCCGAGGACTTCTTCGACGCGGCTTTCGCCGACCGGCCGCACCTGCACACCAAGCTGATCCGCTACCCCGGCTCCGACCCCGCGGCGAGCTCCGGCAACGGACAGGGCGTCGGGGCGCACAAGGACTACGGTTTCCTGACCCTGCTGCTCCAGGACGGGGTCGGTGGCCTCCAGGTCCGGCGCGGCGAGGACTTCCTGGACGTGCCGCCGGTGCCCGGAGCCTTCGTGGTGAACCTAGGGGAGCTGCTGGAGATCGCAACCGAGGGATACCTGACGGCCACGGACCACCGAGTGGTCAGTCCACCCGGCGCCGTCGAGCGCTACTCCGTGCCCTTCTTCTACAACCCGCGCCTCGACGCGGTGATCGACACCGTGCCGGGGGACTACCTGCGCCACGCGCCGGGGATCGCGCACGACGCCTCCAACCCGCTGCACGCCGAGTACGGGCGCAACGAGTTGAAGGGATGGGTTCGGGCCCATCCGGCGGTGGCCCGCAAGTACCACCCGGAGTTGATCGCCGGCTAGAAGACCGATGAAGATCTTGCTTCGACTGCCCGGCTCGCCCCGGATTGCCCGCTAATATCAATCGCCATGAACCGGTACAAGCCGGGCGTGATTTCAAGATCTTCAAGAGTCTTCTAGGGCCCGTCCCGCACTACCCGGCGGGCGCGCGACGACAGCCACGGCGCCTCGCCGCATGGTCGAATCGCGCGAATTCGCCCGGGTACGAAGGCGACCCTCCGCCTGGCGACGCACCGCATCTGACGCCGCTCGCTGATCCACCGGGTAGTGCGGGAGACAGCCCTTGGTGCGAACCGCCGCTCACCACGGCACCGGCTTCAGGGCGCTGCCGGAGCCGAGTTCCTTGAATCCGGGGGACGTTGCGGATCCTCGTCGGAGGAGGCGGCCAGGTAGCCGCCGACCCCGATCGCAGCCGCCAGCGCCACCGCGGCCGTGGTCAGCAGCAACCGGCGCCGGCGGGCGGCTTCCGCCCGGTGGCGGGCCGAGCCCGGGCGCGGGGCGCCCGCAGGGCGCGGGACCCGGGCGGTGCCCAGGGCGCCACCGGCCAGTTCGTCGGGCCCCGGGACGCGCATGGACGTGTGGGTGTCCCGGTTGGAGTCGGTGGCGGTGCCGGGCACCAGAGGCACGGCACCGCGGCGGCGGGCGTTCTCTTGGGAGGTGGCCGGGCAGGACTCCTCGTGGACCGGCTCCGCCCCCTCCGCCCCCTCTGGCTCGTCCACGTCCAGCGGGGGCATTCCGGCCAACAACGGCAGCAGTTCGCGCAGTCGGGTCGACAGTTCGGAGGCCCGCAACCGCGACGCCGGGGCCTTGGCCAGGCATTGCACGAGGAGCTGCCACAGCTCTTCGGGGATGCCGGGGAGCGGGACGACGGTTTCGGTGACATGGCGGCGAAGCACCGCTCCCGGATGCCCGCCGCCGAACGGGGTGAATCCGGCCAACAGCTCGTACAGCACGGTGGCCAACGCGTAGATGTCGACGGCGGCCCTCGGCGGCAGGCCCTCGATGATCTCCGGAGCAAGGTAGTCCGGGGTGCCGATGATGCGGGTGGGCGCCAGACGCCCGCCGCCGGGCGGCGGCCCGGGCCGGCGCGGGGAGTCGATCAGCTTGGCCACCCCGAAGTCGGTGAGCAGCGCCGGATGGGAGCCGCCGGGTCCGATCGGTCCCTGCATGTCGAGCAGTACGTTCTCCGGTTTGACGTCGCGATGGACGACCCCGGCCGCGTGCGCGACGGCGAGGGCGTCGGCGATGTCGGCCACGATCGCCACGGCCGCCTCGGGCGCCAGACGCCGCTCTCGGTCCAGACGGGTGCGCAGGTCGGTGCCGCGGACCAGGTCCATCACCAGGGCGAGGTCGTCCCCGTCCACCACCAGGTCACGGACGGAGACGATCCGTGGGTGTTCCAGACCCAGGAGCGCGCTGCGCTCCTGCACGAACCGACCCACCAGCTCCTGGTCCGAGGCGAGGTCCTCGCGCAGCAACTTGACGGCGACGGGGCCGTCCGGCCCCTCACCGAGCCACACCGTGCCCGCACTGCCGCGCCCCAGGATCTGATGCGCGGTGTACCGGCTGCCGATCTTCCGTGCCAAGACTGCTCCCTCAGCGGCTGGCGTACGTGCCCAAGCTACGCGGCCGATGAGGGGTTGCGGGCCCCAGATCGCGGCGACCTTCACTTCTGGGTGCGAAATCACGCGCTATATGTCGACAAGTCGATGGACTCGGAGCAGAAATGCGACGCCCAGCACCTCGCTACCGCTCCTCCGAGGCGCCTGTGCCGTCCGGACCCTCAGGCCCCGCCGACGAGGTCGGAGATCCAACTACCGGCTTCGGAGAGCCATGTGGACAGCTGGTCCCAATAGCCCCGGCCGGTGCCGATCCAGTCCTGGAGCGGGGTCAGCTCCCAGACCATCCAACCCGCGATGACGAGGATCACCAGGGTGAACAGGCAGCCCTTGAGACAACCCAGGCCCGGGATGCGCATCGGGTTCGCACTGCGCCGCGGCTCCCGTGGGGGCCTGGCGGCGGGCGGCGCCGGCTGCTGCGGCGGCTGGTGGGGCTGCCGTGGAGCGGCGTACGGCTGCGGCTGCTGGTAGTGCGGGGGCGACTGGCGGTACGGCTGCGGGGGCGACTGCGGCTGCTGGTACTGCTGCTGGTACTGCTGCTGCGGATACGGCTGGGGAGCCTGACGGCGGGGCTGCGGCCGAACCGGCGGAGGCTGTGGGGGCCGCTGCTGTTGGGGCTGCTGAGGCTGGCGCTGCGGACGGCGCCGCAGCGGGTCCTCACTCGGGTCCAGGTACTGGACCTGCGTCTGCTCGTTACGATCGCGCACCCCCTGGAGCTGGCTCTGCCAGGGGTGGGGCTGTTCCGGCTGCTGCGGGGGCACCGGCGGCAGCACGGCCGTCGGGTCCGGGACACCTTGCCCGGACCCGTGTCCCGGACCGTGGCTCGGCAGCACGGCAGTCGCGTCCGCGGCACCGGGCGGGCCGACCGGAGGCATCACACTGGTCGCCGCGTTCGGATCGTAGGCGCCCAGCGGGGTGGCGGCGCCCCCGGGGATCGCCTGGGTCGCGTCGGACGCACCCGGCGTCTGGGGAACCGGCGCCGGTGAGGGGTCCGGTGCGAGCAGCGCGCCCACCCCGAGAGCGGACTCCACCTCGCCTGGCGAGGAGTGCACTCCGATGCCGGCCGCGACCACCCGCAGCCCGCGGGCCAGGTTCTGGGCGCTCGGACGCAGGTCCGGGTTCTTGCTCAGGCAGCGCTCGATGACCGTCCACAGCGGTTGGGGCACGTGGGCCGGACGGCTGGGGTCCTCGCTCAGGTGGCGCTGCAGGACCTCCAGGGCGGTACCGCCGGCGAACGGCGGACGGCCCGTCACCAGCTCGTACAGCAGGATGCCGGCGCCGTAGATGTCCACGGCCGAGGTCTGCGGCCGGCCCTCGGCGGACTCCGGAGCCACATAGGCGGGGGTGCCGACGAACTCGTGGGTCCGCGTCAGCCCCGGCGAGTCGGCCAGGCGGGCGATCCCGAAATCAGTGAGCATCGGGTGCATCTGGCCATCGCGCTCGGCGAGCAGCACGTTCGCGGGCTTCAGATCGCGGTGGACGACCCCATCGGCGTGGCTGGCCGCGAGCGCGTCCGCGACCTGGGCGGTGAGCAGTGCAGCCGCGATCGGGGTGAAGGGACCGCTCTCGCGCAGGTAGCGGTGCAGGTCGGGGCCGTCGACCAGGTCCATGACCAAAGCCAGCAGGTCGCCCTCGACGACCAGGTCACGGGTGCGGACGATGTTCGGGTGGGTAAGCCGCAGCAGCACCGAACGTTCGCGGAGGAACCGCATCACCACGTCCGGATCGTGCGCGAGCTCCTCCTTGAGGACCTTGATCGCAACGGTCTCGCCCGGTTGTCCCGGCACCGAGGCCTCGGCGCCGGCCGCCTCACGCTGGCGCGCACGCCAGACGGTGCCCGTGGCGCCGCGGCCGAGCGGCTCCTCGAGCAGGTACTTGCTGCCTACCGGCCGCACGTCATGCGCTCCCTGCTGTGGTGACTACCTGGTCGTCCGGCCCACTCTAGGCCCTGCGCTCGGAGTGTCGCCCGGCCCTTGCTGCCCGACATCGCACCCCTCCCACGCACCTGGTGTACGCGGCCCCGTCTGCCGGGCCCGCACCGGGCCGCGCTCCGTGGCACCTCATGGACCGGGGGCGGTCCGATATCCGGGTGCGGCGGGCGGTCGGCCGGGTTCTGGGAAAAGACGCGGAACGGAGTGTCGGGGTTGCCACACCCAGGCTCTTTTTACCTCTACAGTCGATCATTCAAGATCACTTATGGGTGGTCACCGGGCGTGTTGTCGGCAGCAGGTGCGAGGATGCCCTCAGCACGGGCCATGGGGACGGAGCCCCGGGCCCGACCGACCTGACCGGACCACGCGTCCGAGCCCGGCGGGGGGACGAAGAGGGGGGCGAACACCCCCGGCGCACCCCTACCGGGCGATGGCACTCCGCGCAGAAGGGACCGCGACGGCGATGCAGATCCGGCTGACCGTCCTGGTGGGGCCGCGCAGCGGCCAGTCCTCGCCGACCTCGGCACCCGGGGCCGGCAGCACCGGCACGGCCTGTGACCTGCTGGTCACCGCGCCCGCCGGGACCCCGCTCGCCGCAGTGGCCGGCAGCCTGGCATCCGCGGTCGCGGGCGCCGACACCGGCGGCGGCCCCACCGTCCTCTACGCGGCGGCCGAGCGGCTCGATCCACAGCGCAGCGTCCTGGGCGAACCACCGCTGATCGACGGCGCGGTGCTGTCCCTGCACGCGCCCCTCACACCGGAGGCCGTCACCGCGGCGGACTCCGCCCGGGCACAACTGCACGTGATAGCCGGCCCCGACGCCGGCGGCGTACACCTACTGCACGGCGGCCAGATCCACATCGGGCGCAGCGCGGACGCCGATGTTCCGCTGGACGACCCGGATGTCTCCCGGCTGCACTGCGTGGTCACCCTCGGCGACGACGGTCGGGTGACGGTGGCCGACCCGGGCTCGACGAACGGCACCACCCTCGACGGTGTCCCGGTCGGCCCGCACCCCACCGGACTCCCGCTCGGCGCCCACCTCCGGCTCGGCGAATCCACCCTGCGCCTGCCATCCGGCCCCACCGCGCCACCGCTGCCCACCACCCCCGACGGCGAGGGCCGGCTGCGGCTGCCCGGCCCGCCCAGCCGGGTGCGCGTCCCTCCGGCGCGCACCCCCCTCGAAGCGGACAGCGACCTACCGGAGTACGCGGCCGACGGAGCGTTCCAGAGCCCGGCGCCCGCTCCCGCCATCCCCCCTGAGGAGGCCGGACCGAGCACGGGAAGCACCCCAGCGGGGCAAACCCTTTGGCCGGATCCGAACGCACCCGCACAGGCCCCACCACAGCTCCAACCCCGCAGGCGCGGCATAGGCGGCTGGGCGAGGCGGCTGGCCGGCGGACGAGAGACCGGCCAGCAGGGCACCCCGATGCCCGTGCCGGCGGGAGGCACCCATGGCGGCACGCCCACGGGGGCTGCCACCCGCCCGCTCCCGGAGCACGTCGACTGGCCCGACGCCTCGGCACTGCTGCTCACCGCGCTCGGACCGGGCCCCCGCCTGTGGGAACGCGGCACCGAACATCCACGGATGCTCAGCGTGCGGCTCGGCACCGGGGCACAACCAGCCCCGGTCACCGTGGACCTCCGTGTCACCGGTTCCCTCGGACTCGCCGGCCCCCGCCCCCGGCTGGCCGGGCTGGCCCGTTCGGTCCTCGCCCAGTTCGCGGCCCTGCACGCGCCGCAGGACCTCGAAATCGTGCTGATCAGTACCGATCGAGCCCGATCGGTGGCCGAGCGTCGCACCGAGTGGTCCTGGCTGGGCTGGCTCCCGCACCTGCGCCCCACGCACGGCCAGGACTGCCGGCTGCTGCTCGCCTACGACCGCGACCAGGCCGCCGCCCGCACCGCGGAGCTGACCCGGCGGCTGGACGAGGGCCCCCTCGGCCCCGGCTGGGCCTCGGCCGAACGCGCCGCGGTGGCCGAGGCCGCACGTCGACACGTGGGCCCCTACACCCTCGTGGTCCTCGACGGCGATCCCGGGACTGCGGCCCTGCGTGCGGTCACCGCTCGTCTCGCGGTCAACGGTCCAGCCGCCGGAATCCACCTGCTCTGCCTCGCCGAAGCCCCCGCCGCCTCACCCGCCTCGCCCGCCAGCGACTCCTACGAACTGGCCTGCGCCGCCAACCCGGTCTTTCGCGAGTGCGGCGCCTACGCGCTCCTCAGCGGAGACGTGGCAACCGCGCTGCGGCTGCTGCGGCCCGGCGGCGGTCACGGGCAGACGGCCACCCTCGACGCGGTATCCGCCGCCTGGGCGGAGCGCTTCGCCCGCGCCCTCGCGCCCCTGCGGGCCGACGGCCCGTCCGGGGCCGACGCGCGGCAGACCTGCACGGCCCTCCCGGCGAAAGCCCGGCTCCTCGACGAACTGGGCCTGGCCCGCGCCACCCCCGCCTCGCTGATGGCGCGTTGGGCGGCCACCGAGCAGGGCCAAGCGACCGGCGGTCGGGCGGAGATCGTCCTGGGCGCCGGCCGGAGCGGTCCCCTGACCGCCGAACTCGTCACCGACGGACCACACGTCCTCATCGAGGGGCCGGCCGGCAGCGGGCGTACCGAGCTGCTGCGCTCGATCGCCGCCTCCCTCGCCGCGAGCAGCCGCCCCGACCGGCTCGGTCTGCTGCTCGTCGACGGCGCCGGCGGCGACCGGGGCGAGGGTCTGGCACCCTGCACCGAACTCCCCCACACCACCGCCCACCTGTCCGCCTCCGACCCGGTCCGGATGCGCGCGTTCGCCCAAGCCCTCGGAGCCGAACTCAAGCGCCGCGCCGAGGTACTCGCCGGTGCCTCGTTCGCCGACTGGCACACCCGTCGAGCAGTGGCCGAGCGGCTGATCGCACAACGGCAGCCCACCGCGACGGAATCCAACGGCGATATCGACTCACCACCCAGCGGCACCCTGCGCCTGCGCCCCCCGACGGCACGAAATGGGGCGGCGGGCCCCACCCCGCTGCCCCGGCTCGTCGTCCTGGTCGATGACTACGACGCGCTGGTGGCCCCGGCGCTCGGCAGCACGGGGCGGCCCGCTGCCGGCTCCGTCGTGCGGGCCCTGGAGGCGGTGGCCAGGGAGGGCGAGCGGCTCGGCGTCCACCTGGTGGCCAGTACGGCCCGGCCAGAACAGACCTCCGGCACCGAGCTGGCCCGAGGGAACCCGCTGCGGGTCACCTTGGGTTCCGCCGAGACGGAGCGACACGACGACCCGCCGACCCCCGGGCGCGGCCTGCTGCACCACGGGGACGGCCGGACGCTGCCCTTCCAGGGAGGCCGAGTGACCGGCCGTATCCCTCGGACCGCGACGCTGCGCCCGGTGGTGGTCCCGCTGGAATGGGAGCGGATGGGGGATCCGCCGACCCGCCGGCCGGTACGGGAACTGGGCAACGGTCCGACTGACCTGGCGTTGCTGGCCAGCGCCCTGGACCGGGCCGCCCGGTTGGTCTCGGCAACCGCGGTTGTCTTCCCCCCTGTGGTACCCCTCTCGCCCCCACCGGTGCCCTCCGCCGAGTAACGGGCGACGTAGGCGGTATTGCGGCGGCAGGAGGGCCGGCGTAGACCTGTGAGTCGATACTCAGCCACGGATGACCGGGGGGCAGGTATGCGCGCAACCGATCACGCACGTCTCCGCACGCGCACGTGGACGTCACTGGCCGTCGCGGGCGCACTGGCGCTGGCTGCGACGGGATGTGGCGGTGACGCGGAGGAGGATGGCGCTCCGGGAGGGAAAGCCTCTCAGAGCAAAGCACCGGGCGCGTCAGCACCGGGTTTGACGTTACCGTCCCTGGCCGGCGAGCAACTCGAAGTGGCCGCCGTGTGGACGGGCCCCGAACAGGAGAACTTCACCAAGGTCCTCAAGGAGTTCGAGAAGCGCACCGGCGCCAAGGTCGCCTTCGTCCCGGCCCAGGACCCGATCGTCAACTTCCTCGGCACGAAGATCGCCGGTGGTGCTCCGCCGGACGTCGCGATGCTCCCGCAGGTCGGTGCGCTCGTCGAAGCCGTCGCCAACAAGTGGGCCCAGCCGGTCGGCCCGGAGGCACAGGCCCAACTCGACGCCAACTACGCCACCGGCTGGAAGGACCTCGGCGCCGTCAAGGGCGCCCAGTACGGCGTGTACTTCAAAGCCGCCAACAAGTCGCTGATCTGGTACAACGCCAAGGCATTCGAGGCGGCGGGCGCCGAAGTGCCGCAGACCTGGAAGGAGTTCCTGGAGGTCGCGGACACCGTGTCGGCCTCCGGTACGGCGCCGGTCTCGGTCGGCGGGGCGGATGGTTGGACCCTCACCGACTGGTTCGAGAACGTCTACCTCTCCCAGGCCGGCCCGCAGAAGTACGACCAACTGGCCCGGCACGAGATCAAGTGGACCGACCCGACCGTCAAGACGGCCCTGGGCACGCTCGCCGAACTCTTCGGCCGTGACGACCTCCTCGCGGGCGGTCGCACGGGCGCCCTGCAAACCGAGTTCCCCAAGTCGGTCACGCAGACGTTCACCGGTGGCGACCAGCCGGCAGCCGCCATGGTCTACGAGGGGGACTTCGTCGCCGTCAACATCGGCCAGACCAAGGCCGAACTCGGCACCGATGCACTGGTGTTCCCCTTCCCGGCAGTCGGTGCCCAGCCGCCGGTGGTCTCCGGCGGCGATGTGGCCGTAGCGCTCACCGCCTCGAAAGGGGCCCAGGCCCTGCTGACCTTCCTCGCCTCCACCGACGCGGCGGAGATCTGGGCGAAGGAGGGCGGCTTCATCTCCCCCAACAGGTCCGTGAACATGTCGGCCTACCCCAACGACATCCAACGCGGCATCGCCCAGGCCCTGATCGGCGCCGGCGACGACTTCCGCTTCGACATGTCCGACCAGGCACCGGCCTCCTTCGGCGGCACCCCCGGCAAGGGCGAATGGAAGGCGCTCCAGGACTTCCTGCGCAACCCGAAGGACATCACCGCGATCCAAGCACGGCTGGAGTCGGACGCTGCCAAGGCCTACGGGAACTGAGGCCGCCGTGTCCAGGCCCGCGCCTTCCTCGAAGACCGCGCAGGCTCCTGGGTCGGACGCCGGTGCCGCACCGGTGCGGGACCGGCGAACCCCTCGACGCAGCCGGCTGCTGGCCCTGTTCTTCCTGCTCCCGGCACTGGCGCTGCTCGGCGCCCTGGTCCTGCACCCGATCGGCTACTCGCTCTACCGGAGCTTCTTCGACCGTTCCGGCGAGTCCTTCGCGGGGCTCGACAACTACCGGGAGATGCTCGACGACGAAGCCATCCGCACCGCGATCGGCAACACCGCACTGTGGGTGGTCGCCGCTCCGCTGACGGCCACCGCCCTGGGGTTGGTCTTCGCAGTGCTGACCGAACGCATCCGTTGGGGCACCGCCTTCAAGCTGGTCGTCTTCATGCCGATGGCGATCTCGATGCTCGCCGCCGGCATCATCTTCCGTCTGGTGTACGACCAGGACCCGGACCGCGGGGTCGCCAACGCCGTCGTGGTCACCGTCCACGACACCTTCACGGAGTCCTCCGCCTATCCCAAGGCCCACCCGGGGCGAGCGTCCCCCCTGGTCGCCGTACCCGGCGGCGGTTTCATCACCCGTGAACCGGTAGGCGCCGGTGTGCCGGTGCTGCTCCCGCTGGTGGGTGTGGCCCCCGACCAACTGCCCGCACGGGCCGTGCCCGCCCGAGCGGCCACCAGCGACCCCGTCAAGATCACCGGTACGACCTGGCAGGACTTCACCCGTGGCGGGGGCGGGCGCACCAACTCCGTGGACCCCACGGAGTTGGGCTACCCCGGCATGCGCATCGAGGCGGTCCGCGACGGCCAGGTGGTGGAATCGACCCGGGCTCGCGCCGATGGCAGCTTCGCGCTGTCCGCCCGGGCGGAAGGGGCCCTCCTGCGGCTGCCAGCAGACAACTTCCGCGCCCCCTACAACGGCGTGGACTGGCTTGGCCCGACCCTGGTGACCCCGGCCGTGATCGGCTCGTACGTCTGGATGTGGGCGGGCTTCGCCATGGTGCTCATCGCTGCCGGACTGGCCGCGGTCCCGAGGGAGTTGTTGGAGGCGGCCCGGGTGGACGGCGCGAACGAGTGGCAGGTGTTCCGGAGGATCACCGTGCCTGTCCTGGCACCCGTGCTGGTGGTGGTACTGGTCACCCTGGTGATCAACGTGATGAAGATCTTCGACCTGGTATTCGTCATCGCGCCCGGATCGGTTCAGGACGACGCCACCGTCCTCGCCCTGGAGTTGTACCGGACCTCCTTCGGCACGGATGCCAACCAAGGGGTCGGCAGCGCCATCGCGGTACTCCTGCTGCTCCTGGTGATTCCGGTGATGTTGGTCAACATCCGCCGAATACGACGGGAGGAGCCGTGACCAAGGCCCCTGCGAGCGTGGCGGCCAAGCTCGCCTCGACCGCGGCCGGCGGGGTGGTGCGCGTACTGCTCCTGATCACCGCCCTGTTCTGGCTGCTGCCGGCCGTCGGCCTGCTGCTGTCCTCGTTCCTGTCGTCCACCGACCTGAACTCCGGGGGCTGGTGGCAGGCGCTCAGCGCGCCCTCGCGGTTGACCGCAGAGAACTACACGGCCCTGTTCAGCAACGAGGCCGTGACCCGATCCCTGTTGAGCACGGTACTGATCACGGTCCCGGCGACCCTGCTCGTCCTGGTGCTGGGCTCATTCGCCGGATACGCCTTCGCCTGGATGGAGTTCCCCGGGCGCGACGGCCTGTTCCTCGTGGTCGTGGGCCTCCTCGTGGTCCCGGTCCAGGTGGCACTCATCCCGGTCTCCCACCTCTTCGGTTCCGTGGGCCTGTTCGAGACCACAGCCGGGGTCGTCCTCTTCCACACCGCCTTCGGGCTCCCGTTCGCCATCTTCCTGCTACGCAACTTCTTCGCACAGATACCGCGGGAGCTGCTGGAGGCCGCCCGGCTCGACGGCGCCGGTGAGACAAGGCTGTTCGCGCAGGTGGTGCTGCCGCTCGGCGGTCCCGCCATCGCTTCCCTGGGCATCTTCCAGTTCCTCTGGGTCTGGAACGACATGCTGGTGGCTCTCGTCTTCGCGGATTCCTCCAACCCGCCGATCACCGTCGCGCTTCAGCAGCAGGTCCGCCAGTTCGGCAACAACATCGACGTGCTGGCGCCCGGTGCCTTCATCTCCATGGTGATCCCGCTGATCGTGTTCTTCGCCTTCCAACGACAGTTCGTCTCAGGGGTGATGGCAGGGGCCGTCAAGTGACGTGCACCTCGGGCTGGAGCCCGAGGATTCTGGCCCTCTCGATCGCTGCTGTACCGCCACGCGGCACGGGGCTCGGTCGGGATTGCGTGGCTTCCTGTTTCCGGAACCGCCGGCGGCGCCCCGCGTCGCCACTGTCAGACCCGCTTCACCACCGGCCCGAAGGCCGATGCACTGCGATTGACTTCCGTAGCCGGGTTAACCGTGGATCACAGCGCAAGCAGAACGGAGGAGAAAGATCGCTCGGATGCCGCAGCGCCCGTAACCCGGGTAGGTCGGGCACCGTTCCTGGGCAATATGCCCGCGCCGACCCCTGGATGTGCCGTGCCCCGGTTCAGCGTCATCGTGCCCGCGTACAAGGTCCAGGCGTACCTAGCGGAGTGTCTTGACTCGGTGCTCACCCAGACATGCACCGATCTGGAACTGATCGCCGTCGACGACTGCTCCCCGGACGCCTGCGGCGCCTTGTTCGACGAGTATGCGGCGCGTGATCCCCGGGTGCTCGTCTTGCGGCTCCCCCACAACCAGGGTGTCGGGGCGGCACGCAACCTCGGCCTGTCGCGCGCCACCGGCGACTACGTGATCTTCCTGAACGGGGACGACGCCCTGGCTCCCGGCGCCCTACAGTCCATCAGCGACCGACTCAAGGCGACCGGCTCCCCGGACGTGCTGCTCTTCGGCGTGCGGCAGGTGCACTGGGCCGGGGAGCACGCCGAAGAGGGCCCCGGCGGCACGGACCACCCGCCGGTTGGCCGTACGACTTTGGACGTCTTCCAGCTCGCCGACCACCCCAGCCTGCTCGTCCCGGCCCCCGCCGCGACGAACCAGGCCTGGAGCAGGGAGTTCATCGAGGCCGAGGGGCTGCGCTTTCCTCCCGGCTGGTACGCCGACACGGCCTGGACGCACCCGGCACTGATCGCCGCCGAATCGATCGCCGTCCTCGACCGCCGCTGCCTGCTGCGCCGGCAACGGCGCAGGGGAAGCGTAGGCAGCACCCCCAGCAGCCGTCATCTGGACGTGCTCAACCAGTACGAGCGGGTGCTCGATCGGGTCTCCGCCCGCCCCGACGCGGACCGTTGGCGCCCGCTCCTGCACCAACAGTTGACCTCCCGGCTGGTCGAACTGGCCGCCCCCGGCTCCCCACTGCCGGCCGCCGCCCGAGCCGAACTCTTCCGGCAGGCCCGAGCCCACTACGCCCGACACCGGCCTCAGCCGGCCGCCACCGCGGCGGCCGTCTTTGTCCCGGACCGGCTGCGCAGCCTCCTGCTGCGCTGGGGGGCCCGCCGGACGTACCGGACCCTGAGCGTCCTGGGGACCGCGCTGCGGGGACTCAACCGGGGCGCCACGGCTTTCGGACGAGCCGCTGGCACCGCCCTGTTGAGACTCCATTACCGCCTCCAACGCCTCCTGCCGCTGCGCCCCGGCCTTGCGGTCTTCCGGGCGTACGGGGGCGGGGGCTACGCCTGCAACCCGGCCGCGATCGAAGCCAAGGTGCGGGAGCTCGCGCCCCGGGTGCGCACCGCGTGGATCTGTGGCCGCGCGCAGGCCGCCACGGTCCCGCCGGGTACGGCGGTGCTCACCCCCGGCAGCCCCGCGTACTGGACCGCGCTGGCCCGCGCGCGCTACCTGGTCGACAACGGCCCCCTGCCCGAGGGGCTACTCAAACGGCCCGGTCAAGTGGTTCTCCAGACCATGCGCGGCACCCCGCTCAAGCGGGTCGGCCTGGATCTCGTCGACCGCCCGACCGTCGCTCCCGACCCCGAGGTCCTCACCAAACTACTCCAGGACGCCGACCGTTGGGACCACCTCCTGTCCGCCAACCGGCACTCCTCCCTGGTGTGGGAGAAGGCACTGCCCAGCGGCTACACGGCGCTTGCCTACGGCTATCCGCGCAATGACGTCTTCCACCGGGCGGGCTCCGCCGAGGTCGCCGAGATCCGCGAACGACTGGGCGTTCCGCCGGGTGCCGTCGCGGTCCTCTACGCCCCCACCCACCGCGACTATCGCGGCAGCCGACCGGACCTGCTCGACCTGGAGCGGGTCCTGCGCGAACTGGGACCCCGGTTCGTACTGTTGAACCGCACCCACCGCGCCTACGGCGGCACGCCCGCTGGCCTCGACCACCCTCGCTTGGTCGAGGCCAGCGGACACCCCTCGATCGAGGAACTGTGCCTGGCCTCGGACGCACTGGTCACCGACTACTCCTCCTTGATGTTCGACTACGCGGTGCTCGACCGCCCCATGGTGGTCCACGCGGACGACTGGGAGGCCTACGAGGCGACCCGGGGCACCTACTTCGACCTGCGCACGTGCCCGCCTGGCGCCGTCGCCCGCACCGAGGACGAACTCATCGACATCTTCACCACGGGTCACTGGCAGGGTTCGCGGTCCGCTCAGTTGCGCGCAGCCTTCCGCGCACGCTTTTGCCAGTACGACGACGGTCAGGCAGCCGAGCGGGTGGTCCGGCGAGTCTTTCTGGACCAGCGGGAGGACCTGCCGGCGGTGGTCCCCCTGTCGGACCGCCGGCCCGCTCCCGCGACGCACCGCGCCACGACCGCCGCGGTTCCGGCACCCTCCGGCTTTCGGGGCTTCGGGGCCGTCAGCCTCGACTGAACGCCCCGGGCGCCGAGCCCGTACCCTCGGCGCCCCGGTCCCCGGCGGCGCGGACCGGCCTACGTGCCCGGATGGCGCGATCGTACGTACAGCCTGAACCGGGCCGCCGTGCCCGAGGCGAACCCGCGGTCGGGCCGGAAGTCCCGCTCCAGAAGGTCGAGTTTGACGCGGTCCGGCGCGCTGGCGGGGTGCCAGCCCTTCCGGGTCGCCGGGTTGATGACCACCAACCACACCCGGTCGTGACCGGCCAGTCGGTGGCGCAACCGAGCCGGGTCGGCGAGTTCGGTGCCGTACAGGGTTCCCGACCCGGGCCCGGTCACGGCCAGCGCCGCGTCTTCGGTCTGCCGGAACCGCTGCGGGTGGGTCAGGGCGATCCGGCGCGCGTACCCGGGCAGGTACAGCACCGCGTCCCCCCGGCGTATGACCCGCTGGGCGGTGCGGGACAGCGCGGTGAGGTCGTCCGCCCGGGACCCTGCCCCGCGAAGCCGCTCGTGCTCGGCGAACTGCCCCCAGAACCCGCCGGCGATCAGTACGAGGCCGCAGAGGGTGACGAGAGCGGAACCACGAGCCAGCCTGGAGAGCAGCCGGTCGAGCCCGGCGGCGGCCAACAACGGCAGCCCGGCGAGCGAGTAGAGCACGTACCTGTCGTAGTAGTAGGGCTCGACGAGCGATGCGAAGAGCAGCAGGGCCGGCGGGAGCAGCAGCAGCGGCCCCGCGACGCAGGCCAGGGAAAGCGCGGACCGTGGGCTCCGGTACGGCGGCAGGCAGCCCACCAGCGCGAGGGCCAAGGTCACCGCGGCCACTGCGGACGCGGGCCCGGCGAAGGCCAGCACCAACTCTCCCACCGCCGTCCCGTCCGGCGGCTGCAACCAGCCGACCTGACCGCTCTGCCCGTGACAGGCCAGCGCGAGCGGCAGCACCGGGACCAACGCGAGGGTGGACCCCAGAGACCAGCCGCGCCAACGGGTACGACCGGCTCCGCCCAGGAGCAGGGTCACCGCGTGAGCCGCGAGCAACAGCACGGCGAACAGGTGCAGCAGCGTGGTAATCGCGATGGCAGCTCCGTATCCCGCCCAGCGCCGTCGGCCACCGCGTTCGACGGCGTTCAGGAACAACCAGGTGGCCAGCACCGCCGCGCAGGCCACCAGCGCGTAGGAGCGGCCTTCCTGCGCGTAGCGGCTGACGAAGGGGGTCGCCGTGTAGCCCAGCCCCGCCCACAGGCCGACCCGTGGCCGGGCCAGTCGGGCTCCCAGAGCGGTGACGGCGGCTGCCGCCGCGGCGGCGGCGATCACCGACGGAAGGCGCAGGACCAGCTCTCCCGGCCGCGGGTCGGCCGCGAAGACCACGTGTATCAGGGCGTAGTAGAGGCCGTGCACGGCGTCCACGGAAGTGATGAGTTCGCTGATCTGCCGCAAGGTGCGGGTGCCGACCTGGAGGGTGACTCCCTCGTCCCGCCAGATCCCGCCGCGCACCAGCCCCCATCCGCCGACGGCGAGTCCGACGGCGAAGGAGGCTGCGACGGCTACCCGGTCCACGGCTCTCACGCTCACGAGGGGCATCCTGGCTCTCACGCTCACGAGGGGCATCCTCGCCGGGCCGGCGGGCCCAGGGCCGGACGTCCGTGCCCGCGCGTGTCCGGTGCCCGCGCCCTTCGGCGTGAGCGCGGCGCGCGCCCCGGCTGTTGTGGGTCACCCCGCGCGCACCGACCCGTGGGGAACGAGGGCGCCGCCCCCTCGCAGGCATCAACGGCACGGCGCCCGGACCGTGTGGTCCGGGCGCCGTGCCGTGCCGTCTGCGACGGTCGGGGGGACCGGTCGTGGCCGGTCCCCCTCGACCGAACGGTTCAGCTGTGGCTGCGCAGCAGGGTCCGCATGGTGCGCATCGCCACCGAGAGGTTCGCCAGGTCGAAGGCGTCCGATCCGTGGATCTCCTCCAGAGTGGTCCGGGCTCGCGTGATGATGGCCGCGTTCCGTTCCTCCCAGGCCTTGAAGCGCTGCTCCGGGGTGGAAGCACCGTTGCCCACCGAGAGCACGTCCGCGGTCAGGCCCGCGTGCGCGGCGAACAGGTCCTCCCGGATGGAGGCGCGGGCCATGGACTGCCAACGGTCGGACCGCGGCAACTCGATGATCCGGTCCATCAGCTGGGTGATGTCCAGCCGGTCCGCGAGGTCGTAGTACACCTCGGCGACGTCGAGGGCGTCCTTGCCCAGCCGGTCGGCGATCGCGACGATGTCGAGGGTGGGGAAGGCCGAGGAGAAACCGGCGACCTTGCCCGCGAGCTCCTCGGGCACGCCGCTCTCGGTGAGCTCCTCGAAGATCCGCTGGTACCACTCCAGGTCGGCTCCGCGCACCAGCTTGGGCAGTTCCGCCCAGACCTGGGTGACGCGCTCGCGGAAGAACCCGATGGTCTCGGCCAACTGGAGCGGCTGCGGACGGTTGTTCAGCAGCCACCGCGTGCCGCGTTCGACCAGGCGACGCGAGTGCAGCCGGATCCGGGTCTGGACATCCGCCGCGACCTGGTTGTCCAGGCTCTCGACGGCGTCCCACACCTCGGCCAGGCCGAAGATCTCGCGGGCCGACAGCTGCGCCCGGACGATCTCCTCCACCGAGGCACCGCTCTCCTCACGCAGTCGGTGCAGGAAGGTGGAGCCACCGGTGTTGACGGTGTCGTTGACCAGGACCGTGGTGACGATCTCGCGGCGCAGTGCGTGTCCGTCGATCTGCTCGGGGAACTTCTCGCCCAATGCCTGCGGGAAGTAGGCGTGCAGCAGGCGGCGCAGGTACGGGTCGTCGGGCAGCTCGGTGGTGATGAGCTCGTGAGCCGTGGTGATCTTGGTATAGGCGAGCAGCACCGACAGCTCGGGCTGAGACAGGCCCCTGCCGTTGTTCAGCAGTTCGCGGACCTGCCGGTCGTTGGGCAGGAATTCCAGCGCACGGTCGAGCTGCCCGCCCCGCTCCAGGCGGCGCATGAAGCGCTGCTGGGCGTGCAACAGGCTGTCGGACTGGGCGGTGGCGTTGGCCAACGCCGTGTTCTGCGCGTAGTTGTTGCGCAGCACCAGAGCGCCGACCTCGTCCGTCATCTCAGCAAGCAACCTGTTGCGCTGCTTCACCGTCATGTCACCGTCGGTGACGACCGCGTTCAACAGGATCTTGATGTTCACCTCGTGGTCGGAGGTGTCCACGCCCGCGCTGTTGTCGATGGCGTCGGTGTTGACCTTGCCACCTGCGCCGCCGGCCCCCCGGTGCGCGAACTCGATCCGACCCAGCTGCGTCAGCCCCAGGTTGCCGCCTTCACCGACGACCTTGACCCGCAGGTCCTCACCGTTGACGCGGATGGCGTCGTTGGCCTTGTCGCCGACGTCGGCGTGGGACTCGCTGGCGGCCTTGACGTAGGTGCCGATGCCACCGTTCCACAGCAGGTCCACCGGAGCCTTGAGGATGGTCTGCATCAGCTCGGCCGGCGTCATCTTGGTGACGCCCGGTTCGATCCCGAGGGCCTCGCGCACCTGCGCGTTGATCGGGATGGCCTTCGCCGAACGCGGGTGGATGCCGCCGCCCGCGGACAGCAGCGTGCTGTCGTACTCCGCCCACGAGGAACGCGGCAATTCGAACAACCGGCGACGCTCGGCGTAGGAGACGGCCGCGTCCGGGTGCGGGTCGATGAAGATGTGTCGGTGGTCGAAGGCCGCGACCAGCCGGATGTGCTCGGAGAGCAGCATGCCGTTGCCGAACACGTCACCGGACATGTCGCCGACGCCGACGACCGTGAAGTCCTCGGTCTGGGTGTTGTGGCCGAGCTCGCGGAAGTGCCGCTTGACCGACTCCCAGGCACCGCGGGCCGTGATGCCCATGCCCTTGTGGTCGTAGCCGGCCGAACCGCCGGAGGCGAAGGCGTCGCCCAGCCAGAAACCGTAGGCCTCGGCGACCTGGTTGGCGATGTCGGAGAAGGTCGCGGTGCCCTTGTCCGCGGCGACGACCAGGTAGGTGTCCTCCTCGTCGTGGCGCACCACGTCCTTCGGGGGTACGACCTCGCCGCCGACCATGTTGTCGGTGATGTCGAGGAGCGCCGAGATGAAGGTCTTGTAGGCGGCGATGCCCTCGGCCAGCCAGGCGTCGCGATCCACCGCCGGGTCGGGGAGGTTCTTCGCGACGAAGCCGCCCTTGGCGCCGACCGGCACGATGACGGTGTTCTTCACCATCTGTGCCTTGACCAGGCCGAGGATCTCGGTGCGGAAGTCCTCGCGCCGGTCGGACCAGCGCAGACCGCCACGGGCGACCTTGCCGAAGCGCAGGTGGACGCCCTCCACCCGCGGCGAGTACACCCAGATCTCGTAGGCCGGGCGGGGTGCCGGCAGATCGGGGATGGCCTGCGGGTCGAACTTCATCGACACGTACGTATGCGGTTCGCCCGCCTCGTCGTTCTGGAAGAAGTTGGTCCGCAGCGTGGCCTTGATCAGGGTCAGGAAGGAACGCAGGATGCGGTCCTCGTCGAGCGAGGCGACCTGGTCCAGCGCGCCGTCGAGCTCCTCCATCATCGCGTCGATCAGCTCGGTGCCGGCGGCCTGGCGGCCGGGGGACATCCGGGCCTCGAAGAGGGAGACCAGCAGGCGGGTGGTGTGGACGTTGTTGCGGAGGGTGTCCTCCATGTAGTCCTGGCTGAAGGTGGAGCGGGCCTGGCGCAGGTACTTGGCGTAGGCGCGCAGCACCATGGCCTGGCGCCAGGTCAGTCCGGCTCCCAGCACCAGGGTGTTGAAGTTGTCGTTCTCCGCCTCGCCCGTCCAGACCGCCGCGAAGGCGTCCTGGAACCGCTCGCGGGCATCGTCACCTCGGTAGTCGCCGTTGCCGCCGGTGGGCATGCGCAGTCCGAAGTCGTACACCCAGGCGCTGGTGCGGTCCGCGCAGCGCAACTCGTAGGGGCGCTCGTCGACGACCTCCACACCGAGCCGCTGGAGGACCGGCAGGACCGCGGACAGCGAGACCTGCTCACCCGAGCGGTAGATCTTGAAACGGCGCTCGCCGGGTCCGGCGCCGACCGGCTCGTACAGCGAGAGCGCGAAATCGCGGCCGGAGGCCGCCAGGCGTTCCACATGGACCAGGTCGGCGACGGCGGCCCGTGGAGTGTGGTCCGCCTTGTAGCCCTCGGGGAAGGCCGAGCCGTAGCGGCGCAGCAGCTCCGCGGCGCGTTCCTCGCCGAGCTCGGCCGTCAGCGCCTCCTGGAAGCCGTCGGCCCAGGACCGGGCCGCGTCCACCAGCCGGGCCTCGATGCGCTCGACGTCGGTCTCGGTGAGGTCCGGCAGTTCGGTGCCCTGCGGGACACGGACGACGAAGTGGAGGCGGGAGAGGATCGACTCGGTGTTCCAGGCGGTGAAGTCCACGCTGATGCCGCCGAGCTCCTCCTTGAGGATGTCGATCAGGCGCAGCCGGACGCCGGTGGTGTAGCGGTCCCGGGGCAGGTAGACGAGGGCCGAGTAGTAGCGGCCGTACTCGTCCTGGCGCAGGTACAGGCGCAGCCGGCGGCGCTCTTGGAGGTAGAGCACGCTGGTCACGATGGAACGCAGCTGTTCGACGGGGGTCTGGAACAGTTCGTCGCGCGGGTAGGTCTCCAGGATCTGGAGCAGGTCGCGGCCGTCGTGGCTGTGCGGGGAGAAGCCGGCGCCGTCCAGGACCTCGGCGACCTTGCGGCGGATGACCGGGACGCGCCGCACCGACTCGGTGTAGGCGGCGGAGGAGAACAGGCCGAGGAAGCGGCGCTCGCCGATCACGTTGCCCTCGGCGTCGAACTTCTTCACGCCGACGTAGTCGAGGTAGCTGGGGCGGTGCACGGTGGAGCGGCTGTTGGCCTTGGTGAGCACCAGCAGGCGGTGCTCACGGGCCTTGGCCCGGGCGTCGGCGGGCAGCCGGTTGAAGGACGGGGAGACGGGGTGGCCGTCCTCCTTGCCGCTGTGGTGCGGGTCGGAGCGCAAGATCCCCAGGCCGGTGCCCGGAATGGCGCTCAGCGCATCCCCGTCGACCAGGTTGTACTCCCGGTAACCGAGGAAGGTGAAGTGGTCGTCGGCCAACCAACGCAGCAGTTCACGAGCCTCGTCCAGCTCGTGTTCACGCAGGTCGGCAGCGGTGGGCTCGTCAGGGAGCTCGTCGGCGATCCGGTTCGCCGCGGCCCGCATCTTGCCCCAGTCCTCCACGGCCTCGCGGGCGTCGGACAGGACGCGTTCCAGATCGGCGGTGATCTGCTTGAGGTCAGCGCGGTCGGTCTCCCGGTCGATCTCCACATGGATCCACGACTCGACCAGCGCGTCGTGGGGACGCTCGGCCGGCAGGCTCTGGGCGGTGGTGCCGTTCGGCGCGACGTGGCGCTCGGGTGAGGAGTGGCCGCAGTCGGCGCCGAGGATCTCGATCAGCTTGCCGGTGACGTCACGGCGCACCACGACCTGGGGGTGGATCACCACGTGGATGCCCCGGCCCTGGCGGGAGAGCTCGTTGGTGACGGAATCGACCAGGAAGGGCATGTCGTCCGTGACGACCTCCACCACGGAATGGCTGGAGGTCCAGCCGTTCTCCTCGACGGTGGGGGTGTGCACGCGCACGCTCGCCTTGCCCTGGGGGCGGTTCTCGGCCAGCCGGTAGTGCGAGAGCGCCGCACCGAACACGTCCACGGGATCGCGGTCGGTGAGGTCCTCCGGAGCGGTGTGCAGGTAGTAGCGCTGGAGGTAGGAAAGCACGGTGTCCCGATCGGGCCCCTCCCCGCGCTTGTCTCCGGACCCAGTCGGAAGTAGCCCCCCGGCCGGGCTGTTCTCAGCTACCCGGGCCGCCCGTGCGAGCAACTCGGCCTTTGCTTCGTCCAGCTTGGTCTGCATGTCCTCTGGCTCCTGTCGCGCGCCGTTGCGTGACGTAGGTGAAGAAAGATGACGGGGCGCCGCGACCAATACTGCGCGGTCGGGCTCGACGCCGAGTCGTGGCGGGAAACAGCCGGGGCGGATTCGGCCGCAGCGAGCGGGGAGACCCCGGCAGGGAAATCGGCGAAGGCCCGGGCACGGTATCCGTGCGCCGGGCGGGGTCCCTCAGCCATGGCTGAGAGGGGCCGGGGGGCTCCACTGCCCCCGCGGCATATCGCGCTGATCACGGGACAAGGCTATCGCCCTACCCCCACCTCTCGTCATGGGCTGCATGTGTACAAAACACCGGGCCGAACTTTGACACTCTGGACAGCGACGCGCGCCCTCTTGGCAGACTCACCCGGAATGGGCAGGGTGGGCGGGGCCCTGGTGGGTCCGCACCAGGGTCATCGACCAGCCGTCCAGGAGCAGCCATGGCAGCGAGGATCCTGATCGTGACCGGCGACGCCGGGGAGGCCCTTGAGGTCCTCTACCCCTACCAGCGGCTACGCGAAGAGGGCTACGAGGTCCACATCGCCGCCCCGTCCCGCAAGAAGCTGCGGTTCGTCGTCCACGACTTCGAGGACGGCTTCGACACGTACACCGAGAAGCCCGGCTACACCTGGCCCTCCGACCTGGCCTTCTCCGAGGTCGATCCCGACCAGTACGTGGCCCTCGTCATCCCCGGCGGCCGAGCCCCCGAGTACCTGCGCAACGATCCGGACCTGAGAAGGATCATCAGTGCCTTCACCAGTTCGGACCGGCCCGTCGCCCAGATCTGCCACGGCCCGCTGATGACCGCCGCCGCCGGCGTGCTCGACGGGCGCCGAGTGACCGCCTACCCCGCCTTGGAGCTCGACATGCGGGCTGCCGGAGCGCGGTTCGAGGACTCTGAAGCCGTCGTGGACGGCACCTTGGTCTCCGCCCGCGCCTGGCCCGACCACTCGGCGTGGATGAGGGAGTTCATGACCGTCCTGCGCTCCAAGGCGCCGCTGGGCTGACCGCGGCGGTCAGCCGCCTACGGGGCCCCTCACCCGAGAAGCTCTTCGGCGGTGCGCACCGCCTCCTCCAGGGAATCGACGACGGGCACACCGGCCGCCTCAAGGCTGGCCCGGCTGTGTGAGCCCCCGGTGTAGAGCACCGCTTTCGCCCCGGCGCTCGCGGCGGCCACCGCATCGTCCACGGCGTCACCGAGCACCACCGTCCGGGTGGGCAGAACACCCTCCAGCGCCCTCAGGTGTCTCACCAGATGGTCGGACTTACCGGTGTGGGAGGGCCCCAGACGCCCGTCCACCCGGATGAAGTGGGCCTCGATGCCGTGCGTGCGCACCAGCGGGACCAGGTGTTCATGGGGTGCCAGGGACAGCAAGGACTGCGTCATCCCGGCGGCCTGCCAATCGGCCAACAGCTCCCGAGCTCCCGGTGTGAGCCCGACCTGAGCGGCTCGGGCCCAGTAGTGGCGGTGGAAGGCCTCGTCCATCACCTCCCACTCGGCGTCAGTGGGCAGGCGGCCCATCAGCCGCTCGTAGAAGCGCGGCACCGGAACGCAGTACAAGTCCCGGTAGCGGGCGAGCGTGATCGGCTCCAGACCGAGCTCGGCGAAGGAGGCGTTCGTCGCTTCGACGACCGCCTCGATGTCGTGCAGCAGTGTCCCGTTCCAGTCCCACACCAGGTGCGGGGTGCGCTTGTCCAGGTCCTTCCCCATCCCCAGACGGTACCCGTCCGCGCCGGGTACCCCTCGACCGAGGAGGGCTGCCCGGTCAGATGAGGTTGGGGACCTCCTGGACCCCGAACCACAGGAGCTCGTGGTCCTCCGCACCGTCCACCGTGAACTGTGCGTCGTCGTCACCGTGGTCGGCGGCGCCCAACGCGGCGGCGGCGGCATCCACATCGGGCTCGGCGTCATCGGCGTCCACGTGCACCGCGGCGGCCTCGGCCAGGGGCACCGGGCCCAGGACCCGCACCTCGCCGAGCGTCGAGGCGTCCAGGCCCGTGTCGGGGTCGGCCGTCGCCGCCCGGTCGGGAACGTCCACGGCCACCACCACCCGGCGGCGCGGCGCGTCCGGCTCACCGGCCAGCAGGCGCAGGGACGCGGCGGCGGCCCGGCTGAGCGCCGCGTACTCCAGTTCCTCGATGTCGTCGGAGTATGTCAACCACTCTCGCAGTGCGGGCGTGACCGCGTAGGCAGTAAGCGGGGCGGGTCCTAGCTCACCGGACCGGTACGCCTCAGAGAGTCCGGAGAGGGTTAGGGGGACATACACGCGCATTGCTGGGCCGCTTTCGTCGCAGGTGGGCTCTCAGCTCTCAGGGTACGTACAGGCCCCTGTACAGCAGGAAGCCCCGCCCGACAGTGGTACTCGCCGTCGCCGGACGGGGCCGCTTGATGGCCGCTACGGGCGCTTGCCGCACTTCGGGCACTGGCAGAGCGGCCACGCGGAGGACAACATCGGAGTCAGGTCCTCAGCGCTGCGCACGACCCTCTGAGCGCCCCACGTGCGCCCGGAGTCCCGAGACACCCGCAGGGTCAGTAACGGCCATCCATCGTCCACCGGGGCGCTTCCGCCGTCGCGGGGGGTCACCGGTGCCCCTCCGGGTGTCGGCGCAGCAGGACGTTGCAGTCAGAGACCGTCGTCATGTCGCCCCCAGCACGGGCACGGTCCCGTACGGCGGCAAGCTCCGTGCAGCCGGGGCACCCCTCAACCGGCATCGGTTCCGGCTCCAGGCGCAACGGCAGATCAACCGGTGACGTGCTGTATCGCGTGGGTTCGGTCATAGCGGGATCGTGACCCACCCTTGAGGACGCATCTCACCCCGCACTGGGGACAGTTGGGACGTTGGGCGCTAGGGTCAAAGAAAGTCCAAAAGGTCAAAGCGGAGGGGTTGACTTGAACGCTGCTCTTCAGTCCGCCATGGACGACGCGGGCTTGTCCCCCCGCCAGCTTGCGTACCGGGTGGGGGTATCTGCGAAACAGGTGGAACGATGGCTGAGCAACCCTGATCTGACACCACACGCAAGGAATCGGGCGGACGCCTGTCGGGCGCTTGGAGTGGACGAAGAGATGTTGTGGCCAAAGGCTGTACAGGAGCGCGTGAAGACCGGAACCGACCGTGAACTAGTCCATAGCTACCCCTATAGGTCCGCATGCCCGTCAACGGTCTGGACTGAGCTTGTCGAGTCAGCGAGCGCGGAGCTCTTCCTCGCGGGCTACACGAACTACTTCTTCTGGACTCAGGTGCCCCACTTCGCCGACACGATCCGGCGCAAAGCCGAGTCCGGGTGCCGCGTGCGGTTCCTCGTGGGAGATCCGGACGGAGAGGTGACCCTTCAGCGGGAGACGATCGAGGACGTTGCCTTGTCCGTCTCCACACGGATCAGGATCACCCTGGAACACCTTGACCGCCTCGGACCTCTGGAAGGCGTGGAAACGCGCTTCTCGGCCCCTCTGGACGCCATCAACCATGTGGGCCTGTCCGTCTTCCGGTTCGACAGTGACGCCCTGGTGACGCCGCATCTTGCGCGTCTCGTGGGGCACGACTCTCCGCTCCTACACCTGCGCCGCCATGGCAGCGGGGGCATGTTCGACCGGTTCGCGGAGCACAGCGAGGAACTGTGGGACCGGGCAGAGGCTCGGAACCTTGAAACCCGTAAGTGAACGGGACTGCCATTACGTTCCGGTCCCTGACCTCTGCGTTAAGGGGGCACTCCCCACCCCTTAAGTGCATCGTTCTCGCCCCTACCTGAGCGCTTTTCCACAGGCCAGCGACAGATAGGGGCCGAAAACGGCGTCACACCTAGCGCGCGCACGTCGAGCTTGGGCCGGGATCGCCAGCGGGCGTGCGCCGGGAACTTTCGATGTGCTCCGCCCTACAGGGCCAAGAGGGCTGCGCACGGCAATCCGTCCGTGACGGAGTGATGATTTGGTGGCTGATCCTGTTTTCCCTATATGTTTCTTTAGAGATATCTAGATCACACATCAAACCGTCACTTCGTCACCAGCCACCTCGGGACCACACGATGAAGCCGCCCACCCCAGCGGGCAGACGGCCTCTTCATCCGGTCGACTACACGTCGTCGCTCAGCGCCCGGTACAGCGTCGCCCGAGACACCCCCAGCACCTTCGCGACCGCCGTGACACTCTCACCCTTGGCGCGCCGTGCACGGGCCGCAGCGAGCTTGTCAGCGTCCATCACCGCCGGACGGCCACCAGTACGCCCCTGAGCCCTAGCAGCGTCCAGACCCGCCCGAGTCCGGTCCTTGATCAAGCTGCGCTCAAACTCCGCCATGGCGCCCACCACCTGAAGCATCAGCCGCCCGTCCGGCGTGTTCGGGTCAATGCTCGCCAGCGCACCCGTCAGCACCTT
>NZ_JBIAGC010000043.1:0-51279 GCF_042869595.1 Streptomyces sp. NPDC006879
CGAAAGACGTCGAACTCGCCGCATAACCCCAGCAACCCCGAACCACCCCAAACCCCACACAGGCGCCTTGACGAAAGACATAGAGGCACCCCCCGCAACAGGGCGGGCGGCCCCGCGCGGTAGCGCAGGAACTCGCCGCCCGCTCAGCCCCGAGACGCTCTTCCCTCGATCAGCCGCGCTCCCTCCGGGGGAATTCACATTCGCGCGTCGTCTCCGGCAACGCCTGGGCCGGGCCCGTAGGCAGGTGCTCTAGCGTTTCGTCCCGAGCGGGCCCGGCGGCCGTGCCCGCCGCGCTACGGGAGGACATTTGATGCGAGGTCGGTCCCTTGCACGCAGGCTACTGCCGGCCGTCGCCGGGCTAGGTGCTCTCGCCCTCACCGCGGGCGGCGGCGACCACCCCGCCGACCCCTCATCTCCTGGACGGGGCGAGGTCAGGGCGCCGCGCGAGTTCAGCGGCATCGCCTGGCTCGCCAGCACGGGCAACGCTGAGCAGCCCCAAGAAACGTTCCTGGTCTGCCACGACACCCGGGACAACGACGCCGAGCGCGATCTGCCACGCCTCTCGATCGTACGGACACCCGTCAACACCGACGGCATCATCGTCAAGGAACTCGACGTCAAGTTCCCAAGCGTGCCGAACGACCTGGAAAGCATCGCCCGGGTGCCGCACCGCAATGAGGCACTGCTGGTGGAGAGCAACGCGGACGGGACTGATCCCGACCCCACCATCTACCTCGCCCGGTGGGACGAAGACCTCAACGTCAAGATCGCCGGCTCGGTGCCCTGGCCCGCGACGCCCGAGCCGCTCGTGAACGTGGAGGCGACTGGCGTCGCGACGGTGCGCGGCAGGGACTACTTCGTGTACGCCGAGCGGGCGCAGGGAAGCGACACCACCCGTATCAACATGACCCACCTGACGATCACCGAGGACGGCGGGATCAGGTTCGGCCGGAAGTGGACATCGGTGTCCTTCACCGCGCCCAATCCGCCGGGTGCACGGCCCGCTTCGGGCCTCGACATCGACAACAAGGGCAATCTCTACATCTCCTCCGCCTACGACCCCGGCGACCTCGGCCCCTTCGACAGCGCCGTCTACCACGCAGCGACGGTACGCACGGGTGGGCCACTCGGGGCTCGGCTGCAGCCGGTCGATCCGCCACTGGAGCTCGCCCGCAGCTCGGGGCTCAAGGTCGAAGGGGTCGGGCTGGTCGACGGTGCGCTGCCGATCTTCATCAGCGATGACGACGAGGACTACGGCGGCCTGCTCCGCCAACTGCGTGTCACCGAGCCGGTGGGCCCGCCCCACGCTCCAGGCCCACGGCACGCGGACGCTGACCCGGCGCGCGGCTGAGGACGGCTCGGTCCGGCAGGTCTCGATCTCGACACCCACAATCCAGCCGGACGGGCGAACTCACCTGGTTGGAACGGGTAGTTCGACACATAGAGACTGCCGGGCGGTGTGCTGCAGCCAACTCGCCCCAAGGCCTTCGAGCTGTGCGCATGCCCCCTTGACCGGACCACAGCGCCCAGCCGAAGGCCGGCTGTGTGTGCACCTGTTGCCACTGCGCAGGCTCACTCAGGCCCCGGGTTCGAGAATCAAGTCGAGATCGGGTGCCCTTGTTCGTCGGTGTGCTCCGCCTGGGTGGAGAACTTGGAGAGGAAGACGTCGAACTGGCCGTCGTCCCGGCGGACCGCCGTGCCACCGTCCTGCCAGATGCCGTTCTCCGACCACCAGGAACTGCCGTACGGGTCACCCTGGTTCTGGTGGATGTTGTGCATGCCCAGTCCCTGGCTGAAGGGTTCACCGAAGACAAGTACGGTCCGTCCGGGAACCAGGATGGGCTCAAAGGCCTCGGCGGCGTCCAGGTTGGAGCCGGAAGCCCAAGGACGGGACGCGTTCACTCGCTCGACCGCTTCCCGCAGACGCTCGGGGACGGCGCGGGCGAGGCAGCCAGTACGCCCGGCGAGGGCCGGGTGCCGCAGGTAGTCCAAGGCGCCCGTTCCGGCCCTGCGGACCAGGTCCTGATAGCCCGGCCCCAGCCCGGCCACCGGGCCGAGGGCCGCCGCCTCCATGGTGAGCGTCTTCCACTGCACGCCGGTGGTGGACTGCTTGCTGTCCACATCGACGGCGCACCGATAGCGCCCTGCGGGTGTGTCGACCTCCAAATTGATGTGGAACCAGCGGCCCTGCGTATCGGGCTGGTCGCGGAAGTGGTGCTGGAGTGTTCCGGACAGGACGCCGTAGTCATCGAGCGGCATGTCCTCAGTCAACCACCGCCGGTCCGGGTGGCGTCGGCAAGCACGCACGACGAATCGCTCGTGGCGGCGCCGCGGCCCCGCCCGGCTCCCGGCGCCGCACCTGGCCGCAGCGGGGTGCGCAAGGCGATCGGCCCTTCTTTCAGCTGAGTACCACCAAGGTGGTGATCGCCGGCCCGAAGGCGCCACCCATCTGGTAGCAGAGGGTAAACAGGCCGATGGCGGTAGGACGGATCGCCGTCGGGGCGGCCTCGGCCGCCTGCATCGACAGGGTCGCGTTTCCCGCCGTCGTCGTGAACACGGCCACCCCGGCGGCCAGCAGCAGGGCGGCGCCCCAGGGCGCGAGGGCTGCCATGAGGGGGGCGGTCAGGCCGAGGAGCACGAGGACTGCGAGCACCCTGGCCCGCCCGAGCCGCGAGGAGGCGGCTGCCAGCAGCCACGAGAGGATGGCGCCGGTGAGCAGCGCCACCAGTTGGCCGGCACCGATGACGCGGTCGGACCAGTCGGTGCGCGAGGCGAGCAGGTGGGGCACGGCGAAGAGCAGTGCGAAATAGCAGGTGGACAACGCGCTGGCCAGGAGGGCGGCGGCCCCGAAGGCCGGGGTGCGCAGCAGCTCAGCGGGAACGAAGCCTTCCGGGCGCGCCCGCACGTGCAGGGCGAGGAGGAGGGCGCTGATCAGAGCGGCGGCGGCTCCGACGAGTGGTGCGAGTGGGATGGCCACGGCCGCGGTGACGAGGCCGACCAGGGCGAGGGCGCCGCGGGCGTCGAAGTCCACTCGGGGGCCCGCGGTCGCATCGGCGGGGAGCGCGCCGGCGACCACGGGGAGCGCCAGCAGCGCCAGCGCGGAGAAGGAGAGGGGCACCCGCCAGGTGGATGCGTCGGCGGCCAACGAGCCGAGGAGCGGCCCCGCAGCCCCGAGGACTCCGAAGCCGGCTGCGATGACGCCCATCCGGCGCGCCGTTCCCGCGAGGCCCATGGCGACGGTGATCAGTCCGGCGCCGCCGGTCCCCTGGGCGACGCGTCCGACCAGGGCCAGGGGCAGCCAGGGGGCTGTGGCCAGCAGGAGGGTGCCGACCGTGAGGAGCGCCGTGGAGGTCCACAGGGCCGTGCGCGCTCCGCGCTGTCTGAGCAGACCGGCCAGGAGGGGGGTGCCGATGGCGGCACCCCAGGCGAACGCTGTGACGAACCAGGTGGCCGAGGCGGTGGGGATGGCCAGGGAAGAGGCGATGTCCGGAAGGATCAACACCGGGCTGTTGGCCCCGGCGGCGAACGGGGTCGCCAACAGGGCCAGCCAGAGCGCGGGGACCTTGCGGGGCGGGGCGGGAGCCGTCGCCGTGGTGGCTCCCAGCCGTGTGCGGAGATGAGACATAAGCATCCTTCAAGGTTGATTATCTCAACGTTGAGATAAAACAGCGACGACCGCTTCAACGTCAAGTGCCTTAACGTTGAGATGGTTCACGTTGAAGGGATGTGCGGATCATGAGCGACGCAGTCGACGCGATCGTCGAGCAATGGCGACAGGAACGACCGGAGCTCGCCGACGACCTCTGGTCGGTCCAGCTCCTCGGCCGCATCCAACGCCTGGGCCGGGTCCTGGACCGTGAGTACCGGGCGTTCATGGCACAGCACGGCCTGGAACACGGCGAGTTCGACGTCCTCGCCACCCTGCGCCGCTCCGGACCGCCCTACGAACTGACCGCCGGCGCCTTCCTCAAAGCCGCCATGGTCACCTCGGGCGCCATCACCAACCGCATCGACCGCATGGAGACCAAGGGGCTGGTGGAGCGGGTCCGGGACGACGGGGACCGACGTACGGTGCGGATCAGGCTCACCCCGCACGGTCACGAGGTGACCGAAACCGTCATGAGTGCCCACCTGAGCAACCAGGTGCGGATGCTCCAGGCCCTGGACCGGACGGAATGCGAGCGGATCGGGGACGGCCTGCGCGTCCTGCTGGAGTCCTTCGGTGACACCTCCATCACCTGAGGGTTCCGGCGAGGCATAGAGTCATCGCCACAGGGGACCGGGGCGCGACGCCCCGGCCCCCCTTTCGCGCACCCCGACCAACCAGGAGGAGCAGCCGTGACGGCACCGGCGTCCATCGCCTTGCAGCAGGAAATCGCCAGGGACCTCCGAGTGCCCGTGGAGTTCGACCCCGCGATGGAGATCGAACGCCGGGTGACCTTCCTGACCGAACGGCTGACGTCGACCGGCCTGCGATCGCTCGTCCTCGGCATCAGCGGCGGAGTGGACTCCACCACCACCGGCAGACTGTGCCAGTTGGCCGTGGAGCGGGCCCGGCAAGGCGGCCACGACGCGAGGTTCTTCGCCATGCGCCTTCCCTACGGGGTCCAGGCGGACGAACGGGACGCACAGCTCGCCCTGGACTTCATCCGCGCCGACCAGGTCATCACCACCGACATCAAGCCGGCCAGCGACGCCGCGCTGGATGCTGCGGTCGCCGGCGGGGTGTCCTTCCGTGACGCCCACCACCAGGACTTCGTCCACGGCAACATCAAGGCCCGCCAGCGGATGATCGCGCAGTACGCCGTCGCGGGAGCGCACGAGGGGCTGGTCGTCGGTACCGACCACGCCGCCGAGGCCGTCTCCGGGTTCTTCACCAAGCACGGCGACGGCGCAGCCGACCTGGTTCCCCTGACCGGCCTCACCAAGCGTCGGGTACGCGCCGTGGCCGAACGGCTCGGTGCCCCCACGGCGCTCGTATGGAAGACGCCCACCGCCGACCTGGAGACCCTCGACCCCGGAAAGCCGGACGAGGACGCGCTCGGGGTGAGCTACGAGGACATCGACGACTTCCTGGAAGGCAAGCCGGTGGGCGAGGAGACATTCGCCACCATTCTGCGGCGCTACCGCATGACGGAACACAAACGACAGCTCCCGGTCGCCCCCTGATCCAAGGGATCCGGCCCGCCCCGCTCCCAAGGGCTGCCCCGTGTCCACCGCCCCGCCCCACCCGGGACACCCCACCGGCGTGCGCCCCTGACACCACATCGGTGTCAGTGCCCCCACTGGTGATCGAACGAGCCGGGGGTCACTTCGGTGGGGGACCATGGGCGAGTGATGCGCCAAACCGGAAGAAGTCACTCCCTCATAGCGGCCGTGGCCGCGCTGACCCTGTCGCTGGTCGGCTCGGGCTGCGCCGCCCGGGCCGACGTGGCGGGGCCGTCGAGCAGCGCCACCGCCACCCCCCGGGACGCCGCGCCCGGGACGTCTCCTCAGAACGCCTCCCCGGCAACGCCCCCGAGCCCTTCGCCGAGCCGCAGCTACGCCCTGTCCACCGCGCCGGCCACCGTACCCGCCGTCCGTGAGTTCCAGGCAGCCCGCGGGCCAGGCTGGAAGCCCACGAGCGGCTCCCGGGTGGTCGTCCCCGCGAACAGCGCCGCGCTGACCGACGAGGGGCAACTTCTCGCACGCGAGTTGAAGCTGGGCTTCGCCGCGGACGGCGCGGCGGGCCCCGGCGACGTACTGCTCTCCCTGGACGCGTCCGGCAACGGCGCCCCCGAGTCCTACACCCTCGCCACGCACGACGGCCAGGTACGCATCACCGGACCGGACGAGGCCGGCGTCTTCTACGGCACCCGGACGCTGAAGCAGGCAGTGCGCACCGGCGGGGGCACGGGTGAGGGGACGGTCCACGACGCGCCGGACCGTCCGCAGCGGGGCCTGAACCTGGACATCGCCCGCAAGCACTTCTCGGCCGCCTGGATCGAGCAGCGGCTGCGCGAGATGGCCGACCTCAAGCTCAACCAACTCGGCCTGCACTTCTCCGACGACCAGGCCTTCCGCATCGAATCCGACACCCATCCGGAGATCGTTTCCGCGGTACACCTGACGAAGGCGGAGGTGCGCCGGATCGTCGCCCTGGCGAGCAGCCTGCACATCGACCTCGTCCCCGAGATCGACTCCCCCGGCCACCTCGGCGCCGTCCTCCGCGCCCACCCCGAACTGCAACTGCGCGACGTACGGGGACGGGCTGTCAAGGGCGCCGTCGACATATCCAACCCCGCCGCCGCGGAGCTGATGGACGAGTTGCTGCGCGAGTTCGTGCCGCTCTTCCCAGGCGGCTACTGGCACCTGGGCGCGGACGAGTACCAGGCGCTCGTGGTCAAGGACCCGCAGGCGTCCTTCCCCCAACTGGCCAGCGCCGCCCGGCAGCGGTACGGGGCACAGGCGAGGGTGCAGGACCTGGCGACGGGATGGCTGAACGACCGCGCGGCCGTGGTCCGCCCCTCCGGCAAGCAGTTGGGCGCGTGGAACGACGGGTTCTTCTCCAACGGCGTGGCCCGAGCGGACCAGGATCTCCAGGTGGAGTACTGGACCGGTAAGGAACTGGGAGCCCGCCAACCCGTGGAGTACCTGCGAGAGGGGCGCCGGCTGGTCAACCTCAACGACGAGTATCTCTACTACGTGCTCGGCGAGCCCAACCAGTTCGCCTACCCGACCGGCCGCCGGATCTACGAGCAGTGGACGCCGCGCGTGCTGCGCGGAAGCACCGCGGTTCCCGCCCAGTACGCCGACCAGATACTGGGGGCTCGGCTGGCGGTGTGGTGCGACCTGTCCCAGGCGCAGACGGCGGAGCAGGTGGCACGGGGCATCCGGATGCCACTGGCCGCACTTGCCCAGAAGGTGTGGGACCCGCGCCCACCGGCTCTGCCATGGAACGATTTCGCAACCCTCGCGACGCAGGTCCGCTGAGGCCACCCAGAAGCCGGGCCGGCACCCCCTGCCCCGCTACGCAGCGTGTCCCAGCGGCTTTGCCGAGCCGCTTCGAAGCGCCGGCGGCGACGCCGAGCAGGGGTGTTCGACCGTCTCGAAGAGTGCGGATCTCACCGAGGGTGACCAGGTGCCCACTTGACGAAGTCATACAAAAAGTTGCATGGGATACGGTCGAGCCGGACAGAAGGGCACCTGCGTGCCCGCTCACCCACGGAAGGAAGGCCCATGCCCATTTCCGCCACCCGCACTCTCCTTACCGATCCCGATGCACCCGCGCCGAGCACGAAGGCGCCACAAGGGCCACAGATCCCGGGGCAGGACAGCCCCGTGGACCCCGACGCGGAGCTGCCACAGATCGCCCAGGCACGCGACGTCGCGCCGGCCGACGCGAGGGAACTGTCGAAGCTGTTCTTCGCCCGCCTCCAGACGCTGGAGGAGGGCACTCAGGATTACCAGTACGCACGCAACACGCTCATTGAGATGAACGTCTCACTCGTGCACTTCGCGGCCCGCCGGTTTCGCACCCGCGCCGAAGGTGCCGACGGCTCCATGGAGATGGAGGACATAGTCCAGGTCGGAACGATCGGCCTGATCAAGGCCATCGACCGCTTCGACCCCGGTCGGGACGTCGAATTCTCCACCCTCGCACTGCCGTACATCATCGGGGAGATCAAACGGTTCTTCCGGGATTCGACCTGGGCCGTACGGGTTCCGCGACGGCTCCAGGAACTGCGCATCGAACTGGCCAAGTGCCGGGACGAACTCACCGCGGTGCTCGGGCGGGCTCCGACGGTCAAGGAGATCGCCACTCACCTGGAGCGCACCGAAGAAGAGGTGCTGGAGGGCCTGGTGGCCGCCAACGGCTACTCCACCGACTCCCTCGACGCACCCGCGCAGTCAGAGGAACAGGCCAGCGCCGGGCACCAGGCACGGTCCCTGGCCGACGTGGTGGGCGAGAGCGACCCCGCGCTCGAACTCGTGGAGAACTTCCATGCCCTCGCCCCCCTCCTTGAGGACCTCGGCGATCGCGACCGGCGCATCCTGCAGATGCGGTTCGGTCAGGACATGACCCAGGCCGAGATCGGAGCCGATCTCGGCATCTCGCAGATGCAGGTGTCCCGCCTGCTTTCACGTCTGCTCTCGCGCCTACGGGCGGACCTGCTGACCGAGTAGCGGCACGGTCGCCTCGCGGCCACCCGCCCGCACGATCGGCCCGCCGAGCCGCCCCCGCCACGCGGTGATGAACCGCATGCAGCGGGCGGCTGGCGGGGCCGGCGGCCGAGGACCGCCGCGTCGTCTACGCGCCGGCTCACGCGGCCAGGCGAAAGGGTGGCGCCAGAGGCAGCGGGGCGCGGTCCCAGTCCGGACGCAGGCTCCGCAGCGACGTCCCAACGAGGCTGTGGTGCCCGACACTCGACGCCCGGACACCGTTTGGCACCCGAGGCACCGCGAGGACCGGCTCAGAACCGAGCGGGATCCAACGGGAAGCGCGGCAGTTCAGGAAAGACCGTGCCGTGCCGTTCGGCGCGAGGAGGCGCAGCCCCGCAGGTGACGTCACGGGACGGGAGCCGCCCACCAGTGAGATACCTGTCGACCTTCTCGTCCACACAGGAGTTCTCGGCGAGTAGGTAGACGCCGTGCCCCTCTCCTTCGTCGACCGTGACCATGCGCGAACCCATCAGGGCCCGGTGCAGACCGCGACCGCTGGCCAGAGGGGTCTGGGAGTCCCACTCGTTCTGCACGGTCAGCACGGGCACCTCGTTGCGCACCCGTGTCGCGGGTTCGACGCCCTTCTGCCAGAAGGCGCAGGGGGTGATGTTGGAGACGAAGTCACCGTACAGCGGGTACCTGGCCCGATCCCGGACCGCGTCCCGGCGGTACTGCGCGGGCTCTCGCGGCCATGCGCGCGTGTCGGCGCAGATCACGGCGAAGAAGGCGGCGGCACCGTTGTCCGCGGGAACGGTACGGGCCGGCCCGACCTTCCCGTCAAGAGGAGCCACGGGCAGCTCCGGCAGGTGCGCGGACCGACCCGCCGCACCCTCGTTGAGTGCCGCGACGAACTCGGCCGCCGGTTGGAGACTGAAGAACACCGCACGTGCGCTGCGGATGTCGTCGCCGGTGAACTTCTGTCCGTCGATGACGATCGGCTCGCGCTCGGCACGGGCGACCAGACGCCAGAACTTTCTGGACACCGCTGTCGGGGTGGTCCCCAAGTGGTACTCGGCGTCCCGCCTGGCGGCCCACTTCGTCCAGCGTGTGAAGACGGGCTCCGCCCCCGAAGCCCACACCTGGATCATCCCCCGCCAGATCCGGGCAGGGTCCACGCCGCTGTCCAGAACCATCCGGTCGGAGCGCCGGGGGAACATCTGGGTGTATACGGCACCCAGGTAGGTGCCGTAGGAGTAGCCGAGGTAGGAGATCTTGCGCTCGCCGAGGGCGGCACGGATGGCGTCCATATCGCGGGCGGTGTTGCGGGTGGTGATGAAGGGCAGCAAATCTCCTGACCTCGCCCGGCACTTGCGGGCCACCTTCCGGGCCCAGGCCACATCACGGTCGAAGGTGGCCCGCTTGTAGGGGCGTACCGGATCACCTTCGGCCTCGGTCAGACCGCAGGTCACGGGCGTGCTGTGACCGACGCCCCGCGGGTCGAAGCCGATGAGGTCGTACCTCTCGCGCACGGACTTCGACAACATCTGTAGTGCCATCAAAGGCATGTCGAGGCCCTCACCCCCCGGACCCCCCGGGTTGAACAGCAGGACCCCGTGGCGCTTCGCGGCTTTCGATGTCTTGTACCGCGATATCGCCACCTCGATCTTTCGACCCGCCGGCTTGCGATAGTCCAGCGGCACCTTGATGGTCGCGCACTGGAAGGCTGCGGGCTGCGCTCGGTCACACCGACGCCAACTGGGTTTCTGCGCCGGATGACTCTCCGTGGAGGCCGAGGTGGACGGGGTGGCTGCCTGCGCGGGTGTGACGCCCGGCAGGACGGTGGCGACGATGCCCAGGGACAGCAGCGAAGCGATTCTCCGCATGCGCACGAGAGCGGTCCTTTCATCAGGTGTGCGGTACATGACCACTCTGGTGTGCGCGGGCGGTGGGGGAATCACCCCATGGACCTCAACTACTGCTACTTCAGGCGGATGCGACGGATCGTCACCTCAGGGATCTCCCTGATGGCCAAGTCCACCTTCGGCCGGAGCGGCGTTCCCTACACGCACAGGCGCGCATCGGGCCCCGCGGGTCGACCGGCCCGAACCAGAGGACCGCCCGCACCATCGCGGGTGCCCCGAGGGCACCCTCTGCCGCCGGAGGAAGCCACACTGCGCGCCGCCAGTCACGGCGCGGGCGGTGCACCGGCTGCTCGCCCCATCACCGGCCCCGGCACCGCCATGGCTGTCCGCACCAGGCCGAGCCCTCACACCGATGGCCCGGGCCGGTCGCTCCCCGCGCGCGGGGAGCGATCGCCGGTGTTATGACTGTTAGGGATCGGGGTGTTCCGGCCGAGCCCCGGGCGCACGGAGCGCCCTGTCGAACCCATGGAGCGGACTATGGACGACTACCCACTGCTCAATCTCTTCTGGACCATGCTCTGGTTCTTCATCTGGATCATGTGGCTCTTCCTGCTGTTCAAGGTGATCACGGACATCTTCCGCAGCCACGACATGAACGGGTGGGCCAAGGCAGGCTGGCTGATCCTGGCGCTGATCCTGCCCTTCCTCGGCGTCCTGCTGTATGTCATCTTCCGCGGGAAATCGATGGGCCAGCGGGACATGGACGCGGCTCAGGAGCGGGAAGCCGCCTTCAGGTCGTACGTCCGGGACGCAGCGGGCCAGCCAGAGGGCAGCGCCAGCGGCAGCCACGTGGCAGAACTCGCCAGACTCGCCGAACTCAAGGACAACGGCTCGCTCACGCCGGAGGAGTTCGACAAAGCGAAGGCCAAACTCCTGACCTGAAGCTGTGCTTCAGCGATCGGCGCCGTCATCGACCCCGCTCCCCCGTCGATGACGGTGCCGGCTGCCCAGAGGGCGAGGCGCAGTTGCCGTCGTGCGCCGCCGGGGATGACAGGACAGCGCTCGAAGGCGGCTTCCCTCACTCCCAGCCGAGGGGGGCAGGGCGGGGGTGAGGGAAGCGGCTCTGCGACAGCGCGACGGTGTCAGACACCGAGGTCACGGTGTGCTCACCGAAGTTCAGGCCGCGCTCGTCGGAAACGGGAACTCAGTGAACTCGGGCATGCGTGCCTCCAGGCCGTGGTCTGCGGGGAGGGGAAGCCAAGCGGCCGACCTCTGCGTGGAGGCACACCTGGTGCGCCGATCACCCCCCTTCCTCTTGGATCTGCTCCATTGCACCGCTCGCAGGCCGATGCTGACCGGTTCGGGGGCAGGATCCTGCTCTCGCTGCCGCGGCCCGGACATGGACCTACGCCTTCCACACGGTCCACGGTTCGCGTCGCGCCCATGGATCGCTCGTCGGGCGAGTTCGAACCGTCGACGGCGTACGTGACCCCGTGGGGGTAGGGCCACGTAGCGCCGACATCTGGAACGCTAGATCGGCAAGAGCCGTTCCGCCAGCTCCCTCCGTCGTCCTTAGGAATCGCTTAAGCCACCGCTAAGGGGCTGACCTGACCTCGCCCCGTCCATCGGGCGGGGACGGTGTGAGCTCAACCGACCGCCGCGCTGGTCTGTGCGTCCAGCGCCTCCCGCAACCATGCGTGGGACGCCCCGAGAGTGGGCTCCCGCCCGCTCGCCGCGGCAGGGGACAGTTGCGCGGTCAGACGCCAGTACCGGTCCATCACCGGGTCCGCGGTGCGTGCGAGTAGATAGCTCAGTTGGCGGCGGAAGACGGAGGTGTCACGGTCACCGGCGGAGCTGGCGTGGGCTGCCACGAAACAGTCGAGCGCCTCGCCCCCGGCGGGCGCTCGCTCCGCGCTCAGCTCCACCGCCGCCAGCGCGTAGGCCTCGCGCAGTCCGTCGTAGAGCACGGCGGCATTCGTCCCCTTCGCCGGTAGCCGGCTGGCTGAGCGGCACCCCCCACCCGTGGAACAGACTCCGGAGGTCAGCGCGTGGAGCCGCGCGAAGGCCAGGACCTGCGAGGGACTCGGATCGGCCGGTGGCTGCGGCACAGCAGCTTCCGTGATCGAGGAGACCAGCCGCGAAGGCAGCCGCAACGGGAGCAATCGGCGCCAGAAGCGGATCATTGGCTCCGTGCTGGGTGGGCTGCCGAGGGAACCGATCAGTTGAAGCCGCTCAGCCCGTTCTTCGACGGAGCAGCCCTGGAGGAGGTTCAGCGCTGCCTCCCGCCACTTCAGGGCCGCCTTCTGCTGCTCCAGGGCGCGAAGTTGGAGGGAGATGACGTCTTCCAGCGAATCGTCCCGGTCAAGGATCCGTGCCACTTGCTCCACGGAGAGGTCCAAGTTGCGCAGGGAGCGGATGGTACGAAGTCGGGCGAGGGATTCGGGACCGTACCTGCGGTGGCCTCCGGCGCTGCGGGCGGCGGAGGGGAGCAAACCACGGTCGGAGTAGAAGCGGACCGTCTTCACCGTCACGCCTGCCCGCTCCGACAGTTCGCCGATCGTCCACAACACAGTCTCGGAAAACAAGGCTTGAACCTCCCTTAAGGGGAGTTCCTACGTTACCGGTGCGCCCGCCGGACCGGTCCGCCCGGCCCGGGCGCCCGAGAGACAGCGAACGCGCAGGACGACAAGGAGGCAGCGATGACGAGTTTCGTGCTGGTATCAGGCGGCTTCACCGGAGGTTGGGTATGGCAGGAGGTCGCGGAGGAGCTGCGCGCCCATGGGGCTCGGGCGTACCCGGCGACTTTGACCGGACTGGGCGACCGGCGGCACCTGGCGCACCGGGACACGAATCTGGGGACTCACATCGAGGACCTTGTCCAACTCATCGACCACATCGAGGAGCCTGAGTTGGTGCTGGTCGGCCACTGCTACGGAATCCACCCGGTGTTGGGCGCGGCCGACAACCGACCGGAGCGGCTCAGTCGCATCGTCTACGTGGACGCCCCCATGCCCGTGGACGGCGTGTCGGTGTTCGACCAGACCCCCTGCGAGGTCCGGGACCGGCTACGCGAGGCCGCGCAGCGGTCCAAGGACCGCTTGATCGCACCGCCTCCCGTTCAGGACCGGTCCGTATGGGGTAGCACCGACGGCATCGGGGAGCGGGAGTTGGCTCGACTCACTAGGCTTGCCGCTCCCCAGCCGCTGGGTACCTACACCCAACCACTGCGGCTGTCAGGGGCGTTCACGCAGGTATCGACGAGCGGGGTGCTTTGCACCGCGGGCGGGCTGAGCATCTCCATGGTGGAGAGTCTGGTGGCGACCGGAGGACCGCGCTTCGACGTGCTCACTGATCCTCGGGTGGGCTTCTTCGAGTTGGAGACGGGGCACTGGCCCATGCTCTCGCAGCCCGCGGAGCTGACCCAGGTACTGCTGCGGGCCGCCGCGGGAGAGGGCTATCGGCTGCGCTCCTCGGGGTGAGCCCGATCTGCCACGCCCCGGACCCGGGACCGTAGCGGGGGTACGGTCCCGGGTCAGATGGGAAGGCGCGGCCCAGTGCCGCCGACCCGGAAGGGTCCACCGGCTCGCAGCGCCGGCGCCAGCGCCTACTGGCCGGTGGCTGATCTCCGCTTCGGAGGCAGGGGGAAGAAGCCACTGGTGCGCGAGCGGTACTCGGCGAAACCCGGGCGATCGGCCATATGGGCCTCCAGGAGGCGTTTGCCGCTGCCCTGGGTCAGAAGCAGGGTCATCACGACCGGTGAGACGATCGTGGCCGCCGCTGCCGTGGGCGCTTCGCAGACGATCAGGAACAGGCCCCACCACACGCAGAAGTCCCCGAAGTAGTTGGGGTGTCGGGTCCAACTCCACAGCCCGCGGTCCATGATCCGCCCACGGTTGGCCGGATCGGCCTTGAACCGGTGGAGTTGGTGGTCGCCGATCGTCTCGAAGGCGAACCCGAGGGTCCAGAGCGCACAACCCACCCAGGTGAGCACCCCCGGGGACCCCGCGACGTACATACCGGCCTGCACGGGCAGCGACACCAGCCACACCAACGCGGCCTGGAGCAGGTAGACCTTCCGCAGCGCATAGACGGAACGGCTTCCCGGGGCCTTGCCGAGCATCCTCTCGTAACGTGGGTCCTCACCGTGCCCCCAGCTGCGGCGCAGGATATGCCCGGCGAGCCGGAGCCCCCAAAGGGACGTCAGGGCCAGGACGAGCAGCTGCCGTCCCGCGTCACCGTGGCCGCGGGACATCGAGAAGGCCACGACCGCGACGGCGGTGAAGGCGAGGCCCCAGGCGACGTCGACGATCCGGTGCATGCCCTTGCGCAGCGACACCACGAAGGTGGCCAGGAGCACGGCGAGGGCGGCACCCGCGGCGGCCGGCAGCCCGAGGGTGAAGGCTGACCAGTCGAAGGCGTTCACGTGTCCTCCTTGACCAGCAGGAACTGCTGGACGTCAAGGTACCCGGCTCGGAAGCCGGCCTCCGAATAGGCGAGGTAGAGGGTCCACATCCGGCGGAAGGTCTCGTCGAAGCCGAGTGCTTCCACCTCGGCCGAACGGGCGGTGAAACGCTCCCGCCACAGCCTCAGCGTCTCCGCGTAGTGGGCTCCGTAGCCAGCCTGATGGGCGGGTTTCAGCCGGGTGTACCCAGTGACGAGCTGTTGCACCGCCTCGGTGGAGAGCAGCTGACCGCCGGGGAAGACGTACTTCTGGATCCAGGTGTGGGTGGACCGTGACGCCAGCATCCGGTCGTGCGGCATGGTGATCGCCTGGACTGCGGCGCGACCTCCGGGACGGAGTCTGCCCTCCAGCACGGCGAAGTACTCGGGCCAGAATTCCTGGCCGACGGCTTCGATCATCTCCACGCTCACCACGGCCTCGTAGCGCCCCCTCGCCTGCCGGTAGTCGCAGAGCTCCACACGGGCGCGGTCGCTGAGGCCGGCTGCCGCGATCCTCGCCTCGGCCAGGGCTTGTTGTCGTGCCGAGAGGGTGAGGGAGGTGACGTGGGCTCCGCGGCGCGCAGCCCGCAGGGCCAACTCCCCCCAGCCGGTGCCGATCTCCAACAGCTCGGTGCCCGCCTTGACGCCCGTGAGGTCCAAGAGCTGGTCGATCTTGCGGTGTTGTGCAGCTTTGAGCGCCGACCAACGAGCGGGCAGCCTGGGGAACACCGCGCAGGAATAGGTCAGGCTCTCGTCCAGGAAGAGTCCGAACAGCTCATTGGACAGGTCGTAGTGACGACGGATGTTGGCTCTGGCTCCCTCAGGCGTGTTGCGCTGGTCGGTGGGCTGTCGGGGCACGCATAGTCCGCGAAGCCGCTGGAGCGGCTGCGGCACGAGGTCCGCCGCGTGGCGGGCAAGCACGGTGAGCACGGCTACGAGGTCCGGTGCGTCCCACTCCCCCGCCATGTAGGACTCACCGAAGCCTATGAGTCCACCGGCCCCGATGCGGTGGAAGAACGGCTGCGGATCGTGGACGTGGAGTTCTGGACCGCCCGCGCCGATGGTCTCGCACCCTCCCAGAGCGGTCGAGAGCGGTAGGACGGCAAGAGCGCGACGGACCAGGAAGCGGGCCGTGGCGGTGCGAAGCGCACTGGCGGCGGGCAACGCGACCACGTCGGGCCAGCGGTCGGGATCGACGGTGGCGGCTTGGCGGTTGAGCGAAGTGGTCACCGGGCGCCTTCCTGGGCTGGGTGGCGGGGTCGGGGTTGGACAGGCAGTCCGCGCAGGTACAGGTAGCTGCCGTGGAGGCGGATGGCGAAGGAGACGGCGAAGGTGGAAAGCGGGTGGCTCAAGGCCTGTCGCACCAGAGCCATTGGGGTGAACTCCCGCCTGGCGCCCCGCACCGTGGCGGTGAAGGGGGCGCCTTGTGGGGGGTCGAGGGTGACCCTGACGTTCAGCCGGGGCCCCGGCTCGGGAAGCCGCATCCGGTAGCCTCCCGCGACCGGGTAGAAGGGCGAGACGTACAACTCCTTGCGGATACGGGCGCGTCCATCGGGGTCGGTGATCAGCAGGTAACAGTGTCGCTCTCCGTAGGTGTTGTGTACCTCGGCCACGACGCAGCGCAGGACATCCTCCGGTCCGTGGCACCAGTACAGGGTGAGCGGGTTGAAGACGTGTCCCAGCACCCGGGCCTGAGTGAGCATCACCACCCGCCCCCCTGCCAGGTCCACTCCGCGCGCCGCCAGGAACGCCTCCAGACCCGCCCGGATGGTGGGCGCGGTGCCCGCGAAGTGGTCGCGGGGGTCGAAGCGGGCAAGAGGGCGGAGCGGGGCGGGGAGCCTCGGTGGCCGGTCCGGGTCGATGAGCCACAGGTAGGTCCGGTGGCGGAAGACATGGCGGACGGGGGTGCGCCGCACATGGGTGACCGTGCATGGGTAGAGGGCGCAAGTCATGTCCAGGGCACCCCCAAGGCAGCGGCTGCGGCCACACCCGAACGACAGCCGTCCTCGTGGAACCCCCATCCGTGGTAGGCACCGGCATAGGCGAGGACCGGACCGCTGAGCGCCGGCAACCTGCTCGTGGCCGCGACCGACTCGGCGCTGAACACGGGGTGCTCGTACGTCATGCGGGCCAGCACCCGCTCCGGGGCGATGGGTTGGTCCTCGCCGAGGGTGACGAGGTACCTCTCGGGCGCGTCGAGACGCTGGAGACGGTTCATGTCGTAGCTGACCCGGGCACGGTCGGGGGCAGTACGGCAGTCGGGCAGCAGGTAGTTCCAGGAGGCGCGCGCCCGGTGGGCCCGGGGCAGGACCCGGGTGTCGCCGTGCAGGATGGCGGCGTTGCGGGAGTAGCGGAACGCCCCGAGCACCTCCCGTTCCGGTCGGGTGGGGGCGGCGAGCAGGCGTAGCGCCTGATCCGGGTGGACGGCTATGACCGCGGCGTCGTAGTGCTCGTATGCCAGGTCGGTGTGAAGATCGACGCCACCACCGGGCGGGCGGTGTACTGCCCGGACGGGGGTGTTGCTGTGGACGGCGTCGAGTTGCTTGGTGATCCGTTCGACGTAGGTGTGCGAGCCCCCCGTCACGGTGCGCCAGGTGGGCGAACCCACGATGTCCAGCATCCCGTGGTGGTCGAGGAACTGGAAAAGGTGCCGGGCCGGGTAGCGCAGGACGTCGGCGGCGTCGCAGGACCACACCGCGCTGACCAGTGGGATCATGAAGTGGGAGGTGAAGTAGGAGGTGTACCGCCCACGGCGCAGGAACTCCCCGAGGGTCAGTGAAGACGGCACGGGTGCGGCGAGCAGCCGCCGGGCCGCGCGATGGAAGGCGGGGATCTGGACGAGCATGGCGAGGTAGGCGGGACGCAGGGCGTTCCGGGGCTGGGCGAACACACCAGCGGGGCCGAGGGCGCCGGCGTACTCAAGTCCGCAGCCCTCGCAGCGGACGGACATGCTCATCTCCGACTCCTGGGTGGCGACGTCGAGTTCGGCGAAGAGTCGCACCAGATTGGGGTAGGTCCGTCGGTTGTGAACGATGAATCCTGAGTCCACGTGGTGCGTGCGTCCGTCAGACCCGGGCAGTTCGTGGGTGTGGGCGTGACCTCCGAGCCGTGAGTCGGCCTCGTAGAGCTCGACCCGGTGCGCCTTGGCAAGTACGTGGGCGGCGGTCAGACCGGCCACGCCGGATCCGATCACGGCTACCCGCCGTCGTTCCCCTGGCATTCCGCTCCCCTCGGTGTGTGGGGGCTGCGGGGATGAGCCGCCGGGTGGTGGGACCCGGGTACCGCTGCCCCCGTGCGGTGTCCGAAGCCTTGTCTCCCACTGACACTGCTCTCAACTTGCATCGTTTGTGCCTCGTATTTTCGGGACGCAGATGCAGCAATGACCCGAGTGGCGCAGTGCGGGGGCGCCCGGGTGGGGTGGGGGCGCCATGATGGCCAAGGACCCCGCGTCCGGGTCGCCCCACGCATCCATGCCGCGACGGGAGAGTTCCTCATGGCAGCCGAATCTCCCCGCGTGTTCGTGGTCCGCCACGGTCAGACCGAGTGGTCGCTGGCCGGACGCCACACCGGACGCACCGACCTGCCGCTCCTGCCGGAAGGACGTCGCAACGCCGCCAGACTCGGCAGCAGGCTCAGCCGCCCCCCGCTGAGCGGGCTGCCGGACTGCGAGGTCCGCACCAGTCCCCTGATACGTGCCTCCCAGACCTGCGAGCTGGCGGGGTTCGGTGCCCGCGCCAGCAGCTGGGACCTGCTACGGGAGTTCGACTACGGCGCGTACGAGGGTTTGACCACCCCGCAGATCCTGGCCGAACGGCCGAACTGGCAACTGTGGCGGGACGGGGTGCTGGACGGCGAGAGCCTGGAGCAGGTGGCCGACCGCGCCGACGCCGTGGTGGGGTGGGCCCGCGGTAGCGGAAGGGACGTGCTGCTCTTCGCCCACGCCCATGTCCTGCGGGCCCTGGCAGCCCGGTGGCTGGGCGAGCCGGTGTCCTTCGCCGCTCACCTGGAGCTGAGCGCGGCCTCGTTGTCGATCCTGGGTTCCGAGCACGGTGTCCCGGCCATCGAGCGGTGGAACGACAGCGCACACCTGCACTACGAGAACGCACCCCAAGGAGCGGACCCATGGCTGGACAGTTCGAAACCAGCGTGATCGTCAACCGGCCCGTCGAGGAGGTCTTCGCGTACCTGGCCGACGGCAGGAACGACCCCGAGTTCAGCCCACGGGTCCAGAAGATCGAGCGGACCCCCGAGGGGCCGACCGCAGTGGGCACGGTCTTCCGCAGCACGGTCAAGGACGCCGGGATGAAGACCGGCCGACAGTTCCGCATCAATGTCCTCGAACCGCCGCGCACGGTGCGCTGGAACGAGATCAGCAACAACCTCGTCACCGCCAGCGAAGGCGGCTACGACCTGGAACCGCTGCCCGACGGAAGTACCCGCGTACGGATCTACAACGTCCTGGAAGGGCATGGCCTCGGCAAACTGATCGTCGGCCTGGCGCTGTCCGCTGCCCGTAGGGACGCCCCCGACTTCGGCCGAAGGATCAAGACGGCGATCGAGGCGCACTGACCGCCCGGGTGCTCGGCGCCGCGTCGACGGCGGAGGGTCAGGGGAACCGACACAGTCCCACCGCACACTTTGGGCTGTGGGATCCGTCCGCCAGGGTGGCGGACAGCAGCGGGGTCGCCGAACGTTCGCCCGACAGCGGCAGCGTGAGGGTACGGCCACGGGTCCTACCTCCGCTCCCCGCGGACGCCCCGCTCACAGCGATCGAGGTGACCCGCCTGCTACCGGCCGCCAGCAGGTAGCGGGCGCCAGAAGCGGAGGTCCAGCGCACCGATGCGAACACGTGCTGGCCGAACCGGCCGCAAGCCGCGGTGGAGCGGGCGCTCCCTGCTACGAGGACGGGGCTACCCGGCAGGGCAGGGGTCCGCAGTTCCACCCGAACGTCACCCGGGCCCCGCCAACTGCTCGCCCGGGTGCAGGACCACACGGCCCGATCACCCCCCTCGGGGAGCCGCTGCTCGGCGAAGTCCCAGATGTTGACCGCCCGCACCCCCTGGTCCCGCAGCCGGGCCAGGCCACATGCGGCGCGCGACCAGGCCGCCAGGCCCTCCGGGCCGGTGGCCTCGCGGGGCTGGCGAGCCGGCGACGTGGCGGCGGGCAGCGGAGTATGGGTCAGGTGGGCCGGCGACAGACCGCCGAGGTCGGCGAGGAGGAACGAGTGCTTCTCGACGATCCGGCCCGAGGAACGCAGGTACAGGACCGGCCACGTGGTGCAGCCGGCGGGAGCGGACCGCCCGGGTGCCGGTACCGGTGCCGTCACCCCGTCCCGGGACAGGCCGAGGGGGCGTTCGGGGGAACCGGGCGCGAGGAGGTCCCGGGTCCGGGCCTGGTCGATCCACGGAGCCAACAGGTAGCGGGGGCCCTGGTTGGTGCGCGTCAGCACGATCGCGGCAGCCGTGGTGACATCGGCGTCATCGGCCCGCGCCAGGGCCACCTCCGGCCCCGGGCCGGAGGATCCGGTGGCCGGTGGCTCGGTGTAACGGACGATGCGACGGCCATCGTGGAAGACGACCACCCCCATGCCGCCGATCCGACCCGCGTAAAGCAATTGAGTGCCCGCCGGTGGCGCCCCACCAGCAGTGGTGCTCGGGGTCAGGACCACCGAGGTGTTGGCGGACTGCGCCGACCCGGTCTTCGCCCAGGCGGTCAGGGCGCGCGCGAGCAGTGCCTCGTCTCCGATCAAGTTGCCGCGGGGCGGCCAGGCGGTGAAGTCCACCCGGGCGGTGTCGGCCCACGCCTCAGCACCGGCGCGGACCAGTTCAACAGGGCGGATCGAGGTCACCGGCAGGGCACGTCCTTGCTCGGTGGGGGTGACGCCCCACTGCAAGGTGGTCGACGAGAGCACGGCCAGGCCGAGCAGCAGGGCGCCGGCGGCTCGCTGCCGACGGCGGCGGCGGAACAGATCGGTGGGCCGAGTCTGCAAGGAGCAGGGGTCGAAGGACGGTGAGTTCCACGAGGACGCCAGCGACCCGAGGCCCGCGTGCAGGCGCTGGGCCGCGAGGACAACAGCATCCGGCTCCGAGATCCCGGCTCGGGCCAGCAGCTGGCGCACCGCCGTCTCGTCGAATCCCTCGACATACCGCATGAGCCAGGCTGCCCGGGTGGGGGCGTCCGCCGTGGAGAGGCTCTGGGCCAGCGCCACCTCCGCGGGTTCCCCCACCTGGGGGAAGAGCCGCAGCCCGTGGACGATGGGCAGTCGTGGAAGGAGGGCCCGCGGTGGATCGAGGAAGCGGGGCCACCAGCCTGGACGCCGGTCGTAGGCCAGGGCCGCACGCAGCACCCGTTCCCATGGCCAGGACGGCTCCGGTGCCCGGTGGGCGCCCCGCCCTGGTGCGGCCTGGGCGGGCACCGGGGCCTCGCGGCCGGGCGCCCGCAGGACGGGCATCGCCTGCTGGACGAGGGCGTGAGCGAGCAAGACACGCCGGTGGCGGCCAGCGGCCGTGGGCAGCACGAGGTAGGCGAGGCGAACCAGTGCGGCGTACTGCTCGACCAGAGCTGCCTCGGCACGGTCGAGCCCGGTGCGCCGCACGGCCCGGGCACCGCGTCGCCCGGTACGCGCAAAGGGTGTGGACATGCGGCGGGCGCCCTCCCGGTGGGGTATTCGCCGCGTGCGGGCGGCTCGTCCCTCCTCTAAACGAGTGATTCCTGGGATGGTCACCGGATTCCTCCGGAGGTGCGCCGGCCATCCGGCCGCCGAAGGTGCATCCGATGCGGCCCCTGGCGGCGAAGTACCCCATGACACCTCCGCACTGACGCCCATGGGAGCGCCGATGACCGTTTCTGTCGTCCTCTACACCTGCGACCTGCGGGTGCACGACCATCCGCCGCTCCGGGCGGCGGTGGCGACGGGCCGTGAAGTAGTACCGCTGTTCGTCCTCGACGACCGGGTCTCGGACGTCGGGTTCGCCGTCCCCAACCGGCTGGCGTTCCTCGCCGACTGCCTGGCGGGGCTGGACGCCGGGCTGCGGGCCCGGGGCGGGCGACTGGTGCTGCGCAGCGGAGACCTGGTCGAGGAGGTCGGACGGGTTGTCGCCGAGTCGGGCGCGCGCGAGGTCCATGTCTCCTGCGGGTACAGTGCGTTCGCACAGCGACGCGAGGAGCGGCTGCGCAAGGCGCTGGAGGGGGCCGGCTGCGCCCTGCACGTCCACGAACCGGTGGTCACGGTCGTACCTCCGGGGCAGGTGACCCCGCAGGGTTCGGATCACTTCGCGGTCTTCACCCCCTACTTCCGCCGTTGGTCCCAGGAACGGGTGCGCGATCCGCTCGCAGCGCCCCGGGCCGTCCACGTACCGCCCGGCATCGGCTCGCTCCGGTTGCCGAACCGCAGCGAGGTCCAGGGCGTTTCCCCCGGTCTCGCCCGCGGCGGTGAACCCGAGGCCAGGGATCGGTTCGGCTCGTGGCTCCACCGTGGTCCTGGCGGGATCGGTGGATACGAAGAAGGCCACGACGATCTGCCTGGTGACTGCACCTCTCGGCTGTCCCCGCACCTCCACTTCGGTACCCTCTCGGCGGTGGAGGCCGTCCAACGGGCCAGGGCCAAGGGCGGGGCGGGCGCCGAGGCGTTCGTACGCCAGTTGTGTTGGCGCGACTTCCATCACCAGGTGCTGGCGTCCCGACCGGCGGTAGCCCACGCCGACTACCGCACCAAACACGACCGCTGGCGCACGGAGCGGGAAGCCGCGCGGGAAATCGAGGCATGGAAGCGCGGGGTCACCGGCTATCCGATCGTCGACGCGGCGATGCGGCAGTTGAACCACGAGGGATGGATGCACAACCGTGGACGGCTGCTCGCGGCCAGCTTCCTCACCAAGACCCTCTACGTGGACTGGCGGGTGGGGGCCCGCCATTTCCTGGACCTGCTGGTGGATGGCGACACGGCGAACAACCAGCTCAACTGGCAGTGGATGGCCGGCACCGGCACCGACAGCCGGCCGAACCGGGTCCTCAACCCGGTGGTACAGGCCAAGCGCTACGACCCGCGGGGCGATTACGTGCGGCGCTGGGTGCCCGAACTCGCCGAGCTGCCGGGGTCTGCCGTGCACGAACCGTGGAAGCTGACCGGTCTGGATCGAGCGCAGTACGACTATCCGGAGCCGCTGGTGGAGCTCTCCGAAGGGCTGGCTCGCTTCCGCAGCGCACGGGGCTCGACTGAGGCCTGATCGATTTCGCTGCGAAAACGGTGCGAGGTGCGGAATCCGGGAGATCACCCGAAGGTGGTGTGACAGGAGCGTGGTCGCCGTCACCAGCGGCGCCCACCACGTACTACGCGGGACGGTGAGCTGGCCGATGAGCAGGCGGAGCGAGCGACCCGGGGGCGAGGCCCGCGCAGCGGACGCTGACGCGCCGGTGTGCCTGGTGACGGGAGCCACGGGCTACATCGGCGGCCGTCTGGTGCCCGAGCTGCTCACCGCGGGCCACCGGGTGCGCTGCCTGGCCCGGACCCCGGAGCGGCTGCGTGACTACCCCTGGGCGGGGCGGGCGGAGGTCGTCAAGGGCGACGTCATGGACGAGGAGTCCCTCCTGCGGGCTTGCCGTGGCGTCGATGTGGCCTACTACCTGGTGCACGCGCTCGGAACCGGCCCAGGCTTCGAGGCACGGGACCGTCAGGCGGCCCGGAACTTCGCGCGCGCGGCCCGTGAGGCGGGCCTGCGGCGCATCGTCTACCTGGGCGGCCTGACCCCCACCGACGTTCCGGAAGCAGAGCTGTCCGCCCACCTTCGCTCGCGGGCCGAGGTCGGGCAGATCCTGCTGGACTCCGGCGTGCCGACCGCGGTCCTGCGGGCCGCTGTGATCATCGGTTCGGGTTCGGCTTCCTTCGAGATGCTGCGTTACCTCACCGAGCGGCTCCCCGTGATGGTGACGCCGAGTTGGGTGAGCACCAAGATCCAGCCCATCGCCGTACGAGATGTCCTGCGCTACCTGGTGGGCTGTGCGCGGCTACCCGCGGGAGTCAGCCGCGGCTTCGACATCGGCGGGCCGGACGTCATGACCTACCGGGAGATGATGGAACGCTACGCGGCGGTGGCCGAACTACCCAAGCGGTACATCCTGCCTGTGCCCATGCTGTCCCCCAGGTTGTCCGGCCACTGGATCGGGCTGGTCACTCCCGTGCCGGCAGCCATCGCTCGACCGTTGGCGGAGTCCCTGCGCCATGAGGTGGTCTGCGACGAGCACGACATCGCCCGCTACCTGCCCGATCCGCCCGGCACGCCGATCGGCTTCGACGAAGCCCTCTCGCTGGCTCTGCGCCGAGTTCGGGAAGCGCAGGTGACCACCCGATGGTCCTCGGCCTCCTATCCGGGCGCGCCCAGCGACCCCCTGCCCACGGATCCGCACTGGGCCGGCGGCAGCCTCTACACCGACTGCCGCGAACTCTCGGTCGGTGCGTCGCCCGAGGCGTTGTGGCGAGTGATCGAGGGCATCGGTGGCGACAACGGCTGGTACTCCTTCCCGCTCGCCTGGGCGCTGCGCGGCTGGCTCGACCGACTTGTGGGCGGAGTCGGGCTGCGTCGAGGGCGGCGGGACGCCGCGAGCCTGCGCGTGGGTGACTCGCTGGACTTCTGGCGGGTGGAGGAGATCGAAGCCGGTCATCTGCTCCGCCTCCGTGCGGAGATGCGACTGCCGGGGCTGGCCTGGCTGGAGATGTACGCGGACAAGGACGCCGTGGGCGCGACGCGGTACCGCCAGCGGGCGTTGTTCCACCCCAGGGGTCTGCTGGGGCACGCGTACTGGTGGAGCGTCTGGCCCTTCCACGCCCTGGTCTTCGGTGGCATGGCCCGCAATATCGCGCGCGCGGCCGAGTCCGCCGAGCATGCGGGCTCCGCCGGGGCAGGGGTGCCCTCGATGGCGCCCGAGGCCGACGCGGCACGGACCCCCGGGGGCTGAAGAGACACGTGCGATCGGGTCGGGTGGACACGACGGCTACGGCATCCGGCCGCGTTCTCGGGTCGCCCGGTGAACGCCGTGAGGCGGGATCCTCCGCCTGAGGCGCCGCATCGGGTGGTGGGCGCCCCTCCACCGCAGGAGCACCTTCACTCTCCGCCCTGGGCGAGACTCCATCGTTGTCCGGCACCCTCACGAAACGCCCGCTCGTACCCGGCATCGCCGAGTGCCAGCCGCGCCTGCCGCTCGCACTCCTCGCGCACTCCGGCGAGCTCGGGCATTCCACGTTGCGGATGGCCGACTGCCTGCCAGTAGGCGTGCCCGGCGCCCGAGGCACGGGCCGCGGCCTCCCCGTCGCCACCTGCGGCGTTCGCGGCGGCCAGCAGGTCGAGGCCCAGTGCCGTACCGAAGCTGTCGCCGATCTGGTGCTTTCCATGGAGCATGGAGCGGGCGTGTGCAGCGGCTTCGTGCGGCCGGTCCTCCAACAGGTTGATCAGGGACAGCTGGTAGTCGGCGTAGGAACGGGTCCAGTGCTCGCCTCGGGCCACGCAACCGGCCCGGATCGCTTCGGCGTTGGACCGGGCGGGGGCGAACAGCCCCATCCCGGTCAGGGCGAAGGTCAGCACGAGGTGGCAGCGCAGCCGGGCCGCGGAGCCGAAGGGTTCACCGGGCCACTCCTGTAGGGCGTTCTCTGCGACGATGCGGGCGGCGAGCGGCCGACCCGCGAGCAGGTGGCTGATGCCGAGCAGATAGGCCGCCTCCAGTGACATCAGCGGATCACCCGCGCCCTGACGAGCCAAGGCCCCGCAGGCTACCGCGAGTTGGTGACCCTGCTTGTGTTCTCCTTGGAGGAGGAGGGTCACTCCGAGGGCCCACAGGGCGCGAGCCCGGTCCGGGCCGGGGTTGCCGTCGAGACGCAGAGCGCGTTGGAGGAACGAACGGGCCTCGTGGAGGTGACCGCAACAGCTCCAGAAGAAGGCCACCCGGCTCGCCATGTGCTGGGCTCGCGCCGGAGCCGACTCCAACAAGAACTCCAGGGCGGCGCACAGGTCCGGGTGCGCCGCACCGATCCGGCGGTACCAGCTCCCCTGGGCGGGGCCGAGCCACTCGGCGTCGGCACGGCGTACCAGTTCCTGGAAGTGGTGCGCGTGGCGCCGGCGCAGGCCCTGGTGTTCTTTGAGTTCGCCCAGCCACATCGCCCCGTACTCACGGACGGTGTCGAGCATCCGCAGGGTCGGAACGCTGCCCGCGGCACCGGCCGGGGTGCTGTGCAGGACCGATTTGACCCTGAGCGCGTCGAGGACATGTGGCACCTGCTGCGCTGAGAGCGGGCCCCCGGCGCACACCGAGCGCGCGGCTTCCTCGTCGAAGGGGCCGCGGAAGACGGACAGCCGGGCCCAGAGCAACCGTTCGGCCGGGTCGCACAGTTCATGGCTCCACCCGATGGTGGTGCGTAGCGTGCGGTGCCGGGCCGGTTGGATCGGCTGGGTGGTGGTGAGCGGGTCGATCCTCCGGTCGAGGCGCATGGCCAGGTCTTCGATGCTGTGACGGTTGAGCTGGGCCGCGGCCAGCTCAAGGGTCAAGGGCACGCCCTGGAGGCGGCGGCAGATGTCCCGGGCGGCGCCAACCCAGGATTCGGGCCAGGGCGCGTCGAACTCCGGCACGCTCGCGGCGGCGCGTTGCGCGAACAGGGCCAGGGCTTCATCCGGGCCGTCCGCCCCGTAGCGCAACGACCCCAGTTCGATGACGTGTTCGGCCGGTAGCGCGAATGGTTGGCGGCTGGTGGCCAGGACCACCACTCCCGGCGCGGTGTCGAGGAGCTCGACGACGAGCTCACGGGCGGGCTCGATCAGATGTTCGCAGGAGTCGAGGACCAACAGCAACCTGCGGTCACTGAGCCAGGACCGCAGAGCGTCGAGTGGCTTGCGGGAGGTGTGGTCGGCCAGCCCGACGGCGTCGGCGACGCTCGCCACCAGCAGCCGGTCGTCGGGAAGGGGTGACAGGTCGGCCCAGTGCACCCCGTCCTGGAACGCGGCGAGGGACGGACGAGCGGAGGTGTCCAACCGGTCGCCGGGTGCGGGCCGCTGCCCGCGGACACGGCGACCAGACAGGAGGTGGCGGACGAGACGGCTCTTGCCCACCCCGCCCGACCCGACCACGGTGACGAGCCGCTGCTCGGCCACGGCTGTTTCCAGCAAGGCGAGTTCGCACGCTCGCCCGACGAACGAGGAGGCCACATCGGGAGTTCGCTGCACGACACCAGTGTGCTCTGCCCAACGCGCCCATGTGCCCCCGCGGGTACAAAACCGCCCGCTGGGTCATCGGACGGGCAACCCGAAGGCGGCCATGGTGGCCGATCGGTGGACGAAGTCCGTCAGGTACACGGCGTAGTCGCGCTCGCCCGCTCGGTACGCGGTGCAATACCGCGTGGGATACCAGCCGGCGACGCGCCAGGCGGCAGGCTGCGGAATCGGCTCGCAGGACCGGTGGCTCTTCCGCGTGCGCTGACTGTCCACGAAGTCCCGCGTGACCATCGGCTCGATGAAGGTCAAGCGGCCGTCGAAGGCGCCGTAGATGAGGGTTTGACCGACCAGCGTTCCGGCGGTCGGTGGTCTGCTGTCCAGATGGGCTCCCATGGCGCCTTCGGCGGTGCGGGGACTGGATGCGGGGTAGCCGGCGGGCAGGTAGGCAGCGGGGACCGGGCGGGATGCGGCTGCCAGTTGGTCACAGTCAATGAGCAGGGAACACCGCCCCAGGCGGATCCCGGCGCGCTCTTCGGGCGAATCCAGGTAGAAGTGCACGTCGAAGTGCGGGACGTCGTATCGCCCGTGCGGGGTGTGACCGTGCGGATTCCAGTTGACCAGCGCCCATTGCACCGGCAGTTCGGCGGCTCCCGGAGGTACTGCGGGCAGGGCGAGTTCACTGCTGTGACCACCGACGCATTCATGCATCGGGTCGGTGCTCCCGTCACCGTCCGCGTCGAAGCAGTGCCGGCCGTCGGTCGCGCTGGTGGGCAGGCTGCTCAGCGCCGACTCGCTGAGGGCCACGCCCAGGGTCCGCGGGCGGCCGTTTGGTTCGTACTCGGTGTAGAGCTCAACCGTGCCGCGACCCAACGCGGCGACGGAGGCCGAGGTCACTTCCGGTCCTTGGCGGGCCGGTAGGGCTGCGGCGGGCAGCAGGGCCGCCAGGAGGGCGGCGGGTATCAGCCAGAAGGAACGGGGTATGCGCATGGGTCAGGCCGTTCGTACCGGGACGTTCCAGGAGGAACGTGCGTTGAGTCCCGCGGCGTCGACGCCGGTCACGTGGCGGGTGCAGGACCTGACATCGACCAGCTTGTGTGCCGGCAGCACCTGGCGAATGTCCGTGAAGCCGTCCGGGGCAAGCATCTCCACCTGATGGAGCAGTCGGTCGGGCTCCAGACGCCGGTGTGCGGCCAGCAGCTGGGTGGTCTGCGGCCGGCGCAGCGCGTCGTAACGGGACAACGCCTCGTCCACTTCGCAGTGGGCAAGTTCGTAGGCCAGGACTCGGGCGTCGACGATCGCCTGAGAGGCTCCGTTGGACCCGGTCGGATACATCGGGTGGGCGGCGTCACCGAGCAGGACGGTGCGGCCGTCCACCCAGCTGGGCAGCGGGTCCCGGTCGATCATGGGGTATCGCAGGATGCGGGGTGCGGCGGAGACGACGGCGTGCAGGTCCAGGAAGCCGGTGCGCCAGTCGTCCAGATGGGCCAGCACCGCCTCGGCCGGGGCCGACTGGTCCCATTCCCCAGCGGCGGGCAGGGTGTCGCCCGCGGCGGGGCCAGCGTCACCGTGGGTCTCGACCACCCAGTTCAGCTGGCAGTTGCCGGTGGTATCGGGGCGCGAGACCGCGTACACCACGGCTTTCACCTGAGAGTTGCAACCGAAGATGACCATGGTGCGACCGTCGAGGAAGGGCGGTCCCTCGCTCACGCCGCGCCACATCCATATGCCGTTGCCCAGGGGTGGGCCCTCGTGCGGGTGCATGACGGCGCGAGCTGCCGAGTTGACGCCGTCTGCCGCGATCAGCAGGTCACAGCGCAGTGGCCTGGGAGACTCCGCGGTGAACACCAGTACGGAGCGCTGCCCTTTGGAGGCCGCCTGTTCGTAGTGGAGGAGCCGGCGTCCGGTCAGGACCGCGGCGGCGCCCAGCCGCCTGCGGACCTCGGCGAGCAGGAGTTCCTGGAGTCGAGCCCGGTGCACGGAGAACTGTGGCCACCGGTAGCCGGCGGCCCGTCCGCGTGGCTCCGAGAAGATCAGTCCGCCATAGCGGTGGTGGTACTGAAGACGTGCGGTGGCCACGGCCTCGGCCTCCAGCGCCCGGCCGAGGCCCAGTTCGGTCAGTTCCCGGACAGCAGCGGGCTGGATGTTGATTCCGGCGCCGACGGCCCGCATCCGCGGGCATGCCTCGATGATCTGGATGTTGCCGAGCCCCGCGGCCTGCAGGCTCAGCGCGGTGGTCAGACCGCCGATTCCGGCGCCGGCTATAAGAATCTTGGGAGAATTCTTCCCGTTACATGGCGTCATTTCTCAGCCTCCCGGTACGGAACCTCTACCTAAAAATGAGGGAGGCATAAGAAAGACACAACCACAGCGGGCGGAGATTTACCGAATTCCCGCTCCACCCCCATCCTGATCACTCGATCGGCCTACATGGGGATGCCCCCGATCGGATGACGTGCTTTTAATGCAGGTGTCGGCAACAGAAAGGCTGCGACGTGAATCACGTGACATTCGACGCGTGCGACATACAGCGCCTCCAGCATGCTGTTGACTACGCGCACCACGCATGCGGAAGTTCCCTGGAGACACTTCTGCCGCCCTGGCTTCCAGACGACCTCAAGGAAGAAATCAGCGCCACGTGCCTGGTGTCCCATTGCGCGACGCTCCTGTTCCCGGCTTCCGTGGATTCCGCTCTCGACTACTTCAAGCAAAACGAGTGGTACGCCTCGGCAGCAATACCAAGCGTCCTGGTTAAGCGGCGACTCACGGAACGACACGGGCTTCCACCCGACGTCGATATACGGGTAACCCGACTGGACGTCACCACCGGATGCGAGCCCGGTCCCGAGGTCGAGGTATTCCTCTTCCCGCGCTGTAGCCCCGGCTACAGCACGACGATCAGCGATTCCGAGCGCGTCCACGGATTCGAGAACCACGTAGGGCTACTCCTGGGCGACCCCGGGGGCGGCCTCCTGGCCCACCTCGCGAACCGGCTGGAGTCCGATGGCCAACTCGTCTACGAGGGGTCGGCCCACAACCCCCACGAGAACACCACCATGCTGTACTTCGCCCCCAGCTCCCGAGTGGCAGGCGCCCGCCGCCGCTTCGCCCGGTGGGAACTACAGTGTCCGGGCGACCTCAGCGCCCAGGCAGCACGGCGGCCCGTGCGCTCCCACGAACTGGTGCGCGCTTACGCCGCGCTTCAGGCGAACTCGCTGAGCGGCGCGCTCACCGCCACGCTCCACTCCCCCAGCCCGGCGGGAGTACGAGGCTGATCCAGCCACACATGGGCGGCCCGGACCCCACGGGGTACCCGGGTCGCCCGCGGAGTTGACCCTCCTCTGCCCAGTCGACGTCTTCGGCGCGCTGGCCCTTTGCCGCTCACACAGCGAGCCTTGAGACATGAACACCCCCTTCCGGCCCCGCCACCGACATTCGCTCCGCCCCGGGGGGCGTTCCCCCAGTGGCCCGCAACCGGCCGGCAGCGTTCGCGTCGGGACCGCGGCCGGACGGTGGGTCCTGTTGACCACGGTGCTCGGCTCCGCGATGGCGATGATCGATTCGACCGTGGTCAACGTCGCGCTACCGGCCATCGGACGCGACCTCGACGCCGACCTCGCCGTTCTCCAGTGGACGGTCAACGCCTATCTGCTGACCCTTGCCGGGCTCATCCTGGTCGGTGGTGCCCTCGGTGACCGGTACGGCCGTCGGCGGATCTTCGTGCTGGGCGTCGGCTGGTTCGCGGCCGGCTCCCTGGCATGCGGCTTGGCGCCGAACGCGGGCGTACTCATCGCCGCCCGAGCCTTTCAGGGCGTGGGCGGCGCCCTGCTGACCCCCGGGTCCCTGGCGCTGATCCAGGCCTCCATCCATCCTCAGGACCGGGCTCGTGCCGTGGGACTGTGGTCCGGACTCGGCGGCGTCGGCGCGGCCGTGGGCCCCTTCCTCGGCGGCTGGCTGGTGGACGGCCCGGGCTGGCGATGGGTCTTCCTGCTGAACGTGCCCATCGCAGCGCTCTGCATCCCGGTTGCGCTACGGCACGTACCCGAGTCCAAGGACCCCAAGGCGCCCGGCCGGTTCGACATGGCGGGCGCGGCTCTCGGTGCCGCCGCGCTCGCCCTGCTGACCTACGCGCTGATCGAGGCTCCCGACGCGGCCAGCTCGGCCCAGGTGGTGACCGCCGCCGTCGGCGCAATCCTGCTCGCCGCCCTCTTCATCGCCCTCGAACGCCACCGCCGGGAGCCCATGGTGCCACCCGACATCTTCGCCTCCCGGCTGTTCACTGCCGTCAACCTCGTCACCGTCTGTGTCTACGCGGCCTTCGGCGGCTTCTTCTTCCTCTCCGTCCTCCAGCTCCAGGTCGTCTCCGGCTACTCCGCGCTCGCCGCAGGGGCGGCGCTACTGCCGACCACCGTGCTGATGCTCTTGTTGTCCGCCCGTTCGGGGGCACTGGGCGAACGGATCGGGCCCCGCCTGCCCCTCACCGTCGGGCCGCTGCTTTGCGCGGCCGGGATGCTGCTCATGCTGCGGGTGGGGCCGAAGGCGTCCTACCTGACGGACGTCCTGCCGGCCCTGCTGGTGCTCGGACTGGGCATGGTCACCTTGGTGGCCCCGCTCACGGCGACCGTCCTGTCCTCGGTCAGCACCGACCGGGCAGGGTTGGCCAGCGGTATCAACAACGCGGCGGCTCGGGCGGCGGGCCTGCTCGCCGTGGCGGCCCTACCGCTGCTGGCGGGGATGGGTTCGGAGGCCTTCCGTTCCGCCGAGCAGTTCGACGCCGCGTTCGGGCGGGCCATGCTCTGGTGTGCCGGGCTGTTGGTGGTCGGCGCCCTACTCGCCTGGACGACCGTGCGCAAGCCCGGGGCGGGTCCGAGTCATCCGCAGTGCCGTACCCAGTGCCCGATGGCCGCTCCCACTCTGGAACCACCCCAGCCGTAGGCCCGCCGCGGCAGGCCGTCCCTGGGCCTTCCGCCGTGCCGCGCCGTACGCTCTGCCCGATAGTGGATCCATGAAGCGGTATCCGCTCATCGCCGATCACGGGATCGTGGGCGACCTCCAGACGGTGGCCCTGGTCTCCGACCAGGGTGTGGTCGACTGGTTCGCCGCGCCTCGCTTCGATTCGCCGGGCATCTTCTCGGCCCTGCTCGACCACGACCGCGGTGGATACTTCCGGATGTCCTTGGACCATCCCGGTGCCACCGTCAAACAGCTCTACTACCCGGACACCGCCATCTTGGTGACCCGCTTCATGTGCCCCGACGGGGTGGGCGAGCTCATGGACTGGATGCCGCCGGATCTGACCGGACGTGCCAGCAGGAAGCACACACTGATGCGCGTGGTGCGCTGCATGCGAGGAACGGTGCGTTTCAACCTGGAGTGCCGACCGCGGTTCAACTTCGGCCGAGCACGGCACGAACTCACCCTGGACGGGCAACTCGCGACGTTCCGTTCGGCAGCAGACAGCGGCTTCCTCCAGACGGACTTCGCCCTCGAACGCGACGGGGAGTTCGATGTCCGCGGCAGCATCACCCTCACCTCGGGCGGGCGGGCCGGCGCCGCCTTCACGGTGGGCGGCCGGGACGCGAGCCCGCCTTCGCCGGCCAACGCCGAGAAGATCGAGAGTCAACTGTGGGACACCGTCGGATTCTGGCAGGACTGGGTGCGCACCGCGCACTACCGGGGGCGCTGGCCGGACATGGTGCACCGTTCGGCCATCACCTTGAAACTGCTCACCTACCTGCCGACCGGCGCACCCATCGCCGCGGCCACCCTCGGTCTACCCGAACTGGTGGGTGGGGAACGGAACTGGGACTACCGCTACACCTGGATCCGGGACGGCTCGCTGTCCGTACGGGCCCTGCTCGACCTCGGCTTCGTCGAAGAGGCTGCCGCCTTCACCAACTGGCTCACCGAACGCGTCACCGAACGCGCAACCGGCCCCGCCTCGGGCACCCAGCCACTGCAGATCATGTACCGCGTCGACGGTGACCCCTGGCTCCCGGAAGAGATCCTCGACCACTTCGAGGGCTATCGGGGCTCCGCGCCGGTACGCGTCGGCAACGCGGCAGTGAACCAGGTCCAACTCGACATCTACGGCGAAGCCCTGTACGCCCTGACCCAGGGTCGCGGCAGCAGCGCCCCTGGACCGGCCATCGATGCCCAACCCACCTACCGGGGTTGGCAGGCCATTTCCTCGATGCTGGACTGGCTCTGCGATTCGTGGGACAGCGAGGACGAGGGCATCTGGGAGACCCGTGGCGGTCGGCAGGACTTCACCTACAGCCGGGTGATGTCCTGGGCGGCCTTCGATCGCGGCCTGCGGCTGGCCTCCGAGTTCAGTCGTCCCGCGGACCGGGAGCAGTGGCGGCAGGCACGTGATGCCATCTTCGAGCAGGTGATGACGCGCGGATGGAGCCAGCGCCGGCGTGCCCTGGTCCAGCACTACGGCGGGGACGTACTCGACGCCGCGTTGCTACTCATCCCCAGAGTGGGACTCCTCTCCCCTTCCGACCCCGCCTGGCTGAGCACCCTGGACGCCATCGACTCGGGCCTGGTGTCGGACAGCCTGGTCTACCGATACGACCCGGAGGCTTCGCCGGACGGTCTGCGCGGCGCCGAGGGGACCTTCAGCCTCTGCACCTTCCTCCACGTGGACGCCCTGGCCCGGGCTGGTCGGACCCGGCAGGCGCGGTTCTCCTTCGAGAAGATGCTGACCTACGCCAACCACGTCGGGCTCTTCGCCGAGGAGATCGGCCCGAGCGGCGAGCAACTGGGCAACTTTCCCCAGGCGTTCACCCACCTTTCGTTGATCATGGCCGCGACGACGCTGGACGACGCCCTGGACCGGATGCGAGGCGGTCAAGGTCAGCCGTGAGGCAGTCGAGCCATTCGGTGGCCGCGTAGTACAAGGGCGGCACCCGGTCGAGGCTGAAAGCCGCCCCGGCGTCCTGCCGCGCGAGGCGCACCGCCCCGTCCCCGTCCGCCCCGGGCGTGGCGTCGGCCGTCTCCAGTTGAGCCGCGGCCCGGCGTAGTCCCTCCGTGGTCCCGCCCGCGTAGCGTGCCAGACGAGTAGTGGCCGTCTCGTCCAAGAGGTCACCGCAGGCGTCGCGGAGCCTGCGCGCCCCCCACAGGGCATGGTGACCGGCCATCAGTGCCGCTTGCCAGTCGGCCGGCGGATCATCGTGTTCGTGTTGTTCGGTCTGGTATTGGGCGAAGGCCGACTCGGCCATCACCAGGGCGTGGTGCAGTTCCTGGTCGTCGGCAGGAACGGGCGGGTGCAGGGGCATCGGTACCACCGAAGGCGCCTCGGGGCGACTCCTCCCCCGGCCCGCTGCCACACTGAGCACGGTGACCGCCACCAGGTCGGCGGCTACCCTGAGCAACACGCCCACGGAGCGGCTCAGTTCGAAGTGCGCGCCCCGCGGCCACGCGAACAGGCCGAAGACGATGCCGATCGAACTGCCCACCAGCACGTCCAACACCCGGAACTCGGCGAGCTGCCACGTCACGGGAGCCAGCTGGGCGAAGACCAGTGCGACGACCAGGGTGAACAGCCCCTGGGCCCAGCCCACACCGCGCAGCGGCCCCAGGTAGAAGGCCGTGAGCATGAGGGGCGGGAGCGCCACCGCGTACCAGGTGGTGTCCTGGCCGATCGCCACCAGCAGCGCCGCACTCACCAGGGCGCCCAGCACCGTGCCGGCCAGGGCCTGCCGAATGGTCGTGCGGGTCTGGGTGACGGTGGTTCGGGTGAGGGTCAAGGTCGCGAGCAGCGCCCAGAAGCCGTGCGGCAGACTGTCCAGGCCCGCAACGGCCCGAGCGGCGGCGAGGGCGAGGCTGATGCGCACGGCGTTCTGGAAGTACACCGAGCGGCGCCCGGCGTGGCCCGCCAGCCGGTGCAACCACAGGTGCGGGGCGCTGAGCGAGGCGTACCAAAAGCGCACCGGGTCGACGGAGTCGGCCGCGGCACGCCCGTATCGGGCCAGCCTGGCTGCCGCCGCCATGTTCAAGGCGGCGTCGGCGATCTCGTCCAGGGCCGCGTGCCGACGCAGCGCCGGGGCGGTCTGGAGCCGCGTGTCCATCCGACCCAGCCGGGCGCGGCAGGCCCGGAGCTCGGTGAGGCCCTCCGAACTGACCGGGTGTTCTGTCCGCCACCGCCCCACCGGGCGGCTGCGCAGGGCGGCGGCGGATTCCCGGGAGGACACGGCCAACGAAGCGAGCAGGCCGCGTCCGACGGGGCCCGGCGCAGTCCCGGGCACGGGCGGGGGCAGGGCGACCAGCCTGGCCAGCAGGGTGCGCGCGGACAGCCCCGCGTGGGCCAGGGCGCGCTCGATGACCTGCGGTCCGGCCGGCCGTTCCGCGTCGGCCACGTTCAGAGGGCGCAGGGCTTGCCCCGCTTGGTGAGCGGCGGTCGCTGACTGGGCCGACAGCACATACGGAGGCCGCAGCAGCTCGTCGACGCAGCGAGCCGCCGTCGTGGCCGCCCGGGCGGCCAGTTGCCGGTAGCTGGTGTCACGCGGCTCGGGTAGCAAGAAGAGGTCGGTCAGAACCAGCAGCACGATGCCCAGGCTCGCGCCGCCCAAGCGGACGCCGAGTGTGTCCGGAGCATACGGCGGGAAGCTGGGCAGGATGTAGAGGAGCTGGAGGCCGGGGGCGGCGCCGGCCGGCCTGGGCCCTCCGGCGGCCACGAAGGCGAGCGCGAAGCCGATCAGGAGCATCCCGGCCACCGCGGCCCAGGTCCGTACGGCCAGCATGGTGCCCGCGGTCACCAGGAGCCAGGCCACCGGCAACAGCCGCACCACAACCGCTGCACGCTGTTTTCCGTTGCCGGGTACGCGGGACAGGCCTCCCAGGGCGACGGCCGCGAACAGCGCGTAGGTGGCGGCCACCGTCTGGTCCCAGACGTACAGGGAGAGGTAGAACCCGGTGCACGCCGCGAGGGTGATCCGGGCCGAGTTCCGGGCCGCGGCGGCGCGCGGTCCGAGGCCGCCGAAGAGGCGGTCGCTGCTGGGATCAGCTCCCATGTCTTCCAGGATCGCCCAGGAAGCCGGCGGCGGCTCCCTGGGCGTCACTTCCCGGGAGCGTCAAGGTCCGCGGGTGGGCGCGGCGGCGTTCCCGGGGGCAGACTCGTTGCGTGTGCGGGAGCGCGAGCGCGGATCTGGTGGCCGGTGTGGCCATCAGCGGAGTCGGGGTGGCCTGCGTGGCGGGTGTGCGCAGGCTCCGCGAGCTGCCGCTCGCTGCCTTGCCGCTGCTCCTTGGCGTGCACCAGGTCATCGAGGCCGCGGTCTGGCGCTCTGGTGGCGGCGCCGGCCTCGCCACCACGGCATGGGCGGTGATCGCCCTGCCACTGCTGGCTGTGTGGGTTCCCTGGTCAGTGTTGATCGTGGCGCTGCCCGGACGGCGTGGGCGGCAGGTGGCGCCGGCGCTCGTCGGCGCGGTCACCGCGGCCGTCCTCGCCCGGCATCTGGCGACAACACCGGTGCGCGCGGAGATCCGCGGCCACACCGTGGGGTACGTGCTCGCGCTCGACCAACCGGGCCTGCTCATGGCCGCCTACCTGTTCGCCACCCTCGGCTCCCTGCTGTTCTGCGCCGATCGGCGGCTGCGCCAGATCGGGGTGGTGATCGCAGTCGGTGCGGTGGTGTGCGCGCTCTTGTGGCGGCGGGAGTTCGTGTCCACCTGGTGCGCTGTGGCCGCGCTGGCCTCGCTCCTGGTGTGGGGGTGGGTGCGGCGGGGCGCGGGGCGGGTGTCCGGGCCCCCTCTCCGGGGGGCATGACCGGCGGCCGTCACCCGCTCGGGGTCGTTGGTTGCCGCGCAGCGGGCGTCAGCGGAGCGAGGTGGCCAGGGCAGCGGCCACAACCGTGACGGCGGCAAAGCTCAGTAGCGCTGTTCGGGTCCATCCAGTAGGCATCGTCCAAGGCCGCGTACGCGATGCTTCTTCTGTCCTCGGGGTCGTCCACACGTCAACCAACGGCTCTCGCGGCGCCGTCGGCACGGTCGTGCGCGGAATGCAATGAGTCCGTAACCCAAGGCCAGCCACCGCGCCGTGTCCCAGCGACGCCCGGCGGCGCGCCACCGGATGCGTCGACGACGGCCCACCCAGCGGCGCCGTCACCGGGACGGTGTGCAGGCTCATGCGCCGTCGGGGCTCGGGCCCCTAATCGGCCATCCTCGACGGGGCGCGGGGGCTCGACGGCGGGCAACTGGCGGTGGCGAGGCGCCAGCGGTACGAGGCGAAGCGGTTGAGCGCAGCGGAACGTTTCGGCCCATCTGACCCAAGTGCCCTATCAAGCCACGTTATTGAGCACCTGGACGGCGGTGTACATACTGCGCGTGGCGGGGAGCGGTCCGCGCTTCCCGTGCGATGTCCTTTCATCCAGGGGGATGACTTGCGTAGACGACTGGCAAGAGCAGGTGCGGCCTCCGTGGCCGTCACCGCCGCGGTCGCGCTGACGGCGGGAATGACCACCCCGTCCGCGGCGGCGCCGACGACGACGTCGATGGGCACGAAGGCCGGACCCGACCTCGGGCCGCCACGCAGCACCACGCGCATTGCTCTGATCACCGGTGACCGCGTCCTCGTCGACGCCGAGGGTCGGCCGGTGGGCATGGAGCGCGCCAAGGGTCGCGAGCACGTCCCGGTGTCTGTGCAACGGGTGAACGGCCACTTCAGGGTCGTGCCGTTCGACGCACAGCGCCTGGTCTCCACGGGTGTGCTCGATGCCCGACTGTTCGACATCACCGAGTTGAACCGCCCCGAGTACCGTTCAGCGCGACGTCAGGGGATGCGCCTGATCGTCGGATACCGAGGAGCGGCCCCGACCGTCAAGCGTGAGCTGGAGCGCGGCCGGGGCACCGAGATCCGCCGGAGCTTCGCCTCGCTGAACGCTCAGGCGGTGCAGGCTCCGGCCAAGGGGGCGGCCGGAGTCTGGGAGGCCCTCACCGATGTCCAGCGCACGGCGAACGGCGCCGGTCAGCGGGTGTTCGCACCTGGTGTGGCTCGGGTGTGGTTGGACGCCGTACGGCGGGCGAGCTTGGACAAGAGCACCCGCCAGATCGGTGCGGACGCGGCGTGGCGGTCCGGGTACGACGGCACAGGAGTGAAGATCGCCGTGCTGGACACCGGGGTGGACGGCGCTCACCCTGACCTCAGCGGACAGGTGGTCGCACAACGGAACTTCAGTGCCGCGCCGGACGCCGGGGACCGGTTCGGTCACGGCACCCACGTCGCTTCCATCGCCGCGGGCACCGGCGCGGCCTCGGGCGGCGCTTTCAAGGGAGTCGCGCCGGGAGCCCGGCTGCTGAGCGGTAAGGTCCTCGACGACAACGGGTTCGGCGACGACTCCGGCATCATCGCCGGCATGGAGTGGGCGGTCGACCAGGGCGCCGACATCGTCAACCTCAGCCTGGGCGGCGCGGACGCCCCGGGCGAGGACCCCCTGGAAGAGGCCGTCAACCGATTGAGCGCACGCGGGGTGCTGTTCGCCGTGGCGGCCGGCAACTCCGGTGCGTTCGGCAGCGGTACGGTCGGCTCCCCCGGCAGCGCCGATGCGGCTCTCACCGTCGGAGCCGTGGACGACGCCGATGCTCTTGCGCCCTTCTCCAGCACCGGCCCGCGGGTGGGCGATGGCGCCGTGAAGCCGGACCTCACAGCTCCGGGCGTGGACATCACGGCCGCCGCCGCTCCCGGCAGCGTGATCGAGCAGGAGGTCGGTCAGAACCCGCAGGGCTACTTGAGCATCTCGGGTACCTCCATGGCGACCCCACACGCGGCCGGCGCCGCCGCTCTGCTCAAGCAGGAGCACCCACGCTGGAAGGGCAAGGAGCTCAAAGGGGCGCTGATCGCCTCGACGAAACCCGGTCGGTACAGCCCCTTCCAGCAGGGCAGCGGACGGATCGCCGTGGACCGGGCCCTTCACCAGTCGGTGATCGCCGAGCCGGTCTCACTGGCCTTCGGGGTGCAGCAGTGGCCACACGGGGACGACGTCCCGGTCACCAAGAAGGTCTCCTTGCGGAACGTGGGGTCCAAGGCCGTCACCTTCCGCCTGAAACTGACGGCCACCGGTCCGGGTGGCCGCCCCGCACCGAAAGGCTTCTTCACCCTCAGTGCACCCGCCGTGACGGTGCCGGCGGGCGGTCGAGCGTCGGTGGGGCTTCGAGCGGACACCCGGCTGGGTGGCTCCGCAAACGGTGTGTACAGCGCGTACCTGGAAGCCCGCGGCGGCGGTCAACGGGTACGAGTGGCCGCCGCGGTGGAACGCGAGGTGGAGTCCTACGACCTGACGCTGCGGCACCTCGGGCGCGACGGCGAAGCCAGTGGGAACTACTCGACCAGCCTCAACGGTGTGAGCGGCCCCGCCCGGAACTTGTCCTATGACCCCTACGACGAGTCCGGCAGGGTCACGCTCCGGATCCCCAAGGGTGACTACGTCCTCGCCACCACGGTGTTCACCGGCCTTCCGGGGGCGGAGCAGGGCGCGGACTGGTTGGTCCAGCCACGGCTACGGATCACGGGGGACACCTCCCTCACCCTGGACGCGCGCAAGGCCCGACCGGTCCGGGTGACCCTGCCCTCCCCCACCGCCACCACCGAGTTCGCCGCTCCCGGCTTCACCCTGCGCTCCGGCGACAGTACCTACGGCTACGGGTGGTGGCTGGACTCCTACCGCGGGTTCCGCACCAAGCACCTGGGACCTGCGGTCACCGGGGGCAACTTGACCCAGCAGTGGGACGTCCACGGGACGAACGGTCCGCTGCGCGAGTACCACGCCGTGTTCGGCGGCACGGTGCAGCGGCTGGCCACCGGATACACCAAACGCCTTCGGATGTCCGAGTTCGCCACGATGAAGGCGAGGCAGGGCGTGTCCGTTCCCGGCAAGGAGGGCTACCTGCGAGCCACCGGCTGGCTACCGAAGGTGGACTCGGCTGCCTCGATCTCCTTCCCCCGCCGGCTTCCGACCACGACGACCCTGTACCTGTCGGCGGGCGACGGAGTGAGGTGGGACATCGACTTCGAGCAGACCGGTGGCCGGGACGCCGACGGCTTCCCGGTGAGCGAGGCGATGTACAGCGCAGCCCCCAGGCAGGCCCTCAAGCCGGGCAGGACCTACCGGGAGACCTTCAACACCGGTGTTTTCGGGCCCCGACTGAACGGGGAGCTCGGGCTGTTCCGGTCCCGGGACACCCTGAGCGGCTACCTGCCGCTGTTCGCGGACGGCGAGCAGCACGTCGGGGCCTCACTCCACACCTCGGTCGCCACCACCCTGTCCCGCAACGGTGCCGTGATCGCCCGGAGCACGGACGCGCTGGCCGGCGATTCGAACTTCGAAGTGCCCGCTGGTGACGCGCTCTACTCGCTCGCCACGAAGGTGGTGCGCAGCCCGGCCCTGGCCCGTACTTCCACACGGCTGGAGGCACGTTGGACGTTCCGTTCCAAGAGGACCGCAGGCACCACCCGGCTTCCTGACTCCGTGGTTCGCTTCAGCCCGAAGCTCGCTTGGGACAGCACCTCCCCCGCGGGGCGGACCGTCCGCGTCCCGGTCACCGTCCAGGGCGCTGCCGCCGAGGCATCACGCCTGCGGTCCCTCTCCGTGTACGTCTCCTACGACGACGGACAGAGCTGGCACCGGCTCAAGGTGCGCGCCGGGGCGGTCGAGGTCCGCAATCCGGCGAAGGGGAAAGCGGTCTCCTTGCGTGGCAAGGTCATCGACAAGCAGGGCAACAAGAGCGATCTGAAGATCATCCGGGCGTACTTCGCCGGCTGAGCACCCGCGCCTACCCCCTGGTTGGCCAGGGGGTAGGCACACTCCACCAACCACAAGTGCCGGCTCTCCGGAGGGCGGGCAGGAGGCGCGGACAGGGGATGGGTGGGGATGTCAAATCCCGTTGCCCGGGCCGCGTCGGTGGGTCAGGATTTCGACATGTCCAACAACCTCGGGGGCGAGATCCGCCCCGTGGCCGGCCTGCTCAGGCACGGTCGTCTCACCACCATCCCGCGCAGGGAGACCCGGCGCGCCCAACTGCTCGACCACCTGCGGCAAACGCTGTTCGAGTCCGATCGCTCCTACAGCGAGCAAGAAGTGAACCAGGTGCTGCTCGGCGTCCACGAGGACTACTCGACGCTGCGCCGGTCGCTCGTCGAAGCCGGCCTATTGACCCGCACCCGCGACGGTGGCAGCTACCGCCGGGTCGGCTGAAGCGAGAGTTCCATGCCGCAGCGCCGGTGGAACCGCCTCAGCGACCGCAACTCGCCGTTACAGGGATCGCTCGTGCCCGGCTCACCCACCGGGGGACCGGGCCACCACCCCGACGGGGAGAACCACGCCGGTGTCGCCCCGTAACGGGACGAAACCGCAGAAAACGGAGTGACCGAAACGCCGGCCCACCCGTACCGTCCATGTCATGGATCCGCTCACTGAACAACAGATTCGCTCCTCCTTCGTGAACTGCACCAAGGGCGAGGCAGCCAGGCTGAAGCTGCCGATCGGTTTCACGGACCTGCCCTGGGATCATCTCGATTTCCTGGGGTGGGTGGACCCGGGCGCCCCGTTGCGCGCCCACATCGTGTACCGCTCGCCGGACGGGTCCCCGGTGGGCATCACCCTGCGGGTGCCCGGAACTCAGCGCACCAGCGCGGTGAAGTCCAGCATCTGCCAGATCTGTTTCACCGGACACGCCTCCTCGGGCGTCGCGCTGCTGGTCGCCCCCCTCGCCGGGCCCCGTGGGCGGGACGGCAACACGGTGGGTATCTATGTCTGCGCTGACCTCGCCTGTTCCCTGTACGTGCGGGGGCAGCGCCAGCCGAAGCTGCGCGGGGGGCGCTATGAGGAGACCTTGACCCTGGAGGAGCGCATCACGCGGGCCCGCGGCAACCTCGACGCCTTCGCCGCCAAGGTCGCGGGCTGACCGCGCCGATCCGTTCCCGCCCCACGGCCGCCCCGTTGTTCGGGGCGGCCGTCCTTCGTCCGCCGCCGCTTCGCCATTGCAGAGCAGGAGGGCAACGTCGAAGTGCGGTTGTGGTGCCGGTCCTCGAACCTGCCTAAGAACGGGCCGAGCCGGCCCGCGCAGGTGTGCTCCCGCATGGGCATGCAACCCATCTACTCCTGTAGGGAATTGACGGCCAAAATCCCGTTCATCGCTCAAATAGCTTCTGCGGGTGGCCGCCTCAACACCGCCTGCTACAACGTTCCTTACTGGTCGTAACGATGCAAGTCCATCTGAGTAATTCTTTACTGAATGGGCGTCAATAAAGAATCCGCGAGTATTTCGTTTTGATTACGACATCCTTAAAAAGGACTAGACCACTGCGTACCCCAAGCCCCAACTAGACTTTCTTCTATGCAAGTTGACAGTTCGTCAGAACAGGACACTAAGTAACAGATGTGTCTCTGAGCCCGCGCCCCTCTTTGTCCGAATTCTCCGGCGAACTGGTCTGGCAGGCTTCCGCGCACCCAGTCCCCTGACCAAGGAAATGAGGTGTGCGCATGTCTCGACACAGGAGACGCAATGCACGTGAGCGGAGGCCGCGCCGACTCATACTCGCCACCGCCGCACTCGCTGCGGCAGCGGTGATCACAGGAGGCGTGGCGTACAGCACCCAGTCGAACGGGCCCGCAGACGCACCCACGGAACTCGCTCAACCGGCGAGTCAGGTAGAGGTCGAACCGGTCCCCGCAAAGGCGCCCGCCGCCGAACCGGACCGTGACGAAGAGCCGAAGCCCATCAAGGCCAAGCCCAAGAACAAGCCCACCAAGGGCATGGTCTACGACGGGTTGAAGACCGCACCCGCCGGCGACAAGTGCGCCGGGGTCTACAGCACGGACACCGGCCTGTGCACACACGGCCCGGACGAGCCGCCCAAGGGCGTCGACATCAAGAAGGACACCCCGCCCGCCGTGAAGGCGAAGGCGGAGGCCGTTGACCCGGCCAAGCCGTCAACCGGCCAGTCGGGCAGCACGCTCGCGCCGCAGGACGGCCCCGCCGCGGTCGACGCGACGACCGCGAAGGACACCAAGGGCAGCGCCGCCCCCGCCGCCACGACGGGCCCACAACCGGGGGCGACGACCGCTGCTCCACGCAAGTCGACCACGGCGGCTGCCGGCCCCGCCGGGCAGACCGTCCAGTGCGACGGTGACGGCAGCACCGGCAACCGGGTGCAGGTGGTCTACGTCCACGGGCCGAACCGCGACCGGTACTCCGAGTACGTCGCCTCCTTCCGCAAGTGGGCCGCCGACGCGGACCTGATCTACTCCGAGAGCGCCAAGGAGACCGGCGGCGTCCGGCACATCCGCTACGTGACGGCTTCGGACTGCACCCCCACCGTGCTCAACATCGAGCTCCCGGCGTCCGCCCTCTCCGAATTCAGTGCCACCAACCGCGCGTTGGCCGCCAAGGGCCTGGACCGTCGCGACCGCAAGTACATGATCTTCGCGGACACCCAGGTCTACTGCGGCATCGGCACGTTCGCCGGTGACGAGCGGCCCACACAGAACAACCTGAGCAACTTCGGCCCCTCCTACGGCCGTACCGACACCGGTTGCTGGGGTGGCCACACCGCGGCGCACGAACTCGGACACAACCTCGGCGCGGTCAACAACAGCGCACCCAACACCAGTCGTGGTGCGCACTGCACGGACGAGTGGGACGTGATGTGCTACTCGGACACGCCCTACTACCCGAAGATGCGTAACGTCTGCACCAACCGGGCGTCCGAGAACATCCTGGACTGCAACCACGACGACTACTTCCACACCAACCCACGCGCCGGCAGCTATCTGGCGACGCACTGGAACATCGCCGACAACCAGTTCCTGATGCGCAACAAGGGCGGCGGCGGGACCGACCCGGGTCCCACCACGAAGCCCACGCCCACCCCGACGCCCCGCCCCACCACGGCACCCACCGTGACCGCGGGCCAGATCACCGCCGACTCCGTCGTGGTGAGCTGGAAGAAGGTCAGCGGCGCCTCCTGGTACCAGGTATTGCTCGGCGGAAAGCACCTGACCTGGGTGCAGAACAACGTACTGAGGATCTACAACCTCCGGCCCGACACCCGCTACACCGTCGCGGTCTCGGTACGTGACACCGCCGGCCGCGACAGCGGTGCCGGCAAGGCGACCGCCTTCCGGACCAGCACCTCCGGGGGCGACAGCACGACGCCGAGCAGTCGCTACACCCTCAACAACGGCGGCACCGGCATGGCGGCCGAGCTGTGGGGCGGTCGGACCGCCAACGGCACGGTCCTCGTCGGATCGACCGGCAACGGCTACGCGCACCAGCAGTGGTACTTCGACGACGCAGGAAGCGGCTACCGGCGCATCCGCTCAGCGGTCTCCGGCAAGTGTCTCCAGCTCGGTGGCGCCGCCAACGTCGGCATGTGGGTGTCCCAGCAGCCGTGCCGCAGTACCACGGCGCAGCAGTGGCGGATGAAGTCCGCGGGCAGCCGCGGGGCCGTGAGCCTCGCGCCCAGGAACGGAAACTACGTCCTGGCGGTGAGCAACCGACCGTACTACGGGGCTCGGTTGCTCGAACTCCAGCGGCCGGACGGGCGTCCGGCGCAGGTGTGGACGGTCCAGAAGGTCTCCTGACCGGGCTGGTCCCGCCTCTCATATCGACCGGTGGGTGGTCTCCTCCCCTGACCACCCACCGGTCCACCGACTGCCGCTACCTACTGTCCACGTCCCCCCTCGGAGTCTTTCGATCATGCGCATTCGGGCTGTCCTCCCGGGCCTCCTGCCCACCCTCTTGGCGCTCTGTGCCACCGCGCTGCTGTGCTTGGCCGCCACGGGCCGGGCCCATGCCCACGGCGACACCCTGAGCGTGGTGGTCACCGGGCAGCAGCGCGGCCACGTGACCGCCGAAGTGACCTGGGAGAACGACGACGATCCCGTCTCGGAGAGGGTGTCCGCGACGGTCAATGCCGTCAGCGATGACGGCCTGCACAACCTTGGCCCCTGGCTGCTCGTCCGCGACCCCGGCACCCGGGCCGGCTACACCACCACCGAGGCGCTGCCGCCGGGCAGTTGGAAGGTCACCGTCGAAGCCGGGTTCCCGGCCCTCGGTCGCGGTGAGCGGGTAGTGGATGTGACGGCCACGGCCCCGGCCGCTGCGGCCCCCGCCGTGCCCGTCGCCCCGCCGGTCACCATCGTGCAGACCCCGTCCGGCTCGGCGGCCACGGCCGTTCCGGAGGCTGACGTGGACGGGTTCGGTACGGGCTGGTGGATCGCGGTGGGCGGCCTGCTCCTCGCGACGCTGGCCGCCGTGCGCCTCATCCGCTCGATGCGGGCGTAGCTCCACTCATCTGGGGCTCGACCGGGCGAGGCCCAGGGCCCGGTCGGGCTCAGCCCTCTTGCCTCGACGCCAGGGTGCGCAGGAGGAGAATCCGACAGATCACCATGCACCCGGTGAACAGCAAGGCAACCGGAAGAAGCGTATCGGCCTTGAGTAGGGACGAACCGATCGTCACGAGACCCGAGATCAGCATGAGGCTGCATCCCAGGAGCGAACTGACGAGACCGGCCACGTGCGGGAAGCGCGAGATTCCGGCTGCCATCAGGTTCGGGTACATCATCCCCGTGAAGAACACGATGACGAGCGAAGGCAGCGTCAGTGACCAGAGGTTGGGTGGCGTGAGGGCGGCCGTCACCACCATGGCCACCGAAGCCAGGACCGTGACCAGGGAAGCCGTACGGAACTTGCGTCGCGTGGTGAACGAAGCGGGCAGCACGCGGTTGCTGAAGGTCCCGGAGAAGTAGGCGGCCCCCATGGCAAGGGCTATCAGCCCGTACACCCCGGCGGAGTACCCCATGACGTCCTGGACGAGGAAGGGTCCGACGAGGTTGAAGGTGAGCAGGACGGCGAAGCACAGGCCCATGCACAGGTAGAGCCGTGTGAACTCGGCGTCCGTCATCACGCTTCGGGCGTCGGCTGCGAGAGAGCGGAGGCTGAAGGGCTGGCGGTCGTGGTGGGTCTCCTTGAACACGAACGCGATCAGGGCAAAGAGCAACAGACCGTAGCCGGTGAGGAAGTAGAGGCTGTAGCGCCATCCGGGGCCCATTTCGAACCAGGCCCCGATGACGGGGGCGAGGATCGGCCCCAGTCCCCAGGAAATCACCATCCAGGTCATCACCTGGGTGAGCTTGGGCCCGGAGAACCGGTCGGCGGGGATGACCTTCATCAGGACGGACGCGGCAGTGATGCCCAGTCCCTGCACGATCCGCGCCGTGACGAAGAGGGCCACGGAATCGGCCACGAGCGTGAGCACGCTGCCGACCAGGTAGAGCCCCACGCCGGTCAGCAGAGCCGCTTTGCGTCCACGAGCGTCGGCCAGCGGTCCGTAGAGGAGTTGTCCGGCTGCGAACGCGACCAGATAGAGCGAGACACTGAGCTGGATGGCACCTCTGCTGGTGTCGAACTCATCGACAAGAGTCGGCAGTGAGGGGACGAAGATGTCGATCGCCATCTGCCCGACCGGGGCCAGCAGGACGATCAGCCAGAAGACGAAGGTGTCCGAGTTGCCGGCGGGCCGGTCCGCGCCGGGGCCGGTGGGCGCGCTCTGTTCTGGAGCCGGGCGGTGCGGCTCGCTCGTCGTGGTCACTCAGTGCCTCCTGGGCATCAGGGGCGGCCGGGGTGTCGCCGCAGGCGACAACCTAGATCATGAGCATGGCAATGTGGTCTCCGTCGCCGCCGTGATGCACGTCCGTTACCCGTGATTGCGGCGCGGATCGGTGGAGTTCACCTCACGTTGCTCCGATTCCAGACGTTCCATGGCCTCAGGCCAGCCGATGGGGAGTTCCGCTGCCGTCGCCTGCCAGAAGACGAAGGTCGATCCACTCGTAATGCTCCGCATGGACCTCATCACGCCGAGATGGGGTTCGGTGCGGGCGAATGCGTACAGGGCGTCCCGATCCCGCCAGGCCGACAGGGTATAGAAGGTGCGCCGCCACGGGCGGGCGACCAGGGAGGCTCCGTACGCGCCGGGAGCCTGTCGGATCTGGTTCCACACGGTCATCGAGTGGCGGAAGAAGCGCGGTACGTCCCTGAGGGACCTCACTTCGAAGCGGGAAGCCATCACGTAGACAGTCACGCCTGACGGGGGCGGGTTCGGAACGGTCCAGGGAAGGGTCGGCATGGTGTGATCGCCTTAAAGATTGGGGAGTGACACTATCCAGTCGCAGGTTAGATAGTGCCACTATCCACCCAGGGAGGGAAGAGAGAGCGCGTGCGGATTTCCGAGCTCAGCCGACGCAGTGGCGTGCCCGTCCAAACGATCAAGTACTACCTGCGGGAAGGCCTGCTGCCGCCAGGTCGGGCGACAGCGGCCACCCGAGCCGAGTACGGGCCCCACCATCTGCGGCGCCTCCGCCTGGCGCGGGCGTTGATCAGCGTCCGGGGTCTGTCCGTCAACGCCACCCGCGACGTGCTCGCCGCCGTCTCGGAGCAGGAACACGACCTGCACCAGACGCTGGGCCTGGTGCTTGGAGCGCGCCCCGTCGATCCAGAGACCCGCGAGGACCGCGCACCCCCCGAGGGTGAGCACGAGGAGGTGGAACGCCTCCTGCACCAGATGGGGTGGCAGGTCTCGCCCCACTCTCCCGCCCGGGAGGTGGTAGCGCGGACCCTGGAATCCCTCAGATCACTCGGCCTCGACTGCGATTGGCGCCTCCTGGTGCCCTACGCGGAGCTCGCGCGCCGCAGCGCCGCGGTCGACCTCGACCAACTCCAGGACCTCGACGATCCACTCGACCAGGCCGAGCGCGCCGTGCTCGTGACGATCCTGCTGGAGCCGGCGCTCTTGGCACTGCGCCGCTTGGCCCAAGAGGACGAGTCCGCCCGCCGCTTCAGCCACTGAGCTCCACCCTCGACACCGGGCAAGCAGTGCGGGCGCACATGCCGAGGCACCGCTTCGCCCCGAAACGCGCACCCGGGAGTGCGCAGATAGGAGGCACAGCCATGTCGACCCCACGGCCGTTTCACTACGTGGCCCTCGGCGACAGCCAGACCGAAGGCCTGGGCGACGGTGAGGAGTCGACCGGACTGCGTGGATGGGCCGACCGTCTGGCACAGACGCTCACCCGCACCGAGGGGGACGTGCGGTACGCGAACCTCGCGGTGCGCGGTCGGGTCGCCGCCGAGGTGCGCGCCGGCCAGCTGCCGAGCGCCCTCGCACTCAGGCCGGACCTGGCGACGGTCGTGGCCGGGATGAACGACCTGCTGCGCCCCCGCTTCGATGCCGATGAGGTGGCGGGCGACCTGGAAGGAATGTTCGCCGCGCTGACGGCTCAAGGAGCACGCGTGGCGACGCTCACTTTCCCCGACGTCTCCCAGATCACCCCGCTCGCCCGCCCGCTGAGCCCTCGCGTCAACGCCCTCAACACCCGCATACGCGAGGCGGCGGCCCGGCACGGAGTCTTTCTGGCCGAGACCTCGCACCACGCGGTGGTCACCGATCCGCGCCTGTGGAGCGAGGACCGCTTGCACGCGAGCCCGCTGGGCCACGCCCGGATCGCCGCCGCGGTGGCACACGCACTGGGCCTTCCCGGAGCGGACGACTCCTGGACCCACCCGCTCCCCGCACCACCACACCCACACCCTTCTCTTCTGCGCAACGCCGCCGCGGAAGCACGGTGGGTCGCCGCGTTCCTCGGCCCATGGCTGGGCAGGCGCCTGCGCGGCCGTTCCTCCGGTGACGGAAGGGTAGCGAAGAGGCCAGAGTTGACAGCCGTTCACCCCCAATGAACCTTTCAATCAACGGTTCAAGGATTTATTCACCTTAACTTCACTTGATCAACTTCCCTACACGTCTATCTTCGGCCGATTCCCAAACCCGTACAGCCGCAGGTCAGCCGACTCCACAGGGACACGACCCGCACATACCCCATCACCGAACGCGACCGAAATTGATGGTAAGACCAAGCAGTTCTTGAGGTTCTGGGCAAGACTTCCGTCCGATAACCGAAACCAACACCCAGGGGAGTGTTCGAAATGCGGTCCATCACAAGGGGGCTGGGCCTCACCGCCACCGCCATGTCGCTCGTCGCGCTCACGGCACTGTCGGGGGCCGGCGCGGCGGGAGCCGCGCCGAGCGGGACGGAGAGCCTGTACGCGCCCTCCGCTCTGGTGCTCAGCATCACCGCCGGGGACGACACCCAGCAGGGCACCGTCATGCGAGCGGTCACGCTCAACTGCGCCCCCGGGACGAACGCTCAGGGCACCCACCCGGACCCGGCCGGCGCCTGCGCCGAACTGCGCGCCAACGACGCCGAGTTGGACGCCGTGACCAGTGGCGGCAGCCAGGCGATGTGCACCAAGGAATGGAACCCGATCACCGTCACCGCGGTCGGCGTCTGGGAAGGTCGGCGGTACGACTACGCCCACACCTTCGCCAACCCCTGCGCCAAGCTCCACGGAAGCGGCAGCGTTTTCAACTTCTGAGCGGGCACAGCAAACGCCTACGCCGGCCGGGTCGCCCCGGCCGGCGTACCGGCGTCTGGCCGTCTCCTGTCCCGCTGAGCAGCTCCACCAGCTCCGAGCCCGGACCGGCCCCGCCGAGCACCGGTCGTAGGTGACCGGGTACGGGGTGAGTCGCAGCAGCCACGGCGGCCAGGGGGCGATGCGGGAGAGCGGGCCAGGTGGCGACCCCGTCGAATCCGTTCACGGCTCGGCCAACGCGACCAAACGGCCCCACACGAGGCCTGTGTGGCTGCTCGGCATGCAGACACCCCACAGACACGGTTCACTTCCGATGTACGCCCCAGGGCCGGACCGCTGGACCGCCTGTCGGCCCGTACTCATACGATGGCCAGCCATGAACACCAGCGAGGCCGGCAGACGGCTGATCGACGGCCGTTTCGAACTGATTTCGCCCCTGGGCAGCGGCGGTATGGGCACCGTTTGGCGGGCCCGCGACATCGCGCTGCACCGGGAGGTCGCCCTCAAGGAAGTACGCCCGCCGGACCCCGCAGTCGCCGCGGCGAACCCGCAACTGGCGGCGCAGCTACGCGGGCGCGCCATCCGCGAAGCCAGGGCGTTGGCCCGGCTGGCCCACCCCCATGTGGTCACCATCCACCACATCGTGGAACCCGCTGACGGCTCCCACCCGTGGATCGTGATGGAGCTCGTCCAAGGCGGCTCTCTCCACGACCGCCTGGCCGACGGTCCCATGCCTGTCGCCGACGTGGCCGCCCTGGGCCTCGATGTCCTGTCCGCGCTCCGGGCGGCGCACTCCGCCGGCGTCCAGCACCGGGACGTCAAACCCGCCAACGTACTGCTACGCGCCGACGGCAGCGCCGTGCTGACCGATTTCGGGATCGCAGCCCTACGCGAGTCGACCAGTCTGACGGCCACCGGTGACCTCATCGGCTCGCCCGAGTACATCGCCCCCGAGCGTGTGCGTGGCGAAGAAGGAAACCCCGCCTCCGACCTGTGGTCCCTGGGCATGCTCATGTACGTGGCAGCCGAGGGGCGCCATCCGTTCCGACGCGCCACGACCCTGGCGACGGTCGTCGCCGTCCTCGACGACCCGCTCCCGGCGCCCACCCGGTCCGGTCCCCTGACACCCGTCCTCGCCCAGTTGCTGGTGCGTGACCCCCAGGCCAGGCCGGACGCCGCACGACTGGAGCAGTTGCTGCGGGCGGTCGCCACCGAGGCAGGCCCTCCGACCGCTCGAACCCCGGGCAACCCCGACACCTCAGCGCCCTCCTACCCCCCTCCCACGGGGTACGCCCCCACTCCCGCTGCCGCCCGGCCCTCCCCCGGAGCCGAGGACAGCACCGCAGGAGCCGGCTTCGGGCCCCCGGTCTCCGTGTTCGACCCGCCCGCCACCAACCCCGCGGGACCCACCAGGCCGACCACCACGAGCAGCGGAGCGCCCAAGAGGCGGCGCGTCATCGCCGGCGCCATCGTGGTGACGGTACTGGGCCTGGGCGCCGTGAGCGCTCTGAACTGGCTCCCCGGCGACTCGGAGGATCCCCGGGGCAAGGGCGCCACGCCCAGTTCGGCAGCGGCGACCCCCGGCAAGGACGCGAAAGGTTCCAGCAACGGGCCGAGCCCCCAGGCCAACTCCGCGGCACACAAGACGGAGCAGCCGCAGGAAGCGTCGCCCGCCACCGAGGGAACCCTGCTGACCACGGCCAACGCCAAAGCGGTGATGGAGGCGTTCCGCAAGGCCAGCGGCGGCAGCACGGACTTCGTGGAACTCGACATCTACGAGCAGTACGCCTTCGCCGACATCCCGGTGAAGCCCGGCGCCAAGGCGTACGACCGTTTCGAATACCGAGGCGGGGTGGTCCGTAACCTCGGCCCCGGAGGCACCCTGGACAGCACCGACGGAGCGCCCTTCGACGTGACCCGGATGGACTGGGCTGGCCTGCCCACCCTGGTGCGCCGCGCCGAACGTGAACTCAACGTGCCCAACCCGAACATGCGTTACGTCCTGGTGGACCGCTGGACCTTCAACGAGGACAAGCCCACCCTGCGCGTCTACGTGACCAACGAGTACCACGCGGCGGGATACCTGGCGGCCGACAGCAGTGGCAAGGTGGTCGCCCAGTACGCACAGGACTAGTACTCCAGCAGCACTTCGTGGCTTGACCTGGGGAAACGTCGAGCGGGTGGGAGTGTAGCGGGCAGGAGTCGGTCACGGACGGCTTCTGCCC
>NZ_JBIAGC010000044.1:0-36597 GCF_042869595.1 Streptomyces sp. NPDC006879
TTTCGGCGTTTCCGACTCTACCAGATCCTTTCGGACCTGACTCCCAGTCGAAACGGGATCGCTTTAAGGTCCCTCGCTTTCGCGATTTCCCTTTCGGCGCTCCCAACAGTACCAGCGAATTCTTGCCCCTTTGACCACCACCCAGAGAAGGGCAGGGCAATGCAGGGATCAGGATCGATGGCGGTTTGGGATTCCACCTGGAGCCGCGCACACTCGGAATCACTCCACAGGGTCCAGGCAGGACTTAAGACAGTACATCCCCCGGTGGTGTCCCGGCAAGTCGATTCAGCGTATGGTCTAGTCCACTGAGACCTCCGTGCAGGCGGGTGCTCGGCCTGTCTATATACGGAGGAACTCGGACTTCTCATGCCATACCCTTCTCAAAGTGCGCCGTCCAGGACAGGCAGTGACGGCGACAACGAAGAAGCCCCACCCTCTGGGAGGCCCCCTATGACCAGCGTGATGTCCCCCCTCGCCGGCCGTGCGATCGGACTTGCGGCAGTCCCCGATCCGGTGTTCTCCGGCGCCATGGTCGGTCCGGGGACCGCCATCGATCCCCTGCGCGAGGCTGGTGAGGCGCTTTCCCCCGTCGACGGCGTGGTCGTCTCCCTGCACCCGCACGCCTTCGTGGTGGTGGACTCCGAGGGTCACGGTGTGCTCACTCACCTGGGCATCGACACCGTCCAGCTCAACGGTGAAGGCTTCGAGCTCCTCGTCAACAAGGGCGACACCGTCAAGCGCGGACAGCCCATGGTCAAGTGGAACCCCGCGGACGTGGAAGCGGCCGGCAAGTCGCCCGTCTGCCCGATCGTCGCCCTTGAGGCCTCGGCCGACTCGCTCTCCGATGTGAAGGACGACGAGGACGTCACCACCGGCGACGTCCTCTTCAGCTGGAGTTAGGGCCATCGCCCGCGCTGGCGGGCGGGGCGGTCGGCACATCCATGCGGCGGGCGGATCCGCCGCTCTAACAGAGACGGGTGATATGGAAACAACGCTCAGAGGCGTCGGCGTGAGCCACGGGGTGGCGATCGGCGAAGTGCGGCACATGGGCACGGCAGTTCTTGAGCCGCCGGCGAAGCAGATCCCGGCACAGGACGCCGAGCGTGAGCAGGGCCGCGCACGCCAAGCGGTCGGGGCCGTGGCCGCCGACCTCAACGCGCGGGGCAATCTCGCGGGCGGCGAGGCCCAGCACGTACTCGAAGCCCAGGCGATGATGGCGCAGGATCCGGAGCTGATGGCGGACGTCGAACGCCGCATCGCCGTCGGAAGCACGGCTGAGCGGGCCGTGTACGACGCCTTCGCCGCCTACCGCGCGCTGCTCGCGGGCGCCGGCGAGTACCTGGCCGGCCGGGTGGCCGATCTGGACGACGTGCGAAACCGCATCGTGGCCCGCCTGCTGGGCGTACCGATGCCAGGCGTGCCCGACAGCGACGAGCCCTACGTACTGATCGCGCGCGATCTCGCGCCTGCCGACACCGCGCTGCTGGACCCGACGCTGGTGCTCGGCTTCGTCACCGAAGAAGGCGGCCCGACCAGTCACAGTGCGATCCTGGCGCGCGCTCTCGGGGTGCCCGCTGTGGTGGCGCTCCCCGGGGCGGGCGAGCTGGCCGAGGGCACCGTGATCGCCGTGGACGGCAGCACCGGCGATGTGTTCGTCAACCCCAGCTCGGACAAGCGGGCCGAGTTGGAGGATGCGGCGGCTGCCCGTCGTGCTGCACTGTCTGCGGCATCCGGCCCGGGGGCCACCTCGGACGGGCACAAGGTGCCACTGCTCGCCAATGTCGGAGGTCCCGCCGACGTGGCCGCAGCGGTCGAGGCGGGCGCGGAGGGCGTCGGTCTGTTCCGGACCGAGTTCCTGTTCCTGGACGACAGCAAGCAGGCCCCTTCCGAGGCCAAGCAGGTGGATGCCTACCGCAAGGTCCTTGAGGCCTTCCCGGAAGGGCGTGTCGTGGTGCGCGTGCTGGACGCGGGCGCCGACAAGCCGCTGGACTTCCTGACGCCCGCCGACGAACCCAACCCGGCCCTGGGCGTACGGGGACTGCGCACCCTCCTGGACCACCCCGAGGTCCTGCGAACCCAGCTGACGGCCTTGGCCAAGGCCGCCGAGGGGCTTCCGGTGTACCTGGAGGTCATGGCACCGATGGTGGCGGACCGCACGGACGCCCGGGCGTTCGCCGCCGCCTGCCGGGAGGCCGGGCTGAACGCGAAGTTCGGAGCCATGGTGGAGATCCCCTCCGCCGCGCTACGGGCGCGCTCGATCCTGCAGGAGGTGGAGTTCCTCTCGCTGGGCACCAACGACTTGGCACAGTACGCCTTTGCCGCCGACCGACAGGTGGGCGCGGTCTCCCGCCTTCAGGACCCCTGGCAGCCAGCCCTACTGGACCTGGTGGCCCTGTCCGCCGAGGCTGCGAAGGCGGAGGGCAAGAGCTGCGGGGTCTGCGGCGAGGCCGCTGCCGACCCGCTTCTGGCCTGCGTACTCACCGGCCTGGGCGTGACGAGCCTGTCCATGGGGGCGGCCTCCATTCCCTATGTTCGTGCCACGTTGGCCAAGTACACGCTGGCGCAGTGCGAGCGGGCCGCCGCCGCGGCGCGGGCGACTGACTCCGCGGAGGAAGCCCGCCTGGCCGCCAGGGGGGTGCTGTCCGGCGAGTGAGGGGTGCGTGGGGTGGATCCCGCTCACCGTGGTCCTGACGGGGGCTCCCCACCGGTGGTGGGGAGCCCTCTGCGTCGTCCGAGCCCGGTCATGCGCGAGGGCAGTGGCCATGGTGGGGTCCGGGAACGTCCACCGCGAATCCCGGGTGGTACTCGACACCCGGCTCAGGTGCCATCGGCTCACCGGACTCCACGTCGGTGCAGTAGGCATCGAACACCTCCGCCGCGGAGAGCGGGACCGGCGCGCCCCGTTGGAGCCTCCAGCCGCGCAGCAGGTCGGGGTGGGAGTCCGCGCTACTGCGTAGGACGAGCCCGCCGGGACTCTGCGCCGCGAGGCCGGCAGCCAGGACGGTCAGGAAGTCGGGGCGCCCGCCTTCGTGGAGCCTGATCGTGGGTGCACCGGGCCCGGGAGGAGCGAGGTGCTCGGCGTGGAGGGCGGTGAGCAGGTGTCCGCTCAGTACCGGAACGCTGCACACGAGGTGGTGGTGGCCGGGGCCGGCGCCCTCCACGACCTGGGTGAGCAGAGTGCGGGCCCGCCTGACCGCGGCCCGTGCGAGGTCCGCCCCGCAGCCGGTGCAGGGGCTCGTGGTGGCCAGGAGCAGCGTCGCGTGTTCCCAGGTGGCGTGGCGGGCGGCCTGGTCGATGAGCTCGGGGACGAGCTCGTCCATGGGCTGCCCGGTGTACCGCAGGCCCGCGCCGCTGGCGGCGAGTTCGGCGGTGAAGCAGGTGCGCGCCGCGGCGCTGTCCGCGTCGAGGCCTTCCTCGGCGCAGAACAGCCGGAACTCCTCCGGGTCGAAGAGGACCGCGCTGATGTGGAGGTGCTGTGCGGCCAGGGAGCGCAGCAGGCCGTGGACCGCCCGCAGGTAGGACGGGTGGTCTTCGAAGGCGAAGCTGGGGTAGGCCGTCATGGTGGTGAAGTCGGCCGGGTCCGCGAGGACGCCGATGACGGTGGGGGCTTCGCGCCGCAGGCCGCGCCGGAGTGCGGCGGGGCGCTTGGCCGACGGTCCGCGGCGGCTGGGTCCGTGCTGGTGCTGGCCGTGGTCGGGCTGGCGGTGTGGTCGGGTGCTGGCCATGGCGTCCCCCCGGAACTCGGTGCGATCATTGCTCACTCAGAGTAACGGTGGCTACTGACAGTGGCCTGGCCGGCGGCGAGCCGGTCCAGGCCACGGCGCGACTGCGGTGCTCAGCGACGGCTACGGGAGCGCCCCAGCTCCGCGTAGAAGTGGAGGAGCTCCAGGTTGTCCACGGAGCCGGGGTTCACCGCCTTGGTGAGCTCCGTGCCTTGGAGGAGGCGCTTGACCGGGACCTCGATGCGCTTGCCGGTCAGTGTGTGCGGGATGGCGGGGACCTCGATGACCTCGTCGGGGACGTGGCGCGGGGAGAGCTGCTCCCGGATGGTCTGCTTGATCCGGGTACGCAGGGACTCGTCGAGGCTGGCGCCGGGGGCAAGGTGGACGAACAAGGGCATCCAGTACCCTCCGTTCGCCTCCTCCAAGCCGATGACCAGCGATTCCCTGATCTCCGGCAGCCGCTCCACCGCCTCGTAGATGTCCGCCGAACCCATCCGTACCCCCTGGCGGTTGAGGGTGGAGTCGGAGCGGCCGTGAATGATCACGGAACCGTCCTCGGTGAGGGTGATCCAGTCGCCGTGCCGCCAGACCCCGGGGTACATCTCGAAGTAGCTGTCGCGGTATCGGCTGCCGTCCGGGTCGTTCCAGAAGCGGATCGGCATGGAGGGCATGGGGTTGGTGACGACGAGTTCACCGACCTCGCCGGTCAGCGGTTTGCCGGCGGGGTCCCAGGACTGGAGGTCGGTGCCCAGACAGGCGGCCTGGAGCTCACCGACGTGTACGGGCAGGGTGGGCACGGCGCCCGCGAAGCAGCTGCACACGTCGGTGCCACCGCTGACCGAGGCGATCCACAGGTCCTCGGCCACTTCTTCGTGCAGCCATCGGAATCCGTCGGGCGGTAGCGGTGAACCGGTGGTGGCGACGCATGTGACGGAGGACAGGTCGAAGTCCCGGGACGGGTGCACTCCGGCCTTGCGGCAGGCCATCACGTAGGCGGCGGAGGTGCCGTAGAGAGTGGCACCGGTGCGTTCGGCTACGCGCCACTGGGCGGCGGTGTCGGGGTAGCCGGGGCTGCCGTCGTAGAGGACCACGGTGGTGCCGGTGAGGAGGCCGGAGACGAGGAAGTTCCACATCATCCAGCCGGTGGAGGTGTACCAGAAGAGGCGGTCCTCGGGGCCGAGGTCACAGTGCAGGCCGAGCTGTTTGAGGTGTTCGAGGAGGATGCCGCCCTGGGACTGGACGATGGCCTTGGGCAGCCCGGTCGTGCCAGAGGAGTACAGCACCCACAGCGGATGGTCGAAGGGGACCTGCTCGAACACCGGATCGGTGGTGCCGGCGGTGAGGTCCGACCACGCGAGGGCGCCCTCGGGGGCGGGGGTGCCCAACAGCGGGATGTGGACGACGGCGCGCAGGGTGGGCAGCTCGCGGCGCAGCTCCGCGACGGTCTCGGTGCGGTCGTGCTCCTTGCCTCCGTACCGGTATCCGTCGACGGTGAACAGGACCACGGGCTCGACCTGCTGGAAGCGGTCGAGGACGCTACGGGCTCCGAAGTCGGGGGCGCAGGAGGTCCAGACCGCGCCGACGGAGGCAGTGGCCAGCAGGGCGGTGACGGCCTGCGGGATGTTCGGGAGGTATCCGCTGACCCGGTCGCCGGGGCGTACGCCGAGGGTCCTCAGTTCGGCCGCGAGCGCCCCGACCTGGCGGCGCAGCTCCGCCCAGCTGGTCGGGGTCACCTGCTGGGTCTCGTCCACGTGGAGCAGGGCGGGCTGGCTGGCGCGGGAGGGGTCCTCGGCGGCGCGCAGGGCGTGCTCGGCGTAGTTGAGGGTGGCGCCGGGGAACCATTGGGCGCCCGGCATCGAGCGGTCGGCGAGCACCTGACTGTAGGGGGTGGAGAAGCGCACCTCGAACCAGTCGGCCACGGCCTTCCAGAAGGTGTCGAGCTCCTCGACGGACCAGCGGTGGAGTGCCGGGTAGCCGCCTTGGGCCGGAGCCCCGTAGCGCTCGGCGGCCCAGCTCTGGAAGGCGGTGATGTGCGCTTCGGCGATGCGGTCGGGTCCGGGCTGCCACAGCGGGGCGGGGCGGGGCGTGCCGACGTCGGCCGTGCCCCCGGGGCCTTCGGCGGAGTTGGCTGGGGTCGCTGGGGTCATGGATCGGCTCCCGGGCTCTGCGAGGTGGCGCTTGGTGTGCGGTCGGCGCCGGGCGCGCGACGGGTGGGCGCGCGACGGCTCACAGGGACGATGCCATGTGATCGACCGGTGCACCAGGGTCCGCCGTGTCGTAGCGGGGCGGGCCCGTGGGAGCGCCAGGAGGCCCTGGGACCCAACCACGGGTGAACGGCGGTTGAACGGCCACCGGTGGCGGGTGGGCGGATGGCAGGGTGAGCCCCTTGGCTTCTTCCCCTTTCTTTCAGGAGGGGGATTCCTACGGCTGGCGCTGTGGGATTTTCTGCGTCATCGCCGACTGCCCGCCCGGAGTACTCCGTTGAGGTCTTACACCAGCTCCACAGACAGCCGCCGTCAGCCCGACGGCCAGGATGTCCTGCGCCGCGTTCACGTCCCGGTCATGGGTCGTCCCGCAGTCGCACGTCCGTGTCCGGACGTTCAGCGGCATCTTGTCCCGCAAGGTGCCGCAGGTCGAGCACAGCTTGGAGGAGGAGAACCAGCGGTCGGTCGCGATCACTTCGCGGCCGTACCACTGAGCCTTGTACTCCAGCATGCTCCGGAATTCCGACCATGCCGCGTCACTGACAGCGCGGGCCAGGCTGCCGTTCTTCACCGTGTTCCGGACGGCGAGGTCCTCGATCACGATCGTTTGGTTTTCGCGAACGAGACGAGTCGACAGCTTGTGCAGGTGGTCACGCCTGCGGTCGGTGCTCCGGGCGTGGACCTTGGCGACCTTCCGGCGGGCCTTGGCCCGGTTCGCTCCGTCAGCCGTGGCCTTACGGACAAGCTGCCGTCGAGCCCTGCCCAGACGGGTACGGTCACGCCGTTCGTGCCGGGGGTTGCAGACCTTCTCCCCGGTCGAGAGGGTCAGCGCGTGGTCGAGCCCGACGTCGATACCGACAGCCGCGCTGGTGGCGGGCAGCGGCTGAACGGACGGGTCCTCGTACAAGTGGGACACGTACCAGCGTCCGGCCGCGTCCTGGGACACGCTCACCATGGACGGCGACGCCCCCTCGGGGAGCGGACGGGACCACGCGATACCGAGCGGCTCCGCCATCTTCGCCAGGGTCAGCTTCCCGTCCCGGAACCGGAACGCGCCGGTGATGTACTCCGCCGACTTCCGAGACTTCTTCCGCGACTTCAAACGCGGGTACTTCGCCCGCTTGCCGGAGAAGTTCGCGAACGCCCTCTGGTGATGGCTCAGGGCCTGCTGAAGCGGAACGCAGGAGACCTCGCTGAGGTACGCGAGTTCCGCAGTCTTCTACCAGGCAGTCAGCATGAAAGCGGTAGTTCAACGCCCGCTTCACGTGAGCGGTCTTCACGGCTCACACGCCACTCCATCAACTTGCGCCGCAGTGACGGCCGTTGAGGGTGCCCATTCGTCGGCCCTGACCGCGAACCGGCTTTCCCCGCCCCTCCGCAGGAACTTCGTTTCCTTACCCGGCTGAAGCCGGGGCTACCCACCAAGGAGATCCCCGATGAACCGTCGTGAGCTGGTGTCCTGTGTCAAAGCGGTCGGCTCGGTGCGCGGTGTGCGCGCCTGGCGCGCGGCGCTGCGCCACCGGCGTGCGGATGCGGCGCTGCGACGGGAGCGCGGGGCGGAGCGGGCTCGGGTGCCCGGGCAGTTGCGGGACGTCGAGGCCGCGCCGGGGGGTGGGGTCATCCGGTTCGCCCGCTCGGAACTTCGCATCCTGGTGACGGTGGGCGGGGCGGTGTTCTGGAGTTGGGACGGGGCGGCGCCGTTGCCTTCATACGCCCTCGGCGGAACCTGGTCGGGCACCGGCTCCGGCGATGGGCCGCAGGCGGATCCCCGCGCCTCGTTGGAACCGGACACCGAGGGCGGCTGGCGGGTGGTGTCCGAGCGGGCCCTGGTGACGGTTTCGCGTCACGGTGCGGTGGAACTGCGCACGCCGGGGGGTGCGTTGTTGCGCAGGGAAGCGCCGCCTCGCTGGTGGGAGCCGGTTGGCGGCGGGCAGGCACGGTGGGTGCAGCGCTCCGAAGTACCCGCGGACGCCCGATTCTTCGGGTTGGGAGGTCGGGCTGGCGGCCCGCGTTTGCCGGACGGCACGTACCGGCTGTGGAACACCGACCCCCGGGGTGCGTTCGGCCCCGGGAGCGATCCGCTCTACATCACGATGCCGGTGCAGCTGGTGGTGGCGGACGCCGGGACCCACCTGGTCTTCCACGACAACAGTTGGGACGGCCGGGTGGTGCTGCGGGAAGGAGAGGAGGGTGCGGGCTCGGGGCCCGACCGGCCGGGAACGAGCGAACTGCGGATGGACGGCGGACCGCTGCGGTGCTGGGTGCTGGTGGGGACGCCCGCCCGCGTGTTGCTGGGGTGGGCGGGTTTGACCGGGGCAGCCGCCGTGCCGCCGAACTGGGCTTTGGGGTACCAGCACGCGCGGTGGGGCTTCGGCGACGCGCACGAGGTACGGCGGGTGGTGGCCGGGTACCGGGAGCGTGGGCTACCACTGTCGGCGGTGCACCTGGACATCGACCACTACGACGACCACAGGGTGTTCACCGTCGATCGGGAACGGTTCCCGGATCTGCCGGGGCTCGCGTCCGAACTGCGCGAGCAGGGGGTGCGGTTGGTGTCGATCGTCGATCCCGCGGTGAAGGTGGAGAGGGGCGGCTCGGTCTACGAGTCGGGACGGGCGGCGGACGCGTTCGTCCGTGACGCCCGGGGCCGGGAGGTGCGGGGGGTGGTGTGGCCGGGCGAGTGCGCCTACCCCGACTTCACCGCCGCGCGGACCCGGGCCTGGTGGGGCGGGCTGTACGCGGAGCGGCTGGCGCAGGGCTTCTCCGGTGTGTGGCACGACATGAACGAGCCGGTCTCCTTCACACCGTTCGGCGATATGACGCTTCCGCGTTCGGCGCACCACGCGCTGGACGGTGCGGGGGGTGACCATCGGGAGGCGCACAACGTCTACGCGCTCACGATGGCGCAGGCCGGCTACGAGGCACTGGCGCGCCTACGGCCGCGTGAGCGGCCCTTCCTGTTCTCCCGGTCCGGTTGGGTGGGGATGCAGAGGTACGGCGGGACCTGGTCGGGGGACGTGAGCACGGGCTGGCCGGGGCTGCGGGCCTCGCTGGCGCTCGTGTTGGGTCTGGGGCTCTGCGGCGTGCCCTATTCGGGTCCGGACGTGGGCGGGTTCGACGGTTCTCCGTCACCAGAGTTGTTCGTACGCTGGCTCCAGCTGGGTTCCTACCTCCCGCTGTTTCGCACCCATGCGGCGATCTGGGCCGGGCGGCGAGAGCCTTGGGAGTTCGGGCCGCGGGCCCTGGAGTGTGCTCGGGCCGCGCTGCTGGAGCGGGAGCGGCTGCTCCCGTACTTCCTCACTCTCGCGCAGCTGGCGCGGCGGACGGGTGCTCCCTATGTGCGCCCGGTGTGGTGGGACACGCCCGATGACCGGGCCCTGCGGGATTGCGGGGACACCTTCCTGCTGGGTGACGGGGTGTTGGTGGCTCCGGTGCTGCACGCCCAGCAGAGCGGCCCGGGCGAGCCGCGGCGCGCGGTACGTCTACCGCGCGGGCGTTGGTACGACACGGCTACGGAGCTGGCCTACGAGGGGCAGGGCCAGGTGTTGTTGGACGCCCCGTTGGAACGGATCCCGGTGTTGGTGCGGGCGGGTTCGGTGCTGCCGGTGCGCGGGCCCGGGGGCGATCTGGAGCTGGAGGTGTGGGCCCCGGCCCGCGGACGGACCGGCGCTGGCCTGCTGGTGCGTGAGGAGCCCGGGGTGCAGGACGGGTTCGGGCAGCCGTCGATCGAACGGTTCATCTCGCGGTGGCGGGGCGGCCGGGTGGTGGTGGAACGGGAAGACGGTTCGGATGCGGGTGTTCCGGTGCGGGTGCGGGGAGTGCGCGGAGACTGAGCCCTGGTCGGTTCGGGCAGTGCGCGGGCCCCTCTTCAGCCCGGACCGGGGCGGTACCGGCCCGCGAACCAGGCGGCGACGGCTCGGGTGTGGAGGGGGAAGGCAAGTGGGGCCGGGGTCCGCAGGAGGTGCCAGCCCGTGGTCTCCGCGGTAGGCGCCGACTCGGGCAGTTCATTCACCTCCCGGGTGGGGAGTAGGCCGAAGAGAAGGAGGTGCCCGGCCGGGGAGCTGAGTGCGTCGGCGAGCTGCACCTCCTCGGCTCCGGCCAGGATGCCGGTCTCCTCGCGCAGTTCGCGTACCACAGCGGCTCGCCAGTCCTCACCGTGGTCGATGAACCCGCCGGGGAGCGCGACGCCACCGCGCGCGGGCTCGATGGTGCGGGTGATCACCACCAGACCGGTGCCCTGGTCGTCGTGGGCCGGCAGCAGCGCTACGGCCACCGGAAGGGGGTTGCGGTAGGCGACAGTGCCGCAGCGCGGGCAGCGACGTGGCCACTCGCCCGTGTCGTACCTCGCTCCGCAGCCGGAGCAGTGGGTACCGGGGATGGCGGCGGGGGGATGGGCGGTATCGGCGTTCCCTGCCTTGGCGGGCCCGTCCTTCTTGGCTGTTGGCACCTGGGGATATTAAGGCCCCTACTGCGGCCCCCGGCTGAAGGCCCCGGTCGGGACGGGCGGGCGACGGCGGCCCGTGGTCGTGATCGTGGGCCGGCGCACGGGTGTGCGCGGGCGTCCGGGCGTGGCAGACTGAGGATTTCTGACGTTCCGTCAGACCAGTGGCTCACAGGCCGGGAGGGACCTTGTCGCGTACGCGCACACCCGTGGTCGCAGGATGGTTCACCGAAGGGCCGCCCGGGGGTGAATTCCGGCTGCTGGGCACCCGCTGCACCCAGTGCGGCTCCTACTTCTTCCCCCGTGAGGACTCCTACTGCCGCAATCCCGCGTGCGAGGGCGAGGAGCTGACCCAGGTGCCGCTCTCGCCCCGGGGCCGCATCTGGTCCTACACGGACGGCCGGTACCGCCCCCCGGCCCCCTATCCGAGCGACCCGGACCAGGCATGGAAGCCCTATGTCCTCATCGCCGTCGAACTCGCCGTCGAACGCATGGTGGTACTCGGACAGGCGGCCCCCTCGGTCAGGGTGGCCGAGCTCGCGGTGGGCATGGAGGTGGAGGTGGTGCCCGGAGTCCTCAACCAGGACGGGGACACCCTGTTCACCACCTGGCATTGGCGGCCGGTGGGGGGAACTACGAGATGAACGGCCGAGATGGGGACGTCGCGGTCCTCGGAGCGGGAATGCACCCCTGGGGCAAATGGGGGCGCGGGTTCGTCGAGTACGGGCGAGTCGCGGCCCGAGCCGCGCTCGACGACGCTGGCCTGAGTTGGACCGAGGTCGACTCGGTGGTGGGCGCCGACACCGTGCGCGGCGGGTATCCGGGCTACGTTTCCGGCGCGACCTTCGCGCAGGCGCTGGGGTGGCAGGGGGCCACAGTGACCAGTGTGTACGCGGCCTGCGCCGCTGGCGCCCAGGCCATCGGTGCGGCGCGTGCCCAGATCCTCGCTGGACTGGCGGAGGTCGCCCTCGTGGTCGGTGCGGACGCGGCCCCCAAGGGCTTCTTCGCCCCGGCCAGGGGAGAGCGCCCCGATGACCCCGACTGGCTGCGCTTTCGCGTGCTGGGCGCCACCAACCCGGCGTACTTCGGCCTCTTCGCCCGGCGCCGGATGGCCCGGTACGGGGACACGGTGGAGGACTTCGCCCAGGTGAAGGTCAAGAACGCGGCGGCCGGATCGAACAACCCCCACGCCCGCTACCGAACTCCCGTCTCGGCCGCTGAGGTGGCGGCCTCCCCAGTGGTGGCCGACCCGTTGCGCCTGCTGGACATCTGCGCCACGTCGGACGGCGCCGCGGCCCTCGTGCTGTGCAGCATGCGGTACGCCAGGCGCCGGGGGGTGACCGATCCGGTGCGGATACGGGCGGTCTCCACGGTCACCCCCACGTACCCGCGGGCCGTACTGGACCTGCCGGACATCGCGACCGACTCGGCCGCGACCGTGGAACCGGCGGTCCCGGGCTTTCGCTCCTCGATCGCAGCCGCGGCTTACGAGGAGGCCGGTCTGGGGCCGCGGGACCTCTCCCTCGCCGAGGTCTACGACTTGTCCACGGCCTTGGAACTGGAGTGGTACGAGGACCTCGGGCTGTGTGCTCCGGGCGAGGGCGCCGCCTTGCTGCGTTCGGGAGCGACCACGCTCGGCGGGCGCATCCCCGTCAACCCGAGCGGAGGGCTGAGTTCCTTCGGAGAAGCGGTACCGGCCCAGGCCATCGCCCAAGTATGCGAGGCGACCTGGCAGTTGCGTGGCACCGCCGGTCCTCGGCAGGTGGCCGGAGCCAGAGCTGCGATCACCGCCAACCAAGGGCTGTTCGGACACGGCTCGGCGGTCGTGACCATCCGGTGACCCCTCGGTGAGGCCACGCGCTGCGCCGATGCGGCGGATGTCCGGCCACGGCTGACGGAATGCGCCCGGGCCCGTGGCAGTTGCCGCGGCACGTCTTGACGACCTCGCCGGGGAGGTGAACACTTCCCTTCCCGCGCTTCGGCCACCGGAAGAGCGGTCCGTACCCCAGTCGGCGGGGGTACGGACCGCGCCCGGGGACTAACGGGTCGTCGACTCCCGGCGGCGCGCGCCGGCCAGGGCCATGGCGTGCTCCACGACGCCGACCAGAACCTCCTTCACGGAGTCACGGGACCGGGCGTCGCAGAGCTGCACCGGCACGTCCGGGTCGAGGTCGAGGGCCTGACGGACCGCCTCGGCCGGATGCTGCGCGGCACCCTCGAAACAGTTGACGGCCACCAGGAACGGGATCCCACGCCGCTCGAAGTAGTCGACGGCGGCGAAGCAGTCCTCCAGGCGCCGGGTGTCGGCCAGCACCACGGCCCCCAACGCCCCCTGGGCGAGCTCGTCCCACAAGAACCAGAAGCGGTCCTGGCCCGGGGTGCCGAACAGGTAGAGCACCAGGTCCTCGCGCAGCGTGATCCGACCGAAGTCCATGGCGACCGTGGTGGTCCGCTTGGCCTCCACGCCTCCGGTGTCGTCGACCGGTCGGCCGGCTTCCGAAAGGCGCTCTTCGGTGCGCAGCGGACGGATCTCGCTGACCGCGCCCACCATCGTGGTCTTGCCCACTCCGAAGCCACCGGCCACGAGGATCTTCAGGGTGAGGGGCTCCACGGGGGCGGGGCGCTGGCCGTAGGAGGAGCGCAGACGTCGGGGTGGCGTGGAGCCGGGGGCACGATCGCCGCGGTCAGAGCGCACGAAGGCCACTGATCACCTCACGGAGTACGGATTCGTCCGGTAGTTCGGCCGGTGGGACCGGGCGAGTCACATGGACCAGCTCGTCCTCGACCAGGTCCCCGATCAGGACCCGCACCACGCCCAACGGCAGATCCAGCTCCGCGGCGAGTTCAGCCACCGACTGGGGCTGTTCGCGGCACAGGTCGAGGATGTGGGCGTGCTCCGGCGACAGCGTCTGGTCCCACACCGGGTCAGCGGCACTCGCCTCGGCGACCACGACCGCGATGAGATCGAGCCGGTGCTGCCCCGCGCTGCTGGTACGTCCACGGGTCATCGCGTAGGGGCGCACCACGGGGCCGGCCTCGTCGTCGAACCAGTGGGTGAGGTTCGGCTCCGCTGCCGGTAGGCCGGACTCGGACCCTCCGGATCGGTACGGGCCGGACTCGCGGTCCCGCCCCGGCGGCCCGGATTCGTGCTGTCCTGATGCACTCATGCCCTATGACTCATCCTCCGGCGAGCTGCCCGGCGCGGGGAGCGGTCGCCAGATGCACGCCCACGCGCTTGACCATCAGGGTCATCTCGTACGCCACCTGGCCGACATCGGACTCGGCGTCGGCGAGCACCGCCAGACAACTGCCGTCACCGGCAGCGGTGACGAACAAGAAGGCCTCGTCGAGTTCGACCACCGTCTGGCGGACCTCGCCCGCCTCGAAGTGGCGTCCGACGCCCTTGGCCAGGCTGTGGAAACCGGAGGCCACGGCCGCCAGGTGCTCGCCGTCCTCCCGCGTGAGGTCCTTGGAGGTACCGGTGGGCAGTCCGTCTCCGGAGAGGACGACCGCCTTGCGGATGCTGCCGACGCGGTCGACGAGTTCGTCGAGCAGCCAGTCCAGTTCGCCGGCTCCTCTGCCGGCGCCGTCCTTCGCTGCGATCTTCGGTTCGGTCATCGACCGTCCCCTTCCGGTGTGGTTCGTTGTGCGTTTCCGTCCTGGACGCTGGGGTCCTGGCGGCTCTGGTCACGTTCGTTCTGCCGACGGGCACGCTGCCAGCCGCTCTGTAGGGCGCTCATCCGGCTGCGCACCTCCTCGGCATCGCGTTCTTCGGCGACCGGCCTGACGGTCGGCTCCGCCGCCGTGGGCCTGTCCTTGAGCTGGGGTGCCAAGTTGGCCTGTCTGACGCGACGCGGCAGCGCGGCCGGGGGTTGTGCGAGCACCTCTGGGTCGTTGGAGGAGGCCGGTGACGCGGCCGGGGACTGGCGCACCACGCTGACCGGGCGGGTGTTGACACGGCGCCCGTGCTCGGCGACCAGCGTGGGGGTGCGGCGCCGCCGCGGCAACGCCATGGCGTCCGAGGGCGCGGTGTCCTGGGCGGACTGCCGGGGGCGGTAGCGGACGTCGGGTTCGGGCCCCGCCTCGGAGCCCCTCGGGGTGGGCAGCGCAGCCGGGCCGAGCCCGCTCTCGCTGAGGTCCTCCTCCAGGCCCAGGACACTGACCGGGGCCTCCAACTCCACCGGGCCGTCGAGGTATTCGGCTGTGTCCGCGGGCGGAGCGCTGACTTCGGTGAGGGCCGGACGGTGCGGGCTGCCGCGCCGGTTGCGCGCGGTGTCGCCGGGCGGACGGCCGGTCCTGGCCCGCTCGGCTCGGGCCCGGTCACCGCCGTCCACCCGGTCGGCGTCGCCGGACCGGTCGAGCCGGTCGAGCCGGAAGCCGACCCCGTTGGTGTCCGGTGCCTCGGTGAGCAGCGCCGCCGGGATGAAGACGACTGCGGTGGTGCCCCCGTACGGGGAAGGCTGGAGGGAGACCTTGACGCCCTGCCGCTGAGCGAGACGGCTGACGACGAAGAGGCCGAGACGGTCGGTGTCGGACAGTTCGAACTCGGGTGTTTCCGCCAACCGCAGGTTGGCGTCGAGCAGCGCCTCGGCCGCCATGCCCAGGCCGCGGTCGTGGATCTCCAGGGTGAATCCGTTCGCCACCCGTTCACCATGGACCTGGACCGCGGTGTGCGGGGGCGAGAACACCGTTGCGTTCTCCAGGAGTTCAGCAATGAGATGGGTGAGGTCCGCGACCGCGGGACCACCGACGCCGAGCCGGGGCAGCCGGCGCACTTCGATGCGCTCGTAGTCCTCGACCTCAGCGACGGCGGCCCGCACCACGTCCATCAGCTGGACCGGGCGGCGCCACTGGCGGGAAGGGGCGGCTCCGGAGAGGATCACCAGGCCTTCGGCGTGCCGGCGCATACGGGTGGTCATGTGGTCCAGGCGGAACAGGTCAGCGAGTTCCTCGGTGTCCTCGGTGCGGCGCTCCATGGTGTCCAGCAGAGTGAGCTGGCGATGCAGGAGGACCTGGTTGCGGCGGGCGAGGTTGACGAACACATCGGAGACGCCGCGACGCATCTCGGCCTGCTTGACGGCCGCTTCGACGGCCGCCCGCTGGAGGGTGTTGAGGGCCTGCCCGACCTGCCCGACCTCGTCCTTCTCGTACTCCAGCCGTGGCGCTTCGGTTTCCACGTCGATCTGCTCGCCGGCGGCGAGGCGACGCATCACGCTGGGCAGTCGGACGCCGGAAGCCTCGTGGGCCTCCTTCCGCAGCCGGGAGAGGTCGCGCACGAGATCCCGGCCGATCCGGATGGAGAGGACCACCGAGAACACCAGGGCCACGAATCCGAGGACTCCGGCGACCGCGGCCTTGACCAGGACGCTGACGGCCTCGGGCTCCACCCGCTCCTGGTAGCGGTCACCCGCCGCGGTGCCCATCCGCGCCATGTCGTCCAGGACGCGGCGGGCGGAGAGTTCCCAATGTGCTCCGGAGACGGCTCGGGGGTTCTTGGTGGGCCCCTCGGCGATGATCTTCTCTTCGGCTTCACGGAGCGGGCGGGAGGCCGTCGAGCGCCAGTAGTCCTCGAAGCGCCGGCGCTCCTCGGCGGGCAGGACGGCGAGGTTGAACCGGTAGAGCAGGGTGCGTTGGGCGATGAGGTCGGTGACCAGGCGAACGTCGCGGGCGCTGACTCTGCGGGCAGCAAGCGCGGCGGCCAGGACGGCGTCCTCCTGGGAGAGGAGTTCGCGGGCCCGGGTGATACCGACCAGGGCACGCCCCTGCTTGTCCATCTCCACGTTCTGCAGGGCGTGGAGGTTCATCAGGAAGACGTAGCAGGGCTCGATCAGTTGGTTGTAGCGCTCCAGTGCCTCGGCGGGTTCGATGGAGGTGTTGTCGACGGAGACCCGCAGGGCCTCGATGCCGTCGAAGGCCTTGAGGATCGAGGCAAGCCGCGAGGTGGCGTCCTCGTTGAGCTCCTCGGCGACGTCGGGATCCTGGGCGTTGGCCGTGATGTCCGCGATGGCCTTGTCGGTGTTGGTACGACTGCGGCTGAGCTCGGCGAGCGAGGCGGAGGTACGGGGATCACCGAGGAGCTCCAGGGTCTGGCGGCGTTCCTTCTGGATCACCCGGACCACGTCTTCGATGGGGTAGCCCACCTTCTCCACGACGTAGGCCACGTCGAGGAGTTGGGCGGCCTCACGCCCGGTGATCACTGTGGCGAAGGCCCACAGGGCCGTCAGGGAGACGAGCGGCACCATGAGCAGCGCCACGATCTTCCGGCGGATGGACTTCCCGCGAAAGCGCATGGCAACCCCCAGCCCAACCCTCGTGTGCGGGGTCGGTGTTCCGTCAATGGTTGGTGTTCCGTCAATAAACGGCGTGAGCCTACTACTGCCTCACAGACAACTCGAAGGCGTGTCCGGACGTTTTCGGCCGACACTCTGGACGAAGATCACTAGTTGTCCGATACTTCCCGACAGAAGGCGACCGAATTGTGTCAGATGGGCCCTGCTGGGCCCTGAGTTCCCCGATCGGAACAGTTGGCTGGAATCCTACGTTCCGCGGGAATCTTCCGAGCCCCCGGCGCGTCTATCCACTACGGGGGGACGGAACCGGACCCGGAGCGCTGGAGTCCCAGACAGTGCGCGGGCGTACGGATGCGCCGTGCGCGACCTCGGTCGCCGAGGGTGGGGAGGAATACAGAGCATGAGCAGGGCAGAGCAGCGCCCCGAATTCGGCACGACGTCGGGGTCGTTGTGGGTCGAAGAGCCGGTGGGACGACGCAGGATGGCGGATCCCGTACGGACCGCCGCCGTACGCGCCGCGCTTTTGGTCTCGGTGACCCTGGTACAGGCCACCGTGGCCTTCCTGTTCGCCATGAGTGGTTCCTGGCTGGCGTTGCCCATGGTGCTCGGCGCCATAGCGGGCACGGTGGTCGCCACTTGGGGGGTGTTGGACGTGTGGGTGACCCGACAGATGTGGCATCAGCGCAACGGGGTCGTCTCCACGCCCAGCAGCTCGGCCCGCCGACTACGGCGGGAGCGCCGCCAGGCAAAGCGGGAGGCGCGCCGAGCAGCGCGCGTACGACAACGCGGCAGCAGGCTCACGGAAGCGTCGACTTGACCCGGCGCTGAAGGACCCGGGCTTGGAAGTGGTCAGCGGGCCACTGAGTGGCCTCTTGTCCGGGCACGTCGGTGCCCGCGTGACCGGTGAGCCAGGTGTGGCTCCGACGTCGGGCGGAACACAGGGGTGTTCCCACCGACTGGTGGGAACACCCCTGTGTTGCCATCGCCATATCCGACACCGCCCCGCCGTTCCACCAGGGGACTTGCGGCAGCCCCTCAGTCCACCGGGACCGGGCTGCGACGGAACATCCGGGTCGCGCTGATCTCCCCGTGCACGCTCTCGCCGTCCGGATCCTGCTGCGGGAGCCCCGGGCGCAGGTGCTCCTCCACGCTGATGTACTTCAGTCCCGCCCTGAGGTCGGCGTCGTTGCGCAGCCGGATCACCAACGGGAACTCCGCCAGCGCGGTCGTGTCGAACAGACCCGTGGTGTAGAGCAGTTGTACACCGAGGGCATCCGAGACCGCCCGCTGGAGCTCCAACAGGTAGGTCGCATTGGCCCGACCGATCGGATTGTCGAGGAAGAGGGTGCCCGCATGACGGTGCTTGTCCCGTCCCCGGTCGTTGCTGCGCAGGGCCGCCATCGTGCAGTACAGCGCGATGGCGGCGGTCAGGAGCTGCCCGCCCGAGAAGACGTCGCCCATCTGACCCACCGGCACCCGCTCGGCGCGCAGCACCGCATCCGGCTTCAGGATCTCCACCGACACCCCGCGCGGCTGCAGGGCAGCCTGAACTCCGCGCAACAGCAACGACATCCCGTCCCGGCGGCCATCCCCGAACGCAGCCTGGGCGTTCTTGCGCAGGGCCGCCTTGGTCGCCTCGTCGATGACCTCACCGAGCCGCTCGGTCAGCGTCGCCTGATCCGGCTCCTCGAAGCGGATCCGCAAGAACTCCTGTCCCGACCACTCGCCGAGCCCCTCCGGAAGCTGTGACAGGCGCTGCGCCGAACACAGCGTGGCCAATGCCGACTCCACCAGGCCGCGCAGCCGATCCACGATGCTGTCGCGGTTGCGCTCCAGCTGCGCCAACTCGTCCGTCAGAACCCTCAGACGGGGAGCGAAAGCAGCGGCCCAGGAAGCCGCGTGCTCCGGCAGGGCCGAGGCCGGCAACTCACGGATCTGCTGGCGGGCAGGCGTCCGCACCGCCTCGAAACGGGTGGCGTTAGCGTGACGCACCAAGACGTCGCTGGCTTCCCGGACCGCCGACTCGGCGGCGGACAGGTCCGCCGCGCACCCCCGCAGCGAGCGCCGGGCCTCGGCGGCGGCCTGGCGGGCCTCCTCCAGGGTGCCCGGATAGGCTTCCGCGGCGACCTCGCCCGCGTCATCCTCCCGGTGCTGATCACGCAGCAGGTCCCGCAGCAGCGCGGAGGTCTCCTCGAAGCCGCCGGCGCCGTCCTCGGCCGTGCGGTGCGAACGCAGCAGTTCCGCATGGGCGGCGCGGGCGGACTCCACGGCGAAACTCCGGGCGGCCAGTTCGGCGCTGGCGCCGCGCAACAGTTGCTGGGCCTGCTCCACATCGGCGGGAACGAGCTCCTCGGGCAGATCGGTGTGCGCCTGCCCGTCCTGCGGTGCGTGCCGCTCGGCCTCACCCCGCAGCCTGCCCAGCTGTTCACTGGCCGCGGAGGTACGGGACTCCAACATCGACACCAGCGACTCGGCCCGGGACGCCGCCGCCTGGCGGGACGGGCCGTCGGCGCCATCGGTACCTTCCAGCAACTGGGCCGCACGGGTCCGCACCTTGTTGGTGAGCCGGTCGAGTTCGGCCAGGGCGGCGCTCTCGTCGCTCTCCGCGCGCGCCTGTTCCGCGCGCAGGTCGGCGCCCACGCCGACCTTCTCGTACAGCTGGGAGGCGGCGCGGTAGGCCTCGCGCAGCGCCGGAAGGGCGGTGCGCGGGGCCTTCGGATCCATCTCGGGCAACTGGTCAGGAGCACCGGCGATCTCGGCCCGCTCGGCGCGCAGCGCGCGAGCGGTACGGCGCGCGTCGTCCGCGGCCCGCTGGGCGGCGCGGCGGTCCTCGTCGGCGGCCCGCGCCCGGTCCACGCAACTCTCGGCGCGTGCCTCCGCCTCCGCCCCTTCCTCGGCGAGCTCCCGAAGCTTCGCCTGCCAACCGGCGCGCTCGCGCAGCCGAGAAGCGAGACCGGCCAATGCGTCGGCCGCTCGGCGGGCACGCTGCGCGGCATCCTGCCGCTCGTCGCGGACCCGGGACGCCTCGGCCGCGGCGTCCTCGGCCTCGGCGCGCGCGGTACGGACCTCCGCCAGGCGCGCAGCCGCCTGGTCGGCAGCCGTCCGGGCGGCCTGCGCCGCTGCCGCCAACTCCCCGAGCCGGCCGGGAGGGCAGCCGGTGCGCCAGGAGCCGAGTCGGGCCGCCAGTGCCCGGTCTGCGGCCAGACGGGCGGCCAGCGCACGGATCTCGCTGTCCCGGGCAGTGGCCCGGGTACGCAGTGACTGACGTTCGGCGTCGGCGGCGTCCTCATCGTGCATGGCCGGGTTCGGCGGCACCAGGAAGACGTCACCGCCTTCGGACGTGGCCGGTTCCGTCACGGGGGCAAGCAGCGCCGCTGCGGTACCGACCGCCACGGTGGAACGCGGCAACAGGGCGGCACCCGACAACACCTCGCGGGCCCGGCCGTGTGCCCCCGGATCGGTGATGACCACTCCGTCGACCAGTTCTGGTCGGGCGGCGAGGACCCTCGCGTGGTCGGCGGCGTCGACTGACTGGGCCAGATAGCGCCAACCGGATAGTGCGGGGATGCCGTGCTCACCGAGGTACTCGACCGCGGCCAGCACGTCCGGTCCGGGCGGCAGCAGGCCCCCGTCGCCCAGCGCGCCGAGGATACGGGCGTCGTCGGCGGCGGCGGTGCGCAGTTCGAAGAGCTGCCGCTCCGCCGCCAGGACTCCGCCGTCCAGGAGTTCGCGCAGTTCTTCGGCGCCCCGGTCGAGTTCCTCGGCTGTCAGCGCGGTGGGCTCCACGGCCCCGACCTCGGCGGGTTGGATCGGCACCGGGTCGGCGCTGTTCCCCGATCGCGGGTGCGGCAGTCCGACCGGGGGCGCGCTAGCGCAGGGCAGTCCCAACAGCTCGGCGATTCTGGACTCCTGTGCGAGGGAGCCCGCGGCCCGGTGCTCGGCGGCGTAGGCCGCTTCGGCCGCCTCAGCGGCGTCGGTGGCTCGGGCCGCCGCCAGCTCGGACCGCGACTCGGCGGCGGCACCCGCCCTGGCCGACTCGGCGGCCCCCGCGGCGGCCTCCCTGGATTCCTCCCAGGCCCCGACCATGGTTTTCGCCGCGTCACTGGCGGCAAGGGCGGCACGGGCTGGATCGGCGTCCGGGGCCGAATCGTCCAGCCAGCCGGCCCGCACCGCCTGGGCGGTCTCCTGCTCGACCTCGGCCAGCCGCTGGCGCAGGTGCCCGACTTCGCTGCGGGCGCGTTGTGCGGCCGTTGCCGCCGCGGTGGCGTCCCGGTGCGCCGCTTCGCCCGCCTCCTGGAGCACGGCGGCCCGTTCCTCGCCTTCGTTGGCCAGGCGCTCCCCGTCTTCGGCGGCGGCGTGTAGCGCCCTCACCAGGTCCGCGGCGGCAGTGGCCCGTGCCGCGAGGGCCGGCGCCGCGTCCCGCTCGGCCTCGCGGATCGCCACCGCGACTCTGGCGGAGCGGTCCGCGGCGGCACGGTGGCGCAGTACCGCCTCCGCCGCCTGCCAGGCTGAGGCCAGGGTTCGGGCCTCGACCAGTTCTCGGCGCTGCGCAGCCGCGGCCTTCTCCGCCACGGAGAGCGCCAGGGAAGCGTGTCGGTAGGAGAGCTCGGCGGCGATCAGGGAGCTGCGGCCACGTGCCGTCTCCGCCTCAGTGACCTGGTGGGCAGCGGCCGTGACCTGGCTGGCGAGGTCGGCGGCCCGCTCGCGCTCCGAGGAAGCGCGGACCGCCAGCTTGCGGGCGAGGCTGCGGGTGCGGCGCTCGGCACCGGCGTGGACATCACGAGCCCGGCCGCGGGTCCCGGCGGCCTCCACGATGCGGCCGAGGAGGTCCACCGATCCGGCGGTGAACTCCCGCTCCGCCATCAGCTCCGAGCGGCGACCGAGCTTGTTGCCGAAGCCGTGCACCAGGTCGGCCAGGCCATCGGTGTCCCGGGTGTCAGTGACCGCCCGCAGTAGCAGGTCGGTGAAGTCGGAGTCCTTCTTCACGGCGAAGAGCCCAGCCGCCTCGCCCTCGTCGGCGTTCATCTCACGCTGGTAGCGGAAGAGCTCCGGGTCCAGCCCGAGGTCTCCGAGGTGCTCGTTCCAGCGGTCGTGGATCTCCTCCCAGGCCACCTCCAGGTGCGGGTAGGCCTTTCCCGCCTCAGTGATCGCGTCGCGGAACCCCTTCATGGTGCGGCGGCGCCCCCGGGCACCTGAGACGCCCTCGGCGGTGGGCCGTACGCTGCTGGCCTCGGCGACCGGCAGCGAGTCCAGGCTCAGGCCCGGGCCGGGGCGGAAGGAGTACCAGGCCTCGGCGAACTTCCGCGGGTCGTTGGAGACCTGCCGGCCGCGCCATTCACTGACCTTGCCGACGACCACGCATTCGCCGGTTCGGGTGTGCTGCCACTCCAGGGCGACATGGCCACAGTCGTCGGCGAGCAGGAACTTACGGAGCACTCCGGAACTGGCGCCGCCGAGCGTGTTGCGGTGACCGGGCAGCATCACCGAGAAGATCAGCTTCAGGAGCACGGACTTGCCGCCGCCGTTCTCCAGGAACAGCACGCCCGCAGGGGCTGGACGGCGCGGCGGGCCCGCCGGTTCGTCCTCGAAGAACTCCGCTTGGGTCGGAGCGGGATGGGGCACCGGCTCGCCGACTCCGCGCAGGTCGAGCACGGTGTCGGCGTAGCGCGCACCGGCGGGCCCGATGGAGTAGAGGCGGATCCGGGACAGCTCGTACATGGCAGCGGACTCTCGTGGTGGCTCGGGGTGGCGGCGGGGTGAGGGGTTCGTCCGGGATGGGGGGCGGTTCAGGCGTGGAAGGGCAGTCCCGCGTCCGCCACCAGATCCAGGTCCTCGCCCTCGGGCGGGGGAAGCAGGGTCGCCGCGCCGTCGGTGACGGGGACGACGCCGAGCTCCAGTAGTTCGGCCATCGCCGCGCTACCGGCCATGTCACGGACCTGGAGCTGGTAGCGGGCGGTGGTGCGGTAGGCGCCCCCGGCGTCGTCGCCGGTGCGTTGGAGGAAGCCGGAGTCGGTGAGGAAGGCCACCGCCTTGCCGACGATGCCGGTGGTCGAGCCGGCCAGGCGGCGGGCGTCCTTGGTGGCGCCGGTCGCGGTGCGGCGGGCGTACACCCGCCAGGCGGCCTCCAGGCCCGGCTCCGCGGTGGCCGGGTCGGTGTTCTCCCCCGCGGCTTCGGCCCGTTCCTCCAGCCGGCGGCAGGCCTGTCGGACGAAGGCGTCGACGCCGTTGACCGTGATGCGCCCGATGTAACCGTCGTCGGCGAGGTCCTCGGGGCGGGGGAAGGCCAGGGCGGCCACGGCGAGGTGCGCCAGGCCGTGCAGGAAACGGTCGGCGGAGTCGGCCGCGGTCCGCCTGGCGTAGTCGCCCATGCGGACCGCGAAGACGGAGTCCTCGCCCGCCGCCACGGCCATGCCGGCGCGGGTCGACACCTCCAGGACGACCAACCCGAGGCCGGTCGCGACGGCGTCGGTGAGCCGGGCGAAGGACGCCTCCTCGCGGTAGCGGCGCAGGAGTTCGGCGTACTCGGCGTCCCGGGCGGGCAACAGCTTGGGCTGGAGGCCGAAGGAGACCAGCCGGGCCGCGTCCGCGGCGTCGGCGGGGGTGACCCCGGGCGTCTTGGTGGGTGCGGGGTGCGGAGGTCCGGGCTCGGGCTCGCTCCACGCGGCGTGCTCGGCGTGGTGTTCGCTCACGGTCTCGGCTCCTCTGGGGGGTTCGTCACGAAGGTGGTGCACACCGTCCCGTGTGGGCTCGGACGGCGGTGGTCGGGTCGATCTGCGCCGGCGGGCGTGGCACGCGGGCAGTTGCCGCCGCGGGGGCGGCTCATGCGGCCTCCGATCGGTCGGCGGCCATCGCCGCGGAATCGAGCAGGGCGGTGCCCACGATGAGGTCGGCGCCACCGAATTCGGGGTCGTCCAGCTCGGTGCCGTCGTCAACGGCGAACAGGAGCCGCTCTTCGCCCTGCCGGTACGCGGTGCCCACCGGCGGGCTCGCCGCGTGGATGGCCAGCAGCGCGATCAGGTAGGGCAACTCGGGGTCGCTCCGGCGGGCCTGCGCCAGGAGACCGGAGAGCCGTCTGGGCGCATCGTGCGGGAGGTCCAGCAGCGCCATGGCCGCGGCCAACTGCGCCTCGCTGAAGCGGCTGTCGTCCGGTGTGGCGATGAGATCGGGCTCGGGCATCTCCACACCGAGGTGTTCCCGCTCCACCGCGGGGGTGAGCAGGATGTCCACCAGGTCCCCGATCCGGACGGCCGAAGGGGTGCGCAGGCCACAGCCGGCGGCGAAGAAGGCGTCCGTGACCTGCTTGGCCCGGGCCACCGGCAGTGGCAGCAGCGGGGCCAGGAGTTGTCCGTACAGGTCCAGGCCGGTGTCGGCTGCGGGGGCGGCGAAGGCCTGCCGGTCCTGCTCGGCGCGGAAGAGTGGTCCCGCTTCGAGGAGTCGGGACTGTAGCTGGGTGTGGCGGCGGATGCAGTCCTTGACGATGTCGACGAGCTCGGCGGCCCGCCGCTTGTTCTCGGGCTCCTCGGCCTCGTCGCGGGCCCGACGGATGTTGGTGAGGATGGCGTTCTCGTGGCGGTATCGGTCCGCTACGTGGTCCAACGCCTCGGCGATCATGTCCGGAACGGCGTTCAGCCAGTCGACCGCGCGGACGTTGCGCCGGGTGGCGTCGAGGGTCCGACGGAGCGTCTCGGCGTACTGCACGGTCCGGTAGCGGGCCTGTTCAGCCGCGAGTTGGGCGTCGGCGAGACGACCGCGGCTGATGAGCACGTCGAGTTTCACCTCGGCGGCGATCTGTGCGCTGGTGACGTCCGTGTCGAGGGCCCCGACCAGGACGTTCACCGCCTCGTCGGTGGCCCGGAGGTACACGGTGCCGCCGTGGCCCGGCACCTCCTCGATCAGTTTGAAGTCGTAGTCCCGCCGCACGTAGGCCCCGTCAGGCCCGAAGGTGCCGTAGATGGCACGGAAGCCGCGGTCCGCGGTCCCCACGTTGATGAGGTTCTCCAGCACCCAGCGGGCCACCCGCTCATGCTCGGCCAGCGGCCGGTGCGGGGCTTGGGCAGCGACGCGCGGGAGCAGCCGGGCCACTATCTGTTCGTGGTCCGCGCCCGTGTCGAAGTCCATGTTCAAGGTGACCAGGTCGATGGCGGCGAGCGCGATCTCGGCCATCGCGTACCCCCCGTACTCACCGGCCAGATTGGCCTTGCGTACGTCGAGGTCGTGCAGGGGTGCGGTGCAGGCGAGGGCGCGCAGGCGGCGGGCCAGGCCCTCGTCAGCGGCCGGGCCCGGCGCCGGTGTGGCAACGGTCGTGGCCGGGGCAGGGAATGTCACGACGGAAAGAGTAGGCGCTCGCAGGGACAACGACCCAAACGGCATGGTTCGGCCGGTACGTCCCTGAAGGTGGGCGACCAGCGGCGCTCGATGCGGGGACAGCCTGTCATACGCTCACTACATGGCATTCACGATCGACCTCAATGCCGACCTCGGTGAGGGATTCGGGCGCTGGACCCTGACGGAGGACGAAGCGCTGTTGTCCGTTGTCACCAGCGCCAACGTGGCCTGCGGGTTTCACGCGGGGGACCCTTCGACGATGCGACGGGTGTGCGAGCTGGCCGTCGAACACGGGGTGCGCATCGGCGCGCAGGTCTCCTACCGCGATCTGGCTGGCTTCGGTCGGCGGGCGATGGAGGTGCCCGCCGACGAACTGGCGGACGAGGTGGCGTACCAGATCGGTGCGCTGGATGTGTTCGCCCGAGCCGCCGGGGCTCGTGTCTCGTATGTCAAACCTCATGGTGCTTTGTACAACCGCACGGTGACGGACGAGGAACAGGCCAGTGCCGTGGTGACGGGCGTCGTCCTGGCCGGCGGCCAGCTCCCCGTCCTGGGGCTGCCCGGATCCCTGCTGCTCCGGGCCGCCGCGGCGGCCGGCCTGGAGCCCGTGGCAGAAGCCTTCGCAGACCGGGCCTACACGGCTCAGGGCGGTCTCGTGCCGCGCAGCATTCCGGGCTCGGTGCTCCACGAACCCGCGGCGGTGCTCGGGCAGGCGCTCTCGCTCGCCGCCCGGCAGAGCGTGACCGCGGTGACCGGCGAACGGCTGCCGGTCACCGCCCGCTCGATCTGCCTGCACGGCGACACCCCCGGGGCGGCGCAAGCGGGCCTGCGGGTACGGCGGGAACTGATTAGGGCCGGCGTCGAGCTGCGGGCCTTCACATGAGGGTGCGCCGGGTACAACAGGTCGGCGAGTGCGCACTGCTCGTCGAGTTGGACGGAGCCGCGGGCGTGGCCGCCCTCCACGCCGAGCTGGTCCGACGCCGAGCACGGGGGCAGCTGCCGGAGGTGCTCGACATCGTGCCGGCGGCGCGCACCGTGCTCCTCGACGGGGTGCCCGAGGCAGTACTCCCGAGTTCACTGGCACGGCAGATCGCCGAATGGGAGCTCAGCGAGCCGACCACTGCGGACGGCCCCGAGGTGAGGCTTCCGGTGGTGTTCGACGGACCGGACCTGGAGGAGGTAGCCCGCCGGTGGGGCATGCCCGTGTCCGCCGTGCCCGAAGTCCTCTCGGACACCCGCTTCAGGGTGGCGTTCTGTGGCTTCGCGCCGGGCTTCGGCTACCTGACGGGGCTGCCGGCCCCACTCGCGCTGCCCCGCCGGGACACCCCCAGGACCTCGGTCCCGGCTGGTTCGGTGGCGCTCGCCGGCGAGTACGCGGGCGTCTATCCCCGTGCCTCCCCCGGTGGTTGGCAACTGGTCGGCAGCACGGACGCGGTTCTCTGGGATCCCGCGCGGGAGTCCGCGGCACTTCTCGCTCCGGGCACGTGGGTGCGTTTCGTGCCGGCACCGCACCGGTCGGGGGCCGCACGGTGAGGGCTCTGGAGGTGGTGCGGGCCGGTGCCCTGAGCACCGTGCAGGACCTGGGGCGCCCCGGCTACGCGCACCTGGGCGTACCGCGCTCGGGGGCCTTGGACTCCCGGGCCCACCGTTGGGGAAACCGAGTGCTGGGCAATCCCGAGTCCGCCGCGACGCTGGAGACGACGGTGGACGGCATGGCCCTGCGCGCCATGTCCTCGTTGACGGTGTGCGTGGCGGGCGCCCCGTGTGCGGTACGCGTGGACGGGCACCCGGCAGCCTGGGGCACCCCGGTCCACGTGCCGGCAGGCTCCGTGGTGGACGTGGGGCGGGCAGTACGCGGCGTTCGGAGCTACCTCGCCGTGCGCGGTGGCATCGACGTCTCACCGGTTCTGGGAAGCCGGGCCTGCGACCTGCTGTCCGGTCTGGGGCCGGAGCTTCCCCTCTCCCCCGGGCGGATCCTGCCGGTCGGCCTCGCCCGGGGCCCGCTGCCGGGGGCGGATCTCACCGCGCTGCCGGCTCCTCCCGACTCGCTCCTGCTCCCGCTGCGACGGGGGCCGCGGACCGACTGGTTCACCCCGCGCGCCCTGACCGCTCTGGGACAGGGCGCCTACCGGGTCTCCTGCGACAGCAACCGCATCGGGCTACGGACCGAGGGCGGACCGGCACTGGAACGGGCCCGGAGCGAGGAGTTGCCCAGCGAGGGCATGGTCTTGGGCTCGGTCCAGGTGCCACCGGACGGGCAGCCCGTCGTTTTCCTGGCCGACCATCCCGTGACCGGCGGCTACCCGGTCATCGGCGTGGTGCCGGCCACCGCTCTGGACGGCGCCGCCCAGGCCCTGCCGGGCACCCCCGTACGGTTCCTCCCGTACTGAGCGCCGCCGGCGTCCGGCTCCGCCGAGGCACCCGGCGGCACCAGTACCGGCAACCGCAAGCCGGCGACCTCAGATACCGGCCGACTCCGGGCCGATACGGGTCCGGACTGCGTCCTGCACCTCTGCCTCTTCCGCGGGATCCGCGGCGAGCCGGCGCAGTCGGTCCACCACCCGTGCGTCACCCGTCTCGGCGAACCGGGCGGCCACCTCCCGAGTGGTCTCCTCGCAGTCCCAGAGGCACTCGACGGCGAATCCGGCCGCGAACGCGGGGTCGGTGGCGGCCAGCGCCTGGGCCGCGCGCCCCCTCAGCTGCGAGGAGGAGGTCTCCCGGTAGATGTGGCGCAGCACGGGTGCGGCGCACGCGAGGGAGAGGCGACCGGCGCCGTCGACCAGCGTCCACAGCGTCATCGCATCGGGCCCCTGGGCCCGTAGCGCCTCCCGCAGGGCCCCGAGCACCAGGGGTCCGTCGTCTCGGGTGCCTCGGGAGGCCAGCACACCGGCCGCCGCGGCGCCCAGGGCATCCGGGCGGTGGGCCCAGCGGCGAGCGCGCTGGAGGGCCGTCTCGCCGCATGTCCTCTCGAAAGCCGCGATGGCGGCCTCGGCGAGGAGGGCGGAGCCACCGTCCACGGCGAGCTCTATCAGGTCGAGGGCCGCGGGGTCCAGCGGCTGCGCCCGTGACAGGTAGTGAAGCGCGGTCGCCCGGGCCGCGTCGCCGCCTTGACGAGCGGTCTGGAGGATCAGCCCGCGGTCCTGCGGGCCGGCCACCGCCGCGAGGCAGCGTGCGGCGGGTACGTGCAGCGGATCGCCGCGTTCGAGGCCCTCCTCCGCCCATTGGAAGACGGCGCTCACGCTCCAGCCCGGTCGTGGCCCGGTGGAGTCCATCTGGCGCTGCCAACGGTCGAAGGAACCTCGCTCCTGGGCCGTCTTGATCCGCGCCGCCAACTCGGGCCGCAGCGGGTCCTCGGACCACAGGCGCCATGGCCGGGGCTCGAAGGCGTCCCGGATCGCACGGGCCAGTTCCGCCTCGCCCTGTGGGGAGTTGGGGAACCGGGAGAGTACCGCGGGAGCCAGCGCACGCAGCCCCGCGTCCTCGTCCCGCAGGGCCAGCTCGTCGAGCGCCCAGTCCCAGTTGGCGCCCGTGGCGGCGTATCTACGCAGCAGCAGCAAGGCGTCGTAGCGGCCGTAGGACGCCAGGTGTCCGAGGACGGAAAGGGCGAGCCCGGTACGGTTCTCATCGCAGTCGACCGCGTCACAGGCGGCGAAGAGATGGGCCTCGATCTCGTCGAGGGCGCCGTCGAGGTCGAGGTAGAGCCGCGCGTAGTAGAGCGAACGGTTCTCGACCTGCCAGTCGTGTCGGGGGTCGTGGAGGACGCAGTGGTCGAGGGCGGCGAGGGCTTCGGCCCTCGGGGCGGCGAGCGCGTGGAGCGTTCCGTCACCCCGGCCCCTCTGGAGGAGGCCGAGCAACGTGCCGCTCGGCGCTATGGCTGGATCGAACATGGGAGTGGCCTCATATCAAGCTGTGGAAGCAACCGGGACTGATGGTTCACCTGGCGGCGTAACAGCATGTCGGGGCGCCCGCAGTCGTCTTTGGCTTGATGTAGACCATTTTCTCTGCCTTTCGTCGGTGCCGGGAGCAACCCCCGGTCCGTCGCCATGATGACCCAGCCCTCTGCGCGCCGCGACCACATTTATGGACGGCCGGAGGTGCGGACCCTACCCCGCCTCCAACGAGGTGAACCCGGTACGGCCCCGGTGGTGCGCGCCGGCGCACGAGCTGGTTGGCGCGCCGATCTCACTGAGCCCCGAACAGCTCCAGCAGATCCGCCTTGGCGAACATCCGGGCGGTGTCCACCGCGGAGGGCGTCCCCGCCTCGGGGTCGGCGCCGCCTGCCAGCAGGGCCCTGATCACACCCTCCTCGCCCTTGAACACCGCGCCCGCCAGGGGCGTCTGACCACGGTCGTTGGCCCGGTCGACGTCCGCGCCCCGTTCCAGGAGCTTGGCCACCGCCTCCGCGTGGCCGTGGTAGGCGGCGAGCATCACGAGGGTGTCACCACGGTCATTGGTGAGGTTCGCCGGAACCCCTGCGTCCACGTAGGCGGCCAGGGCCTCGGCATCGCCTTGGCGAGCCAGGTCGAAGATCTTCGTGGCCAGTTCGACGACCTCGGGGTCCGGGGTCTCGCTCATCGGACTTCCGCCTTTCGGTGCACGCAATCGCTTTACTGGAGTTTGCCCAGGCCAGAGGGCATGGGGGCATACGGCAGGCCCTCCGTCCGGGTGAACCGACAGAGTACTGCCCACGTCACCGCGTCCAGTCCGGGCGATCTTCGTTGGACTCGCGACGGCGACCTCGGAGTCTCCGCCGCGGCGGAGACTCCGCGCGAGGCCACGAGCACCTCCAGGCCGCTTCCGCCACTTGAGCTGAGCCGGTCAAGTGAAAAGGGTGCCGATTCACCCGAATGCACCTTTTATCGCATAGATACTTCCTGTGAGCCTGGAACAACTCATGGTGACTGTCCCCCTCGACCAGGAGAACCTCATGATCCTCTCCATCTCAGGCGTCGTTCTGCTCGGCATCATCTGCTTCCTGTTCTTCCGCAAGGACGGACTGAAGCTGTCGCACGCGTTCGTCTGCGCGCTCTTCGGCTTCTTCCTGGCCGGCTCCGCCATCGCGCCGAGCATCACGGCAAGCACGACGAGCCTCGCCGCCCTACTCGGCGGCATCAAGCTCTGAACCCCGCCCCTGACCACACACAACTCGATCGAGGAGACGCACGTGGCCCGGCGACCACTCCCCCGCATTCTCATCAGCGGTAGCGCTTCGTTGGCCCGCAGCCGCGATTTCGCGCGCACGGCCGCCGACAGTGCCACGGACGTCTTCCACCCGCTCATCACCATCGGCCGGGGCCTGCGTCGGCTGGCCGCAGCCAGCCGACGCAGGTGGGCCGACACCCCCAAGGACAAACGCGGTCCCCTGCTGTTCCTGGCCGGGGCCTGCGTCCTGGTGGTGGCCCTCATGCCGTACGGGCCGCTGCTCGCCCTGGTCACGGTGATGGGACTCGCTGCTTGGCACGGCCGGGACCGCACACCTGTCCAGAGCGGGCCGTCAGACGCGGAGCTCGGCCGCCTTCGCTCGCTCTACGAGGCGCTCGTGCCGTACTTCTCCCTCCCGGAGGACCCCGACCCGCTGTTCGCCCACGGCGGCGACTGGGCGCGGGCCCTCAGCGGCGCCGAGTTCGACGGAGCGGGTCGGATCACTCGGCTGCGCATCCGGTACCCCGCCTACTTCGCCGACGGCGAGCCGAGCTGCCGGGCCAGAGTCGAACAACTGCTCCACGCCAAATCCGGACGTGGCCGCGAGTACCTCTTCGAATGGGACGAGGAGGGCAACCAGCTGGAAGTCCATGTGCTGGCGGCCCTGCCGACGGACATCGTCGCCCAACGCTTCGTCACGGCCCCCGGGGAGCTGGTCCTCGGCTTCACGGACGACAGTTCGGTGCCGCGCACCCTCCCGGTGCTGGACGGCGAGGGCGGCGCACGGGACCTACCGCCCGTGCTCTGGCGGACCGGATCCCGCTCCACCGAACCGCACCTGCTGGCCGTGGGCGAGCCGGGCAGCGGTACCTCGACCCTGCTGCGGTCCCTCGCTCTCCAGGCACTGCCCCACGGAGACGTACTGATCGTCGAGGGCACCGGCACCGGCGAGTACGCCTGTCTGACCGGGCGCACCGGTGTCCTGGCCGTCGAGTGCGGACTGTCCGGCGCCCTCGCCACCCTGGAGTGGGTGGCGCACGAGACCGAGCGCCGGCTGATCACCGCCAACCGGGAGCGCCAAGCGGGGCGGCCAGCGCCCGAGGACACCAGGCGCCCCCTCTGGGTACTCCTGGACCGCCCCAGCGTGTTGGGGCACCTGGCGGCCACGGAAGGACGGCCGGACCCCCAGTCGCTCCTCCAGGTACCCCTGCGGCACGGGCGGGCCGCCAACGTGACGATCGTGGTCGCGGAACAGTTCGAGACGCTGGACTTGGTGAGCGAGGCGGTGCGCAGCCACACCCGGGCCCGGGTCGTCCTCGGACCGGCCGAGCCGGAACGGATCGCCGCCGTCCTGGGCGTCCCCCCGCACACCACCCCGGCCGCTCAGCTGCCACCGGGCCGCGGCTATGCACGACTCGGCGCCGGCGCTGTCCACCGTCTTCAGGTTCCGGCCACGCCCGACCCGTACGACGACGCCACCTGCGAGGCCCATCGGCTGGCCGTGCAGGCCCTGCTGCCCGAGCGCTGCGACTCCGCCTCCGCGGCGAAGTCGGATGAGGTGCGCGGCGAAGGGGTCCCGGCACCCGTCGAGGCCGAGCCCACCGAAGCGAACGATCCCGCGCGCGCCTGAAGGGGTGCGGCGCGGCGCCGCGCCCCCTGTCGGCTACCTCAGGACGTCTCGGTCTCGCGGCGGATCAGGCGACGAAGGTCCGCGCAGGCTCGGCGCCGGCCCCGCCGGCTCCCGTAGCCACCAGACGGGCTGCTGCGGCCAGGCGGCTGGCGGCCTCTTCGGCGACCGGTCCGCTGACGGTGAAGGGGAGCCGGACGTAGCCCTCGAAAGCCCCGTCCACGCCGAAGCGGGGACCCGAGGGCACCCGGACACCGACCCGTTCGCCCACCTCGGCCAGCCGGGAACCGGACAGCCCGCCGGCACGGGCCCACAGGGTCAGCCCGCCGCGCGGCACCTCGAACTCCCAGTCCGGCAGTTCCCGGCGGACCGCCGCGACCAGGGCGTCGCGGTTCTCGCGCGCCTGGACACGGCGCAGCTCGACCGCGCGGTCCCAGCCGCCGGTCCGCATCAGCCAGTGCACGGCGAGCTGTTCCAGCACCGGAGTGCCCAGGTCGGCGTAGGCCCGGGCGGCGACCAGGCTCCGGATGACGTCCGGAGCTGCCCGCACCCAGCCGATGCGCATGCCGGCCCAGAACGCCTTGCTTGCCGATCCGACGGTGATCACCGTGCTGCCGGCCGGGTCGAAGGCGCAGACCGGGCGCGGCATGCTCAGGTCCTCCTCCAGGTGGAGCTCGGTCATCGTCTCGTCGACGATCAACACGGTGCCGGCTGACCTCGCAGCGTCGACCAGGGCCCGGCGCTGCTCCTCGTCGGCCAGCGCCCCGGTCGGGTTGTGGAAGTCGGCGACGACATAAGCAAGGCGCGGCGCGGCGTCCCGCAGCACCTGGCGCCAGCCGGGCAGGTCCCAACCACCGAGCCGGTCGGCCATCGCGACCGGCACCAGTCTGGCCCCGGCCTCACGCATCAGCTGCAGGATGTTGGCGTATGAGGGGGACTCGACGGCAATCCGCTCTCCGCGCCCGGCGAAGAGGTGGCAGATGGCGTCGATGGCTCCCATCGCACCAGTGGTGACCATGATCTGCTCGGGCATCGTGGGAATGCCCTTGGCGGTGTAGCGTTCGGCCAGCATGCGCTGGAGCACGGGCAGGCCCGCCGGGTAGTCCCCGTGGGTGTGGGCGTAGGGAGGGAGCTCCTCCAGGGCGCCCTGAACGGCACGGGTCAGCCAGGGCTCCGGAGCCGGCAGCGAGGCGCAACCGAGATCGATCACCGAGCCGAGGGCTTCCGGGGGCAGCGGCTCCAGGCCGCGAGCGGGCAGCGGGTTGCCCGCGGGCACCGCCGTCCAACTGCCGGCTCCGCGCCGTGACTCCAAGAAGCCCTCGGCGCGCAGCGACTCGTAGGCGGCGGCCACCGTGGTGCGACTGCATTCCAGGGCGGTCGCCAGTTCCCGTTCCGCAGGCAGCCGGGTGGCGACCGGGACCCGCCCCTCCAGGACCAGCAACCGGATCCCGTCGGCCAAGGTGCGGTAGGCGGGCAGTCGTTTGCCCGGTGCGCTCGGGCGGGCCTGCTGCGCACTGAGCTGGCGGGCGAGCTGGGGGGCACCTACTGCGGAGGTCCACTGGGCCATCGAGTCCGGTCCACCTTTGCCATGAAATGACGGATTGGCCCGGCGCAGAGGGCCGAAATGGATACGCCTGATGGCCACAGCCTTTCACGGAGCAGTCCACTGTCACCAGAGCTTGCGGGGTTCAACGACTCCCACCCCCAGCGCCTGACGCAACAGAACAATTCACCTGTTTTCCCACGCCAGCACGTGTGGTGAACCCCTCCCCGATGTCCACCGGAAACCAGTAGGGGTGATACTGCCGCGGTGACCCACGCATCCCACCCCTATCTGGACCACCCGGCCACCCTCGCGTTCGCCCACCGGGGCGGCGCGTCGGACGGGCTGGAGAACACCGCCGCCGCCTTCCGCCGGGCGGACGAGGCCGGGTACCGGTACTTCGAGACGGATGTGCACGCCGCCCTCGACGGCAAGCTCGTCGCCTTCCACGACGCCACGCTCGACCGGGTCACCGACGCGACCGGGCGCATCTGCGAACTGCCCTGGCGTCAGTTGTCGAAGGTCCGCGTCGGCGGCACCGAACCGCTGCCCCTCTTCGAGCACCTCCTCGAAGAGTTCCCCGCCGCGCGCTGGAACGTGGATCTCAAGGCGGAGTCCGCACTCTTCCCGTTGGTCGACCTGATCGCCCGAACCCGTAGTTGGAACCGGGTGTGCGTGAGCTCCTTCTCGGAACGGCGGGTGGCCAGGGCCCAGAAGATCGCCGGCCCTCGACTGGCCACTTCCTACGGAGTGCGCGGGGTCCTGGGACTCCGCCTGCGGTCGTTCGCGATACCGGCCGCCCTGCGATCGGGCGCCGTGGCCGCGCAGGTGCCGGAGGTCCAGTCCGGAGTGCGCGTGGTGGATCGTCGCTTCGTACGCACCGCCCACGAGCGGGGACTCCAGGTGCACGTGTGGACCGTGAACGAGGCCGAGCGCATGGAGGCTCTCCTCGACATGGGCGTCGATGGCATCATGACCGACCGGATCGACGTCTTGCGCACGGTGCTGGAGAAGCGCGGGGCCTGGGCCTGACCGGCTCCGGGTCCTGGTGACCCCGTACATGCCGACGGATTGTGGCCGCCGCCCGGCGGCGCGGGGACCAGTAGAGGGGCACCACCAATGACCGCTGACACCACCGACGTCCCGGGGGCCGGACCCGGCACCCCGGCCGGACCGGATCCCGACCCCGAGCGGCGAAGACGCGAGCAGCACGGCTGGTACTTCTACGATTTCGCCTGCTCTGTGTACTCCACGAGCGTGCTGACCGTGTTCCTCGGGCCCTACCTGACGGCCGTGGCGGAGGCAGCAGCGGACACCGGCGGCTTCGTCCATCCGCTCGGCATCCCGGTGCGGGCCGGCTCGTTCTTCGCCTACTGCGTGTCCCTCTCGGTCCTGCTGGCGATCGTGGTGATGCCGATCGCCGGCGCCGCGGCGGACCGAACCGGCCGCAAGAAACCCCTGCTCGCCGTCGCCGCCTACACCGGGGCCGCGGCGACGGCCGGGATGTTCTTCCTCGACGGGGACCGCTACCTGCTCGGCGGCCTGCTCCTGATCGTGGCGAACGCCGCCCTGTCCGTCTCGATGGTGCTGTACAACGCCTACCTGCCGCAGATCGCGGGGCCGGAGGAACGGGACACCGTGTCCTCGCGCGGTTGGGCCTTCGGCTACGCCTCGGGAGCGCTGGTCCTCGTACTGAACCTGGTGCTGTACCAAGGCCACGAGTCCTTCGGTATCTCGGAGGGCACCGCGGTGCGGATCTGCCTGGCGTCGGCGGGCGTGTGGTGGGGCGCCTTCGCCCTGATCCCGCTGCGTCGGCTGCGAGATCGCCGGGTGGTGCGGGAGGGCGGGCCGACCGTCACGGGCTGGCGCCAACTGGTGAACACCCTCAAGGACATGCGCAGGCACCCACTGACACTGTCCTTCCTGCTCGCCTACCTCGTCTACAACGACGGGGTCCAGACGGTGATCTCGCAGGCTTCGGTCTACGGCTCCCAGGAGCTCGGGCTCGACCAGTCGACCCTGATCGCCGCGGTGCTCCTGGTGCAGGTCCTGGCCGTGGCGGGGGCATTGGGCATGGGCCGGCTGGCCCGCAGCTTCGGCGCGAAGCGGACGATCCTCGGCTCGCTGGCCGCCTGGACGCTGACTTTGGCTGCGGGCTACTTCCTGCCGGCCGGGGCGCCGGTGTGGTTCTTCGCGCTCGCGGCGATGATCGGGCTGGTACTGGGCGGCAGCCAGGCGCTGTCGCGCTCGCTCTTCTCCCACCTGGTGCCGCCGGGGAAGGAGGCCGAGTACTTCTCCGCGTACGAGATGAGCGACAGGGGTCTGAGTTGGGTCGGCCCGCTGGTCTTCGGCCTGACCTACCAGCTGACAGGCAGCTACCGGGATTCGATCATTTCCCTGGTGATCTTCTTCCTGCTCGGCTCCGTCCTCCTCGCACGGGTCCCGGTGCGCCGCGCCGTGGCCGAGGCCGGAAATCCAGTACCTGAGCGGATTTAGACGTTGAAGTGAAAGGGCGGTAGTGTACGCCTTTGGCCTGCCAGGCGGACCGTTACTGCGTGTTCGAGGCGCAACAACGTTGGGTGACATCTGCTGCCAGATGTGACAAAACGGGCAACGGTGGGTACAACAAGGGGCGGCACGACGGGCGACGCACGACCCGGAGCGGGAATCTTCACCGCCGACCGGACGTTGACCGGATGACGACGACAGCGACACCTGTCCTGTGGGCGACAAGCCCGGGAGGCACGATTCATGAGTGAGCGAGCTCTCCGCGGCACGCGCCTCGTGGTTACCAGCTACGAGACGGACCGCGGCATCGATCTGGCCCCGCGCCAGGCGGTGGAGTACGCATGCCAGAACGGACATCGTTTTGAGATGCCGTTCTCGGTAGAGGCGGAAATTCCGCCGGAGTGGGAGTGCAAGGCCTGTGGCGCCCAGGCACTCCTGGTGGACGGGGACGGACCCGAAGAGAAGAAGGGCAAGCCTGCGCGAACGCACTGGGACATGCTCATGGAGCGGCGCACCCGCGAAGAGCTGGAGGAGGTGCTGGCCGAGAGGCTGGCGGTCCTGCGCTCCGGCGCCATGAACATCGCCGTGCATCCGCGGGACAGCCGCAAGTCCGCATAAGCCCGTGACCCCCGCCTCGGCGGTGGGCTGTGCAGGGCGCGCCACAGCGCGAAACGAGCCGCGGGGGGGGGGGGGGGGGGGGGGGGGGGCCGCGGCGCCGCCGGGGGGGGGGGGGGGGGGGGGGCCCGCGGCCCCGCCCGCCCCCCCCCCCCACCAAACACCCAGGAACAGGGCCGC
>NZ_JBIAGC010000044.1:36607-49751 GCF_042869595.1 Streptomyces sp. NPDC006879
GCCCCGCCCGCGCGGGGGGGGGGGGGGGGGGGGGGGGCGGCCCCCCCCCCCCCCCCCCCCCCCCCCCCCCCCCCCCCCCCCCCCCCCCCCCCCCCCCCCCCCCCCCCCCCGCGGCTCTGCGTGCTGCGCTGCTCGCCGCCACCCGGTACGGGTCAACCGACCCAAGAACTCAGGGCTGCAACGGCGGGCGCGGGGTCTGGGGCTGGGAGTCCGATCCGGATGACGGCTCCGAATCGCGGATGACCTCACCTTGCACCACCTTGCCACCGGGACGGTGCATCCGCGCCTGTTGGTACGCCTCCCCCGGGCCACTGGAGCCCGCTGCGGTCACCCGACGTTCCAGGGAACGGGCGACCCGCCTTCCGAACCAGCTACGGACCGGGGGGATCAACAGCGCGAGCCCAAGGCAGTCGGAGAGCAGACCGGGCGTCATCAGCAGGAGCCCGGACAGCATGAGGAGGCCGTTTCCGCGCGTGGCAGTGGGTGGCCCGGCCGCCGCTGCCGCTTGCTGCTGTTGGAGGGTCGCAGCCAGGTTCTGGAAGGCACGGCGACCAGCCCGCTTAATGACCACGGCGCCCAACACGAAGCCGGCCACCAGTACCGCGAAGACCACGAAACCGCTGGTGGCATAGGCGAGCTGGGCGAGCAGCCAGACTTCGAGAACAAGCCAGGCAGCGACCGCAAGGGGTAGGAGGGTGCGGGCACGGGAGCGCTTGGGGGTCGTAGAGCTGGGCACAGCGGTCATCATGCTCCCCAGTGTGCCCGGCCGATCGCCGGAACGAGATAAAGGGGACCTCAGCACCGACTCGCATCCACGGGCCGCTGGCCCGCCACGGCCCCGCTTGACTTCACGAGCGCCGGTCCGGGTCCCGCCTGCCCAGCATCTGGCCGGCGCGCTTGCCCACTCCCCAGGCGGTCACCCGCCACAACGCCTCGACCACGATGTCCCGGCTCATCTTGCTGTCCCCGAATTCCCGCTCGACGAAGGTGATCGGGACCTCGACCACGTGGAAGCCGGCCTCGACGGCCCGACGCGCAAGGTCCACCTGGAAGCAATAGCCGGCCGAGGCGACCTGGTCGAGGCCGAGACCCTCCAGGGTCTCCTTGCGGAAGGCCCGGTACCCGCCCGTCACGTCGCGCAGCGGCACGTCGAGCATCAGACGCGAGTAGGTGGACCCCCCTCGGGAGAGGAGTTCGCGGTGCCTGGGCCAGTTGACCACCCGGCCGCCCGGCACCCAGCGTGAGCCGAGGACGAGGTCCGCGCCCTTGAGCGCGGTGAGCAGCCGGGGAAGTTCCTCGGGCTGGTGGGAGCCGTCGGCGTCCATCTCGACCAGCACGCCGTAACCGTGCTCGATGCCCCACCGGAAGCCGGCCAGATAGGCGGCGCCGAGCCCCTCCTTGCCCTTGCGGTGCAGGACCTGCACCTGGGCGTCCTCAGCGGCGATGGCGTCTGCGGTCTTGCCCGTGCCGTCCGGGCTGTTGTCGTCGGCCACGAGGATGTGCGCCTCCGGCACAGCCGCCCGTACCCGGGACACGATGGCCTGGATGTTCTCCGCCTCGTTGTAGGTCGGAATGATCACCAGTGCCGTGCCCAGCGGTCCGTACCGCCGCTCCCCGCCGTCGCTCACTGAGTCCCCTCGCCTTCCGTTCACGCGCCCCACCCTATCCAGCACCGTGTCGGGGCAGTTCGGCGGCGCGGGTTCCGTCTGAGCGGGTGGTGATCCGTACTGCGGATCGGGCCTGGCGTCCTTCGGGCCGGCCCGGCACTCGCTGGCTGCGAGTACACCGGGAACCGTTGTCTACTGAACGCCAGGGCCCCACCCGAGTCACACCGGCCCGCCGGAGAAACCTTCCCTCGCCCCCGAGGCGCGGGCGCTGAACGTGCGGTTCGTCCGGGCCGGGCGTCCTGCGGTGCACCCGGCCGAAGTTACCCGCCAGCAGCGGCCCGCTGTCAACAGCCGCTCCACCTGCACCGTTCACCACAACGGCCTGGTCAGGGAGGAGACGGCCGGTATTCTCCGGTCGACCGGGCGCCCATCGATCGGCCCAATCCCGCCCCGGATGCTCACTCCCCTGGGCGTACGTACACCGTGTGACCGGCAACCACCGTCCGCAGACATACCGGCAGGTCCCTGCCCGGGGTCAGATCCGGCAACCCCGGTGTTCCCGAACGCGGGTCAGTGGACCATCGGGCGACTCGGTCGTCCGGAGCCTGCACCACCAGCTCCTCCGTGCGCCAGACGGCATAGTCCGCCGGGGCGCCCGGCACCAACGAGCCGGCGTCATCGCGGCCCAGCGCGCGCCACCCCCCGCGGGTATGGGCGGTGAAGGCCGCTCGGACCGAGATCCGGTGCTCGGCGGTGCGGTGGAACGCCGCAGCGCGTACCGCACCCCACGGATCCAGCGGAGTGACCGGAGCGTCCGAGCCGAACGCCAGCGGTACACCGGCGCGCAACAGCGCCGCGTAGGGGTTGAGGGTGCGAGCCCGCTCGGCGCCCAGCCGGTCGGCGTACATGCCCTCGGCGCCACCCCACAGGGCGTCGAAACGCGGCTGCACCGAAGCGGTCAGACCCAGTTCGGCGAAGGCCGCGATGGTTTGGGCGGTCAGCATCTCCGCATGCTCCACCCGGTGCCGGGCCGCGCGGACCCGGGCCAGCCCCACCCGCCCGGCCGCGGCCCGGATGCCCGCCACGACCGATTCGATGGCCCCGTCCCCAATGGCGTGGAAGCCGGCCTGAAGCCCCGCCTCCGTACAGGCGACCACATGCGCGGCGATCTCCTCGCGGTCCAGGTGCGCCGTGCCGGTGTGCCCGACGTCCGCGTACGGAGCGCACAGCCGGGCCGTGTGCGACCCCAGGGAGCCGTCGGCGAAGAGGTCACCACCCGCGCCCACCGCACCCAGGGCGCGCGCCCGCGCGACGTCCCGCTCCGCCCAGTAGCCGAAGACCCGTGGACCGGGCTCCTGGGCGGCGAGCTCCAAGAGGGCCGTGAAGTCCTCGGCGGAGGAGATGTCCGGGCCTGCGCACTCGTGGATGGATCCGATGCCCAGCGAGGCCGCCTGGCGAAGCGCGGCTCTCTGTGCCTCGGCCCGTTGCTCGGCGGTGAGCGCGCCGTGCGCGGCGGCCCGCACCGCGTGGTGTGCACCGCCGGTGAGAGGTCCGTCCTCGTGGAAGCCCGGCTCGCCCCGCACCCCGGGTACCAGGTCGAGCAGGGCGGTGGTGACGACGGCGGAATGCACGTCGATCCGCGTCAGGTAGAGCGGGCGACCGCCCGCGGCCTCGTCGAGTTCGGCCCGGTACGGCGCCCGCCGTTCGGGCCAGCGGGCCGCGTCCCAACCGTGGCCGAGCAACACCCGGTCCGCGGGACGACTGCGGGCATGGGTGCGAACCCGCTCCAGAGCCTGTGACAGGGACCGCACCTCGGACAGGTCCAGGCCGGTGATCGCGAGTCCGGCGGCCGTGGTGTGCACATGGGCGTCCGTGAACGCCGGAGTGACCAGCGCCCCTTCCAGGTCGAGGACCTCGTCCACGCCGCTCGCGAAGGCATCGGCTGCCCCTTCGGAGCCCACCCAGGCGATCTGGCCGCGTTCGACGACCATCGCGGTGGCGAAGGGATCGGCGGGACTGTGCACCTCCCCGCCGCGGAGGAGGACCGTGCGTTCGGACGGGTGGGCGGGCTGTCCACTGGCGAGGGGAGTTCGGGGGGAGGCGCTCTCGGTCATGGGGACAAGTCTCCCGCCTGGGCGCCACGCCCCGTGCCCCGGGGTGGCCGGCCGGGAGTCGCGGAAGGACGGACCCGGCCGGACCCGTCAGACGCGGGGCGGTCGCGCCTCGTAGGGGGTGGAGAGCACGACGGTGGTGCGGGTGGAGACGCCGGCGAGCGCCCGCAGTCGACTCAAGAGGTCCTCCAGTTCCAGCGGGGTGGCCACCCGGACCTTGAGGATGTAGTTCTCGTCGCCGGCCACGCTATGGCAGGCCTCGATCTCAGGGACCCCGGCCAGCCGTTCGGCGATGTCGTCGGGCGCGCTGGGGTCGAAGGGCTTCACCGAGATGAAGGCCGTCAGGGGCAGGCCCACGGCTTCTGCATCGACCACGGCGGCGTACCCTCGGATCACTCCGCGCTGTTCCAGCCGGCGCACCCGCTGGTGGACGGCCGAGGTGGACAGGCCGGTGGCCTTGCCGAGGTCCGTGTAGCTCATGCGACCGTCTCTGACGAGCAGATCAACGATCTGCCGGTCCAGCTCCTCCATTGCGCTCATAGCCGCAACCTATTGCCCCAAGAGCCCTCCAGGACAGTCGAAGTGACATCGTAAGCGGCATGCACACCAGGCATGTGACGAAGGACACAAACCCCCAGGGGTGTGTGGGAGCTTCCGGTGGTTACTCGTGACCGGTTACGGGCATTGCTTGGGTTGGCCGAGGCGAACCTGCCTGCTCGGCCCAGCCAAGGGGGAGTACCACGATGCCGAACAACAAGCGCGCCGGCCGCACCGGCGCGGAGTACGTCGAACTCGTCGCCGACTTCGAGGACGAGGATCCTGACTCCCGGGACGCCCTTCAGGAGCCCTCCGACGCCTTCCGGGTGACCTGCCCGGACTGTGCGCAGTCCATCGCCCTGTGCCCCGAAGAGGAACGACTGCCGCAGCACGCCGTCTGCCTCAACGCCTGGAACCCCTTCGGCATCACGCTGTGCCCCGGCACCGGCCGTACGGTGGCGGGCACGCTGCCCGCCGTCGAGGTCACCCTCGACGGCGAGGAGAGCGAGGCGATCGTGCTGGCGCTGCCCCAGGGCCTCGACTGGCGCACGCAGCCCTTCTCGCACGTCGGCGGCCCCGGATCGCGTCCCGTGCGGCTGACGGCAGTGCCCCGGATGCGACGCGGCGAGGTCCTCCAGGCCGCCTGACGGCCACGCCGCGACCTTCGCGGTCACTGCCCGCGGGGCCAGTAGCTTCCCTGCACCATGGCGGCCAGGCTGGCGTGGTGCAGGATCAGTTGGTCCGGGTCCGCCGGTATCTGGGCCTCCCCGAAGTGCACTTGGCGGTAGGCCACCCGCAGCATCACGATGGCGTGCCGCAGCGCCGCGTAGAGCGTGTAGAAGTCCATGTCCGCCGGCGTGTGGCCGGTCAGCTGCGCATATCGGGACTCGACCGCGTCCCGCCGCAGGAAGCCCGGCAGCCCGGGCTGACCGAAGCCGGTGGTGAGGTCCTGGAAGAAGCGGTGCAGGTAGACCGTCCAACCCAGGTCGACCTCGCGCGGGGCGAGGGCCGCCATCTCCCAGTCCAGGACGGCGGCCGGCTCGAAACCCTCATAGACGACGTTGCCGATCCTGGCGTCCCCCCAGCTGAGGACGGACGACCCCTCCTCCTGGGGCCACATCTCCTCCAGACGCGCGAAGGCACGCTCGATCAGCGTGGAGCGGGGACGCCCCTCGACCACCCAGGTGTAGTAAGCCCGCTGCCCGTCCACGTGTTTGCGCAGCGGGCTGCCCGGCCCCGGGGGCAACAAGAAGCGGGCCCGCGCCGCCGGGAACTGATCGTGCAGGCGGGCGAGGACGGCAATACTGGCCGCTTCGAGCCGGTCGCGTTCCGCGTCGCTGGCGTCGTGGAGCCAGTTGCCCTCGTAGGTGTAGGGCATGACGTCCGGCGGCACGCGGCCGGCCACCCGTTCCATCACGAAGAAGGGCGCACCGAGGGGTCCGGGGTCTTCTTCCAGCCAGTACACGCGCGGCACGGGAACCTCGGTGTGCTCGGCGACCAGCGCCATCACCCGGTATTGGCGGGGCATGTCGTACGTCGGGAAGACGGTGTACGCGGCCGGATCGGCGGCCAGCCGCAGGGCGCACCCACGGACCGGCGACGAGGGGTGCTCAATGTCGAACAGCAGGGTCTCACTGGACATGCCGTTGGAGTCGGGCACGGTGACGGCGTGGACACCCGCGCCGGGCAGTCGGATGGCGAGCCAGTGGTTGATTCGGCGGGCGAGCTCCCGGGGGTCCCGGGTGGAGGTGCGGGGACGGGGGACGGGGGCGGTCATGGGGGCGGCTCCGTGGGGTAGGAGACGGAATCGGGCAGCGAGGCGGCGCGGGTGTCAGGGAGCGAGGGAGTCGTAGTCGGCGAAACCGCTCGGGTCGTGACGTCCGAAGCTGCCGTGCTCGAAGATGCCGTGCCCGATCCGGCCGTCGAAGGTGAAGCGGGCCGAATGGTCCGTGACCCCGAAGGCGGCCATCGGGTGCGCGCTCGGTTCGCCGAGGTCGTAGACGCGTCGGTCCACCCAACCGCGCCCCTGCCAACTGCCGTGCTGCCAGTCGACGGCCGGGGGATAGCCGGCGCCGACGGCGAGCGGCGAGGAAGCGAGGACTTCGACGCCGAGTTCGCGCGGTCCGTGCACCGGATCGGTGAGGTGGAGGACGGCGGTCTCCGGGTGACGGGTGCCTGGTCGGTAGTGGATCTCGGCGCGGGGCCAGCCGAGTTGGGTGTCGTGGACTCCGCTTCCTTCGGGATGCACCTGGAGCGCCTCGTTGAGGGTCCGGTGCCCGTCCGCGTCCTCTTGGACGATGACCATCAAGAAGCGGTCGTCGAAGCGGACCGGAATCCACAGCCAGTGGAACCCTTCCGGGCGATGTTCCTCGGCGGCGCGCCCCCCGTCCTCTCCCGGGAGGGGGCGTACGCCCCAACTGCGGTCCCGGGTACCGGTCCACCGAGTTGGGTCCACACGGAGTTCCTCGCCGCCGGCCCGTATCCAGCCGGCCGGTTGGCCGGCCTGGACGAAGCGGCGGCCCTCCAGCGTCAGTCGGTCGCCACGCCGTTGGACGTGGTGGGGTTCCCAAACAGCGGGGAAACAAGCGGTCCAGCGCAGGTCGAACGAGAGGGCTGTGGGGTCAGTGGAATCTGGGTCACATTGCAAGGTGACCTGCTTGAGTGGAGTGTCAACTGTGATACTCAGCGGTCCCACCCTGAGCGTCATCCGGTCTTCAGGAAGCGCATCCGAAGCACGCACGGCGTGGAGTTCTCCGCCCAAGCGCAAGGTGGCGTAGGCGTCGATCACCCCACTGTTCGGATAGACACCCAGGCCAGTGATCAGCACGGCCCGCCCCTCGTGGTCGAACACCTGGAAGATGCAGCGGTCATAGGCGTTGCGGTCCCCCGTCACCACGTGCTTCATGGACAGGGGCGCCTGGTGGATGGGGTACTCATCGAGTGCGACGGGCCGATCCGTGGGCATGGCGATCCTCCTGAGCCGGACGGGCAAGCCAATATGACGGTACGTCAGATATGGTTCGCGAGGCCAGACTCGTGTCACCGGTCGCACCGATGCACTAATCACCTCGCCGGTGACCCGGCCGTCCGGAGCGCCGTTGCCCCGGTATGACGACCCTGCTCAGTGCGCCCACCACGGGGCGCCGGCGGCGCCCCGTGCCGCCCGGTTACGAGGAACCGGTTCCCCAACCCCCGGCCGATCCCCCCATCTACCGTGAGCTGTTGAGGCGCTGGGCCGCCGAGGGCCGCGCCCTGCCCGGGCACCGGGACCCCGAGTGGTCACGACTGGTGTCCACCCGGGTGTGGCCCACCCACTGAAGGAGCCCGCCGCAACTGCACCGACCACCGGTCGGTCGGGTCCGACGTCGGTGCCGCAACCGGGCCGCGGCCGGATCAGTCGCCTCTCTGCCGCGCCGGAAGGTCGCCGGCCCGCCGGGCAGAGCGGTTTCCCACACCTCCCGCAATTCACCCATTTGGACGCGGACGAATCGCCTCTCCTGCCGTGGAGGCGCAGGGTCGTCAGTACCTACCGTGCCCGTGTGCGCGAAAGAGGTGGTGCGTTGTTCTCCTCCCCCGCGTAGAGACGGGGATCCAGTGGTCGCCCGTTGGGGTTCCTGCTTCACCGGCGCTGTCGATTCCCGTGTGAGCGCAGGGTGCGGCCCGTGGTGGCAAGCGCCGAATCGCCCCGGCGGCGATTCGCCTCTGCCTGACGTCTTCCACGAGAGCTTCGAATCCTCCCCGGCCCGAAGACCGGGGAATCCACGAAGGAGTCCCGATGACCAGCACTCCGAGCGGCGCCCCGGGTGGCGCCGCGCCCACCCCCGGCTCCAGCGGCTCCTGGGCAGCCGGAGGCTCGCTGTTCGCCGGCGCCTTGATGATCATTGGCGGTTTCTTCGGAGTTTTCGAAGGCATCGCCGGGATCGCGAGCGACGAAGTTTACGCCCGCGTCGGTGACTACACGTTCAAGTTCGACCTCACCGCGTGGGGCTGGATCCACCTGATCCTCGGCATCATCGTGATCATCGTCGGCTGGGGCATCTTGCAGGGCGCTGAATGGGGCCGGGTGGTCGGCATCATCGTTGCGAGCCTGTACGTCCTGGCCCACTTCCTGTGGCTGCCCTACCAGCCGTTCTGGGCGATCGTCGCCATCGCCGTCGGCGTCTTCGTCATCTGGGCCCTGTGCACCGAAAGCTCGAGCCGCCGGGCCTGAAAGCCGGCGCGCGGCAACCGGACCGCGGGGCCCGCGCCCGTACCGGCCACACATGCCGGGGCGCCGGGCCCCGGTCGTGCGCCGGCCTCGCGGGTCAGGCTCGACCGGGGGAAACGCGAGGCACGCAAAAGCACCCTCGATGCCTCGTGAGGCACTCATCTGGCGCGGGGGGGGGGGGGGGGGGGGGGGGGGGGGGGGGGGGGGCGCCCCGGCGCCCCCCCCCCCCCCCCCCCCCCCCCCCCCCCCCCCCCCCCCCCCCCCCCCCGCCCCTCCTACGTTCCACACCACAGGCGGGGCGGGATCACGGCAGGTCCCCGTGGCCGGTGCGGCATCGACAGCTCCGCGCCCACCCTGCTCGCGCGGCCCTCGCCACCGTGGAGGTCGGCCCCCGGCTCATCCGCGAGCCGGTACCGGCCGGGTCGGCCTGGGGCCAGGGCGTCGCTCGCCCTTCGTCACGGGTGGCCACACCGGCGGCGGGTTGATCGCGATCGGGTCAGCGGGACTCGGGCCCCAGTAGGTGGCGGGCGATGACCATGCGCTGGATCTGGTTGGTGCCCTCCACGATCTGCAGGACCTTCGCCTCCCGCATCAACCTCTCGGCGGGGAAGTCCGCGGTGTAGCCGTAACCTCCCAACACCTGAACCGCGTCGGTGGTGACCGCCATGGCCGCGTCGGTGCAAAACAGCTTCGCCATGGCCGCTTGCCGGGAGAACGGCTTGCCCTGGTCGCGCAGTCGCGCGGCGGTCAGGTACAGCGAGCGTCCCGCCTCGATCTTGGTTGCCATGTCGGCGAGCATGAAGCGCAGGCCCTGGAAATCGGCGACCGGTCGGCCGAACTGCTGCCGGCCCGCGGCGTAGGCGGTGGCTTCGTCCAGAGCCGCCTGGGCCACACCCACCGCACAGGCCGCGATGCCCAGCCGTCCGCTGTCCAGCGCGGAGAGCGCGATGGTGAAGCCCTGCCCCTCCTCGCCGAGGCGACGGGCGTCGGGGACGCGGACCCCGTCCAGGTGGAGCTGGGCGGTCGGCGAGCCCTTCATGCCCATCTTCTTCTCGGGGGCGGCGGCACTGAAGCCCGCCGCGTCCCCGGGCACCAGGAAGGCGGTGATTCCACGCGGTCCCTCGGCTCCGGTCCGGGCGAGCACGGTGTAGAAGTCCGCGACGCCACCGTGGGTGATCCAGGCCTTGGTACCGGTGAGTATCCAGTCGTCTCCGTCGCGCACGGCCTTGGTGCGCAGCGAGGCCGCGTCGGAGCCCGAAGCCGGCTCGGAAAGGGCGTACGCGCCGAGCAGTCCGCCGCCGAGCATGGCCGGGAGGTGGTCGGACTGCTGCTGCTTGGTGCCGTATCCGGCGAGCGCGTGACAGGACAGCGAGTGGACGCTGACTCCGAGGCCGACCGTCAGTCGGGCCGCAGCCAACTCCTCAAGGACCTGGAGGTAGACCTCGTACGGCTGGTCACCTCCGCCGAAGGCGGAGTCGTAGGGCAGACCGAGCAACCCGGACTCGGAAAGGAGCGTGAACACCTCGCGAGGGAACCGGCCGGCTTCTTCCTCTTCGGCGGTCCGGGGGCGAATCTCCCGTTGGATGATCTCGCGAACGAGCGCGAGAAGGTCACGGGACTCCTCGGTGGGCAGCTGTCGGTCCACCGGCTGCGGAGCGAGGTCGTTCATGGCGGCGCTCTCCTCCCTGATCGGGCGCTGCGGCGGAGCGCACGCGGGGTGTGGCAGCGCCGCCGGATCTTGAGTATTCACAGCCGTGTTCACCTCCCCGGGTCTCGGAAGAGGCTGATCAGCGGCTGCGGCGGGTTGAGTATGCCTGATCTGCGGGCTCTCGTCACGGGGTCGGGCCCTGGCCCCCGCCGCCACCGGTGCGGCTGCTTCCAGATTGCCCGACCTGGCGCCCGACTACCTCCTTTTGTACGCCGACCGGCAGGCGGGGCGGCCTGTGGGAGAAGCACCCGATCATGGAACGGTTGCGTCTGCACAGCGCAGGGCGGGACCGAGGCCCTCCGGATCCGCGGCACCCACACAACGACGTCCGGCCCGGCCTCCGCCCCGCCCCGCCCCGCGCTAACGGCCCGCAGGCCGGTAACGGTGTCCCCGCGTCGGACGGGTGCCATTTGCACTGGGTTACATTCGGATGTTCCGACGAAAGCGGCGGGGTGTCACGGCGGCTGTCAGATGTCCGACGGGGACCGCGGGGGCGCCCTCAGGGCGACGGGGCGGCGCGCGGAGCCGGCTCGGCCTCGACCTCGGGCGGGGGCGCCGGACAGGCGGGCACGAATTCTTCGATGGTGCTCATCGTGGCCCGCAACAGTCGCACAAGCAAGGCCCCGAACTCCGCTCGCGACGGCCGCACCTCGTCCTCGCAGGAGTCGATCCACTCCAAGGTGGCCCCTTCCACGGCCGACAGCCAGCCGATCAGGGCGAGCCGGGCCAAAGGGGGCGGCTCGCGGTGCCCGTAGGCACCTTCCGCGATAGTGGCGACCAGTTCCGTGCGTACCGCGTCGCGGATGCCGAGCACCTCGGCATCCGAGCCCACTCCGCCGGTGGCGATGGTGCGGTAGGCGGCACGGTGGTGCTCGGCGTACTGCAGGTAGCCGTCGACGGTACGGCGCACCCGGGCGGCTCGTGGAAGTTCCGGTTCGCTGCCGGCCCGGGCCACCAGTTCGGCCACCGAGTCCTCGATGACCGCCAGGTAGTAGCCGCGCTTGCTGGCGAAGTAGTAGTAGATCAGGCCCTTGGCGATGCCGGCCTGACGGGCGATGTCGTCCATCGACAGCACGTCGTAGGACGTATCGGCGAACAACCGGCGCCCGATGGCTATGAGTTCCGCGCGGCGGAGCTGCGATCGACCGGTCTTGCAGTGAAGTTGACTATTGTTCAAATCTTGCCCTAGGTTCGAACTGCCACAAGGTGCCCGCAGTATGGCAGAGCAGTACCGGCCATTTCTGACGGCCACACTCCGGCACTGGTACACGGCCTTCACCCCGCCTTCGGTGAGCCCAGCGCCTTGGGGCGCTAGAAGAGTCCGGCCTCGGTGACGAACATGGCCACCACGACGACGAGCACCCAGCCCAGCGCGTGCTCCAACCACTTGGTTTCGTCCCGGGGGCCGCCAGTGCCCGGGCGGGCCCGCAGACGGGGCTGGGTAGAGGTGCTCACCACCATGACGCTCTCGCTCTTCGCTCGTCGGACGATTGCATCCCCCACCGCCCGACCACACTGCCAGCGCATTCCGGTTCCAGGCTAGAGACCTGACTCACGCTGCCCTCGTGCACCCGGCGCACCCCGGGCGCACGGGGAGAGTCAGAGGCCCGCGTGGCGAGCGTCACAGTGCAGATGGACGCCCCGCAAGCTCCCTACCGAGCAGTTCGACCCCGAGCGCCGTGATCGTGTGCAACACCCCGCTGCCGCGTCTGGAGGTGGTGATCAACCGGGCGTTGCGCAGGACGGTCGCGTGCTGGCTGGCGGCTGCGGGCGTCACACCCAGGCGTCGGGCCAGCTCGGTGGTCGTACAGCCATCAGCAGCCACTCTCAGCGCAGCGGCCCTGGTCCGGCCGAGGAGGGCGCCCAGCGACCCCTCGGTGGCGGGGCGCGGCGCCCACAGCGCGGAGCCGGCAGCGACGTCGTTGAGGGTGGGGATCTCCAGCAGGGGCGCCGCGTCGAGGTCCTGGGTGTCCCAGCACAGGACGGCCTGGCGCCACAGGAAGACGCCGGGGGCGACGACCAGGCCCCGACCCCCCAGGTGGACCTCCTTCTCCGCGGCCTGCTGCACTTCAAGCACTGGAGGACGCCATCGGATCAGGGGAACGGACAGTGTCGCGAGGAAACCCTCGACACCGCTCTCGGTGAGGGTGCGGGAGTAGGCGGCCCGGACGGCTTCCACGTGGGCCCGGATGCCGTCCCAGTAGGGAGCGACAGTGGCGGCGTGGGCCGCCACGACCGCGGCGGCGAGCAGCCGCAGACTCCGCGCGTCCCCATCAATGAGCTCCTGCGCCCAGGGGACCTGGTCGCGGCGCAGCGGCAGGTGTTCGATCTCGGCTCGCAAGAGCGAACGGGGCGCGTGCAGGAGGTTGTCCGCCACTTCCTCGATGCTGGACGCGTATCCCGTCAGGGCACGTAGGTCCAGGTGTGGCTGACGGGAAGTCAGAAGGGAGGTCAGAGGCAGGTGAGTTGGACCGAGCCTCCCCGCGACCTCGGTCCGCCACCTGCGGAAGGGCAGTGCGCCCGGGTGGCTGCGCAGGAGCAACAGGGCACCGACCGTCTCCTCTGCCGCACCGACGGTCGGTCTGACCCGGACCCGAGCGAGGTCTTGCGAACTGAAGTGAATGCGCAGCAATGGACACCCCTTCCCGTCCCGCCACTTCGACACCACCGGCGGGCCGCGGACCCCTTGGACCACGAGTCCCGCAACCGCAGTCTGCGCGGTCGGCCTCGCCCGCGTCCAGCTCGGCATTAAGCCAGGGCTAAAGCGGTTGGGCCTGGCGGCGGGCCCTGGAGCAGACTGCCACTGCCCCTGCGCGCGCTGCCCGGGACGGGGGTCCGAGCAGCGCGCGCAGGGGGGCTGTGCTCTTCGCGACCAGCAGCTCGCCCCCCGTTATGTTTTCTGCGGTTCCGCAATGGGGCCGCTGGCCTCTGGGCCCGGCATGGCTGTGTCCCCCTGTCGATGGCATGACCTGGG
>NZ_JBIAGC010000045.1:0-48134 GCF_042869595.1 Streptomyces sp. NPDC006879
GCTTCTTCTTCCCCATGCTCTCCATGATGGACATCATCCTTCCGGGGGCGAAGCCCCTGATCAGGAGTGTCCGTCAAAGCGGATCAAGCCCACCGGCCTGATCGGCGGCCCGGGCGACCCCAGTGGGCGGTCCGGCTACTGGGTGGCCCGCGCGGCCCGCGACCGACGGGGCCCCATGCTCGTACCCGACGAACCGTCCGCCCCGACCCAGGCCGTCGACGTCCGTGACCTCACTGACTGGCTCCTGGACTGCGCCGAGGCCGGGCGAACCGGCGTCTTCGACGCCGTCGGGCCCGTTGTCCCCTTGGGCGAGTGGATCGAGTTGTCCCGGGCCGCGGGCGGGCACACCGGCCCGGTCGTCAGCGCCGACTCCCACTGGCTGATCGAGCGAGGCGTGGCCCAGTACCTGGGCCCGGGTTCCCTGCCGATGTGGCTCGTGGACCCCAGCGGGCTCGGATGGTCCGCCAGAAAGGGGGAGGCTGCCCAGGCAGCAGGTCTACGTCACCGACCGCGCGCCCAGATGCTGACCGACACGCTGACCTGGGAGCGCGAGCAGGGACTCGACCGGGAGCGGCGCGCCGGAATCGACGCCGAGCGTGAACACGAGCTGCTCGCCGCCCTGCGTGAGGACGCGGCGAAGGCGTCGCCCGCCTGACTAGCCGCGCCTCAGCGCGGCCACCGCCCGGGACACCTCCGGGGTGTGCGCCGCGAACGGGCCGAGGTCGGTGGCGCGGGCGAAGGCAGGATGGTCTCGGTAGTCCCCCAGGTGCTCCAGGGTTCTGCGCCCGTAGTAGGCGGGCTCCGCCGTGGGCTGGTGAAGCGGCGGGCTCGCCTCGTTCCGGGCTACTGCGGGAAGCATGTCCTGGAACAGGGCGTGACAGGACTGGATTCCGCGGAGCATCACCTGGTGATACCTGGCGTCGGGCGCAACCGGGAAGCGTCGCTGCGCCAGTACGGTGCCGGTGTCGATGCCCTCGTCGATCTCGTGCAGCGTGGCGCCGTATTCCTCCTGCCCGCCCAGCAGGGCGAAGAGGACTGCGACGGCCGGAAGGCCGCGGTGCTGCGGGAGTAGGCCGTTGTGGACGTTGAAGAACCGCAGACCGCTGGTGAGTAGGGGCGCACGCAGAATACGCTTGTTGTTCAGCGACCACACGATGCCGTCTTCGGACGCGGCGAGGAGGGTGTCGACCGCCTCGTTGATGTCCGGGGTGCTCAAGTGCCGTGAGCCCGAAGCGTCCTGCGGGTCCGGCGAGCAGACGAGGTCGATGGTGTGGCCGTGCGAAGCGGCGTGGCGGACGGCACGGCGCAACAGCGCGCCTTCGCCGATGAAGATCATACGGGCGCCTCTTCCTGGGCTGACTTGATCTGCGCACACACCTGGTCGAGGGTCACGTCCCTGACAAGGTCTTCGAGTCGGCTCATGAAGCGCTCGCGCTGGGTGGGTGCGAGGAGGTCGGCGGCGACGGCGGCGAGCATTTCGATCAGGCCCAGGGAGTCTCCGCCCAGAGCGTGGAAATCCGCGTCGGCCGGCAGTTCGGCGGCGTCGAGGCCGAGCACCGCCCCCCAGTGTCGGGCCACCCGATCCCTGAGGCCGGCCCCCTGGGACGCGTCGGCCGTCCGGGCGAAGGGATCCGGGAGGGCGTCGAAGTCGGCCTTGCCGCTCACCGTCCACGGGATGGCCGTGACGGCGATGACGTGCGCTGGGACCATCGCCGTGGGCAGCTGCCCGGCCAGTTCGGCTCGCAGTAGCGCCGGCATGCCTTCGGCCAGCGATGCGTCCTCGGGCACCACGTAGGCGCACAGTGCCGCGGGTGAGTCATCGGTGCGGCGCCGGGCACAGACCACGGCGCGCCGTACCTGGGGATGTGCTTCCAGTGCGGCGGTGACCTCGGCGGGCTCGATGCGGTGTCCTGAGATCTTGAGCTGTCCGTCGACGCGCCCGAGGAATTCGATGGCACCGTCGGGGAGGCGCCGACCGAGATCGCCCGTCCGGTAGCTACGGACCCCGTCGGCACCCGTGGCGAAGGGGCGTCCGCCTTCGGTATCGACGTTCAGGTAGCCGCGGGCGACCTGGAGCCCACGGACCTGGATCTCTCCGGTGCGGCCGGCGTCCCGGCCGGCCGATCCCAAGAGACTGCCGTCCTCCGCGACGAGTTCCACGTGGGCGTGCGGCCCAGGGGTGCCCACAGGCACCGTGGCGGTGGTCTCGATGGTCCCGCCGTCCACCACCTGGGCGAGGCAGGCGACGGTGGCCTCGGTGGGTCCGTACCCGTTGACGATGCGGCAGTGGGGGCCGAAGGCGGAGCGCGCCGCGCGGACTGCGGACCAGGTCAACGGTTCCCCTCCGAGGAGCAGGGTGCGCAGGGGGTGCTCGGGCAGCAGGGCCAGGTGTGAAGGGGTCAGGGCGAGCGTGTCGGCTCGGTGGTCGACGACCAGTCTTCGCAGACTCGCCCGGGAAGGGGCGTCGGGCGCCAGCACGGCGGTTCCGCCGGCGAGCAGGGTGAGGAAGAGCGGGAAGCAGGAGATGTCGAAGGTGTAGGAGGAGACGAAGCCGAACCGGGTGGTGTCGCCCACCTCGCAGACGCCGGTCATCCACTGCACGAAGCCCATGAGGCTGCGGTGCTCGATCTGGACGCCCTTGGGCCGCCCGGTGGATCCGGAGGTGTGGATCACGTACGCCAGGTCAGCGGGCGACGGGGCCGGGGGCGTCGTCGTGCCCCACGTATCGGCAGGGACCCCACTGAGCTCCTCGGCGGTGACCAAGGGGCAGGGGACGTCGGCGACGAGTCGGGCCGCGAGGTGGGCGCGGGTCAGGCACAGTCGGGCGCGGGACTCCCGTAGCACCTGCTCGATGCGCGGGCCGGGATGGGCGGGGTCCAGGGGGAGGTAGGCGGCGCCGGACTTCAGGACTCCCCAGAGGGCGCCCACGCCGGTGGGCGATCGGTCGACGATCAGACCCACCAGGTCCTCGCGCCCGATTCCGCGCAGCGCCAAGGCGCGTGCCACACGGTCGGAGGCGGCGTCGAGTTCCGCGTAGCTGACCGGGCCCTCGGGCCCGTCGAGGGCAACCGCCTGGGGGGTCCGGGCGACCTGGGCCCGGAACTGGTCCACGACGGTGGTCATCGTCGCGTCCACCACGACGGTGGTCATCGTCGCGTCCACCGGGGCGGTCGGCACGGAAGCGGTCCGCCGTGGTGTGGCCGGGCGGGGTGTGGCAGTGGTGGTGGACACTCGCTCCAGGACGCTGTCGAGAAGGTGGCCGGCGCGGGCGGCGAGGCCGGGCCCGCCGCGACTGCCCATGGTCACCTCGGTGGTCGTGGGGGTTTGGGCGACGACCACCGAGAGAGGCACCAGCGGAGCGTGCACGGGCAGGGCGTAGACGGTGGCGGCGGTGAATCCGCCGCCACTGAAGTCGCCGGGGTCCACCCGGCCCAGGTCGGAGATGACCGCTGAGGCGAGGTGTCGATCAGCGCGGACAGCCATGGCCTGGGCTGCCCGCAGCAACAGCGCGGAGCCGGGCAGGGGGAGACGGGCCAGGACCTTCTCGAACCCGGCGGAGAGCTCCCGGCCGTCGGCCAACGCCGTCAGGAGTTGCGCTTGGGCCGAGGTCCAGTCAGCGCGGGGGGCGAGGTCCAGGAAGAGGGGGAGGGTGAGGTTCCCGGTCGCTGCTGCTGCCGGGAGGTGGCGGCGCAGGTCAACCGGGATCATGACACGGGTGCGCGTGCCCACGACGTCGCTGAGCGCTTGGGCCAAGCGCGCCGTGAGGGCGTGGTGATGGCCGGGCAGCGTGCGACGCAGCCAGAGGGTCTGCTCGGGCCCGGCGGCGCAGGGGCCCAGTGGCGAGGGCAGGTTCGGCGCCATCCTGGGTCGGGGGCCCGTGGCACCGAGTTCACTTAGGAGTCCTTCGTCGGTGAGGGGGGCCAGGGCGGCACGAGCGGGCTCCCCTCGTAGGCCGCCAAAGACCTCTCGCACCCAGGTCAAGGCTCCGTGACCGTCCATCAGGGCGTGCGAGGCGCTGAAGACCAGGGTGGTCGCTTCGTCCTGTGCCCCGGGCACCACGAGGACCTCGCAGCCCGGTGGGTCGGTGCGGGAGCTGGCGCCGCTGAGTCGGTCCGCGATGGCGGGCTCCGCCACGTCGAAGTGGGGTACCGGCTCGGCGTAGCGGATGCGCGGCGGGGGGCCCTCGGCGGACCACAGGTTGCCGCGGCGTACCAGCCGGGAGCCGGGGCAGGACTGCGCTGCCTGGGCCACCGCCGCCTTCAGGCGGCTGGGGGCGAGGACTCCGTGACCGTGCACGAGGATGCGCAGGGCCATGGTGCCGCGAGCCTGCCCGGCGGCGAGGTAGAGCCGTTCGGTGGGTGATACCGGGCGCAGGTACCCAGCACCCGGACCGCTGTGGTGGTGGGGCATGGTCAGGTGCTTCCTCGCTGGGTGTCTTTGGTCGGGATGCGGGTGCGGCCGAGCTGGCTCGCGACCGTGGTGGAAGGACGGCTCCAGGCCGCGACGCCCCCGCCCTCCTGCACCCACTTCACGAGTTCGCGCACACCGTCAGCCTGGCTGCGCGGCGCCCGGTAGCCGAGGTCGCGGCGCGCGGCGCCCGTGTCGTACGTGGTGGAGCAGGTGAGGAGCGCCATCATGTAGCGGCTGAGCGGGGCTCCGCCGCGAGGACCGGGCCGCAGCCACCACAGTGATTCGACGGCGCCGGCGAGCGCCCGGCCCGCGCTGAGGGGGATGCGGGGGTGCGGGGGATCACAGCCGAGGAGCTGGCCGACCGTGGTGAGGAACGCCCACAGGTCGCTGATCTCCTGATCGGCCACGAAGTAGGTGCGGCCACCGACGCGTTCGGCGGGAGCGGACGCGGCCCCCAGGCAGGCGGCCACGGCGTTGTCGCTGTGGCAGAGCGAGACCTGGACCCGTTTGCCTCCGGAGAGGTCGGGCAGCCGCCCCCGGTGCATGGCGGTGAGCATCCGGGGCAGGAACCCGAAGTGGTCGCGGGTTCCCCAGATTCCACGGGGGCGGATCGCGCAGGTCGTGAACCCCGTCGTGTTGGCTGCGAGTACGTGTTCCTCGGCGCGGGCCTTTGTCTCGCAGTAGTGGTTGTGGAACCGGTCGGGGTAGGGGACCGTCTCGTCGATGTCGAAGCGGTCGCCCTCGCCCGGGCGCATCAAAGCACTGGGGCTGGAGACGAACACGAAACGGCTCACCCCGGTTCGCCGGGCGGCGGCGAGCAGGTTCTCGGTGCCGGCGACGTTGGCGGCGTGGAACTGGGCGCGACTCCCGTGGTCGACAACCCGGGCGGCGCTGTGCAGCACTGTGTCGCAACCGAGGGCTGCCCGGTGCAGGGCGGCGGCGTCCGAGAGGTCACCGGTCAGGAGCTCGACCTCGGGCATGGTTCGCAGTCGGGCGGTGTCGCTGGCGGCACGGACCAACGCCCGGACCTGGTGGCCCTGGCGCAGGCAGGCGTCGACGAGGTGACCGCCGAGAAACCCGGTGGCGCCGGTGATCAGGACCTTCACAGCTTCCGCCACCAGGTCGCCCCGTAGAGCAGGGTGCGCAGGGCGGTCTCCCAGGGGCCGTAGCCAGCAGCCCGGCCGCGCGGCAGGGCGACCGGGATCTGCCCGGCGTGCACAACCACGCTGAGGAAGGCGTCCACCCACCAGAGCCAGCGCAGGGCCGCCACCTCCGGCGCGCCCACGGTGGCGGCCCAGACGGCACCGCCGATCAGGTAGGCCCAACCGGCCAGCGGGACCAGTTGCTCGGCTCCGGCCAAGGACCACGGGGGTGCAGGGGGGTCGAGACGGCGTTCGGCCCAGCGGGCCAGTTGCTCGCGACCGATCTTGGCGTTGTGGCGGATGTCGACCGGGAAGGCCGGGTGGTTGAGGAACAGCGTGAGGCCAGCGGTGGGGGCATGGGCGCGGGCGAGTTCACGAAGTTCCACGGTGAGGCTCTGCCAGGCGGCGGTGTCGAGGGAGGACTGGGTCTCCACACAGATCACGGGCCGCTGATTCCCGGCCGGTCCGATTCCCACGAGGGCGCTGCGGCGCACCAACGGATGGGCGTTGAAGACGCCCTCACAGGCGACGGGGTACAGCTCCGCTTCCGCGGTGCGCACCCGCTGGCTCTTGCGACCGCAGAACCACAGGCGTCCGTCCGTGTCGAAGTAGCCGAGGTCGCCGGTGCGGTGCCAGGTACGGGGGCTGTCCCCGGAGTGCGCCTCGTGCACCTTGTGGAGGGCGTCGACGCCGGGCGCGGCGTGGTAGCGGGGGCTGACGGAGTCTCCCGCCACCAGGATCTCCCCCACCCGGCCGGTGGGCGGGCCCGACTCGGGGGGCGGTTCGGTCAGGGGGCCGTCCGTGATCGGGGCGGTCCGTACCTGGTTTCCGGTGACCGGTCGGCCGATGCAGGTGCCGGCGCCGTGGGCGCTGGCGGTGGAGGTCTCGTCCAGGATGTCGCCGGATTCGATGGAGGTGATCGGCAGTGCTTCGGTGGCGCCGTAGGTGACGTGTACCTGCGCCTTCTCGTCGAGGACCTCGCGCAGGGCGGCGACGACTCCGTCCGGCACCGGGGCTCCGCCCGAGACGATGCACCGCAGTTCGGGCAGCGGGCGGTGGTGGGTGCCGAGGTGGCCGGCGAGGTTCCTCAGCAGCGCGGGGGAGGCGAACATCGTGGTCACGCCGAAACGTTCCAGCGCGTCGACGAGTTGGCTGGGATCGGCTTGGGCGACCTTGGCCGGGGACAGCGGCGCGAGGACGGTGGTGGAGCCGTAGACCAGGTCCAGGATGCCGTAGAAGGGAAGGGTGATCAGCGAGGTGTCATCCCGGCTGCGCCCGTGGGTCGTCTCGATCTGTCTGGCGATGGCGAGCGCCATCCGGTGGGTGTACTCGACTCCCTTGGCGGGGCCGGTACTCCCGGTGGTGAAGCCGATCATCAGCAGGTCCTCACCGCCGACATCGGTGGGGCCTGACCGCTGGCCGGGGATGCCGCGCAGCCGGTCCAGAGTGTGCCCGCCCCACAGTCGGCGGCGTCCCAGTGTCACCGGGATACGGACTCCGGAGAACGTACGGCGTCCGCACAGGCGCACCAGATGGGCGAGCGGTGGGCCGATGAACGCCTGCGCTCCGACACTGCGGTAGCAGTGGAGCATCCGCCGCAGTCCCATCCCGGGGTCGACGACCACGGGTACGGCACCGATCCGAAAGAGCGCGAAAACGAGCGCGAAGAGCTCGGGGCCGGGCGGGGCCATCAGGACCGCTTTGGTGCCACGGCCGATTCCGGCGTGGCGCAACCCGTGGGCCAGCTCTTCGACCGACTCCTGCAACTGGCCGTAGGTGAGGGTGTCGTAACGTACGTTCCCGTCGCGGCTTTGACCGCGGGGATGGATGACGGCCGCCTTGTGGGGAAAGGCGCGGGCGTTGCGCTCCAGACAGGCCGCCAGGCCCGGCCAGTCGGCGCGGGCCGCTGTCTCCTGCGGGGCGGTGTACGGCATGAGGGTCAACGTCTTCACCAGCCCTCGGGCCGGTAGCTCACACAGGAAGCACTGGGTCCGGCGCCTGCGGTCACGAACAGCAGTTGCTCGCATCCTTCGGGCCGCCCGGCCGTGATGGCCTGGAGGTAGCCGAGGATGGGAGCCGCGGTGTGCGGCTCACCTCCGGCGTCCTCCTGCGAACCCTTCGCCGCCGTCTGCGCGCTGACGACCTGAGTACACTCCAGGTCGAGTTGGTAGGTCTGGGCATAGCTGGTGACGGCGATGGTCGCGAGCTCGGCCAGCCGCAGGTCATGGTCTTGGGCTCGGGCCACCGTGATCTGGTTGCGGCCGTCAGTGCCCATCCGAGTGGTGTCGAGGTAGCCCTGCACGTCGGTGGGAGCATCGGCGGTGTAGTGGAGTACCGGGCCGAACCCGACGTCCGGGTCGGCGCTGCGCTGCAGGAGTAGGGCGCCGCCGAGATCGGCGTAGGGGTAGTCGGGATCGCGGTGGGCTCCGCCGCCGGGGTGGACGTCGGCAGCGGTGATCAGAAGGCGCTCGGTGCTGCCGGTCTCGATGAGCGACTGGGCCACCTGGATGGCGTTGAGCACTCCGCAGGCGCCGTTCATGAGGTCGAAGGAGAAGGCCGCGGCAGGGTCGGCCAGGTAGTCCAGGCTGATCTCGGCCTCCTTCTGCACCAGGGCGGCGAGTGCGGGTTCGAAGGTGTTGGACTCCCGGTAGACGCCCACGTTGATGACTGCGCCGATCGCGGCAGGGGACAGTTGGGCCTTGGTGAGGCAGTCGCGTGCTGCTCGTCCAGCCAACTCGACGGTGGAGGGAGGGACTTCGGAACTCGCTTGCCGGGTGGCTCCCGCGGCAGTGATGACCATGCCCATGACCTAGACCCCTACGTTCGTGATGGTCGCCGAGAGGGCACCGGTGACCACTCCGGAGGCCGCCGGGACCAGCAGGTAGTTGGCTCCACGGCGAGCGGTTCCTGCCGAGAGGTGCTCGTGCAGGGTCAGGAAGTGCGAGGTGGTAGCGGTGTTTCCCAGCCGTTCCACCACGGCGAGGGAGGTCGGCATGGGGGCACCGAACTCCGCCTCACCCATCTGGTTCACATATTCGATGAAGCGCGTACCGACCTGATGCTGGATGACATAGTCAAAGTTTTCACCAGCAAAATCATGGCCGCCCTTTTCCAGGAGATCACCGTGGAATCGAGGCCAGAGCGCGAGCCGGTCCTTGTTGTGCATCTTCTTGTTGTCCGTGTAGAGGGCGATTCCCGGGGTGCGGTCGCTGGGCATTCCCATACAGAGATGCGAGTACTCCGCACAGGTCATGAGTTCGACGTAATGAATCCGGTCAGCCGGATCGGCGGAACGATCCAATACGACGGCGGCGGCCGAGTCGCCCACAGACAGCGAAGCGAACTGGGGGTCATAGGAGTCGCTGATCTCGCGCACCGCCGTCCGCGCGACGCCGGTCGCCTGCTCCCCGCTGACGACCATGCCGTTGCGCACCACACCGGAACGGATCATCCGGTCGAGTACGTACACACCGGTCAGCATGCCGGCACAGGCATTGGAGACGTCGAACTGAATGGCCGGGCGCGCACCCAACTCCCTGGCCAGCGAAGAGGCGAAGGACGGCTCGAAGGTAAAGCGGCCACCGTCCTTGAAGCGCGTGATGGAGGCGGAGATGACGACGTCGAGGTCATCGGGGCCGTACCGGGAAGCGCCCAGACAGGCACGGGCAGCCCGAAGGGCCATGCCGAAGGAGTCCTCGCCGACTTCGGGATCGGGGTTGCAGACGCGGCGCTCCGCGACGCCGGTTATCCTCCGGACGTCCACATCTCGCAGTTCCTCGCTGCACCCGGTGAGTTCCTCGGTCGTCAGCACGGTTTCGGGTATATGAGTGCCGATGGCTTCTAAACGGCTGTATTGGTTCGTCGTACTCAATTCACTACTCCACGATGAGCGCACTCGACCAGAGCGATCCGCTCCAACGGAGGGGCGCAGGGATTTCCACGAGCGACTGATGCGTAAGTTACCGTAGCGTACGAATTGGACCGCCCGGTTACGCTCCTGTCTCGAACAGGGTTCGTACAGTGAATATCGGCCATTACCCGGATAGGCGATATCGCGCCACTGCCCAGCCTTCCGAACCCTTGCGCCCGCGCCCCCAGGCCCTTCGGCCCGGAGCTCGATGGTGACCAACCCCGCCTCTCGGGCACACGGCCGGACCTGGAAACCGAGAAAGCTGTCCGGAACAGCGCCGTCCGCCTTGACCGGGGTCCGCTTCCGAGCGATGGCCGGAGCGAACGCGCACCCTCAAGGAGCGTGCCCCCAAGGGCCGCCCCCCGGTGGGATCAGCGCACGGCGTCAGGCTCGGAAGGACTCGGCGGACTCGGCGGACTCGGCGGACTCGGCGGACTCGGCGGACTCGGCGGACTCGGCGGACTCGGCGGACTCGGCGGACAGAATCTTGCCGGCGACACGGCGCCGAGGGACGCCGTCGACCGACACGCAGATACCAAAGACACGATCGTGACTGGTCCAACCGTTGATGCGGCCACGGTTGTTACTGATCTGCACGCGCTTGCCGGCAGCGTCGACGGCCGACACCAGGTGCAGGTAGACCACCCCGGCGACCCGAGCAAGGACGATGTCGCCGACCTCCAACTTCGCCGGGTCGACCGGTGCGACGACCACCTGCTGCCGGCTGCGTATCAGCGGGACCATCGAGGAACCGCTGGGCCGGAAAACCACAGCGGTCCCGCCGGCCGCCCTGCCTGCCACTGCGTCCAATGCACCCATCTGACGATCGTGGCAGAACCCCCCACATCGCCCCATCCATTTTTCTCCCCACCGTGCAGCGGGGTGCCCGGGTACGGGTGCGGGTCACACCGACGAGCCTCGCGCAGACCGCCGTAGCATCCTCGCCGGCCTGTGGAATCTGGAGAGGCGCGATGACCTTACCGAGCTACTGGCACCGCTGAAACAGGACCTGACTGCGGCGGGCGCTGCAATTCACTAGGGCTGTCCCGTAATCCCCGGTGGATCAGCGCACGGCGTCAGATGCGGTGCATCGCAAGGCGGAGGGGCGTCCCCATACTGGGCGTATTCGGGCGTTCCGACAACGCAGCGAGGTGCCGTAGCTGTCGCCGTGCGCCCGCCGGGGACTACGGGACAGCCCTTAGCTTCAGTCGATCTTCGCCCCTGCGGTCGAGCACAGCGGCGAGGACCCGTTTCGCGCACCCCTCGGGGCAGCCCGGCGGACCCGGGCCGGCGTTCGAGTACAGGAGTCGATGCCCTGGGGCGGGGGACTTGCAAGAGCACTGAACAGATGTTTAGTATATTGAACATGCGTTCAGCCAACTCAGGAAACCCCCCCGCCGACCGCACCGGGCGGGCACTCGTGCGCGACGAGGCGCTACGGCTCTTCGCGACCGCCGGTCCGGACGCGGTTTCCGTCAGGGAAATCGCCACCGCCGCAGGGGTGTCACCCGCCCTGGTGGTGCACCACTACGGATCGAAACAGGGCCTGCGCGAGGCCGTGGACCAACACGTGCTGAACACCTTCGCGAGCATGCTCGACGAACTCACCGGCGAAGGCCGCCCGTACGACGCGGCGGCAGCGGGCTCCATCGCCGAAGCGATGCTCAGGCACCTCCCGGCCGACTCACCACTGCCGGACTACCTCGGCCGGCTCCTGCTCTCCGACAGCCCGGCGGGTAAGGCGCTCTTCCAGGGCCTCCACGAGCTGAGCCTGCGCACCCTGGACAACCTCGTCGAAGTGCGACTGGCAGCGCCCGGGCGGGACCGGCGGGTGCGGGCCGCACTGCTGCTCGTCAACGACCTCGCCGTGCTCCTACTGCGGCGACGCCTGACGGAAGTGCTGGGTGTGGACCCGCTCGGTTCCGCCGGCGCCGAGCGCTGGGCGAGTGAGGTGCTCGCCATCTACGGCGGCGGGCTCCTCAGCGAGCAGGCGGCGGGACCCCAACAGAACGGAAAGGAAGCGTGATGCCGACGTGAAAGCCGTGATCTGCGGAGCGGGAATCGCAGGACTGGCCCTCGCCCAACGCCTGGACCTCCAAGGATGGGAGGTCGTCGTGCTGGAGAAGGCACCCGGCCCCCGCACCCAGGGATACATGGTCGACTTCTTCGGGCCCGGCTACGACGCGGCCGAAGCCATGGGCGTACTGACCCGGATGAAGGAGCTCGGGTACCACATCGAGGAAGCAAGCTACCTCGACGAGCACGGCAAGCGCAGGGCCGGATTGAACTACGCGCAGTTCGGCAAGGCCCTCGGCGGTCGACTGTTGAGCATCATGCGCCCCGATCTGGAACGCGCACTGCGCGAACACCTCTCCGACCGCGTCGACCTGCGTTTCGCGGCCGAACCGGTAGCCGTGAAACAGGACCAGCACGGGGTGCGGGTGACCCTCCAGGACGGCACCACTCAGGATGCCGACCTGCTGGTCGGTGCGGACGGTGTGCACTCGACGATCCGGCGGATGGTCTTCGGCGAGGAGGCGCAGTACATCCGCCATCTCGGGTTCCACACGACTGCGTACCTCTTTGACGACGCCGAGATCCTCCACGGCATGCAGGAGCGGTTCTGCCTCACGGACACGGTGGACCGGCAGATGGGCTTCTACACCCTGCGCGACGGTCGAATCGCCGCGTTCGGAGTCCACCGCACACAGGAACGCACGCTTCCCGAAGACAGCCGCGCCGCCGTCCGCGCCGCTTACCGCGGCCTCGGTTGGATCGTGCCACGCGCCTTGGACAAGTGCCCGCCCTCGCCCGAGGTGTACTACGACTACGTGGCCCAGGTCGTCATGGACGGCTGGTCAGCGGGCCGCACCGTACTGGTCGGCGACGCCGCCCACGCGGTCTCGCTACTGGCCGGACAGGGGGCGTCACTCGGTGTCAGCGGTGCTTACGTGCTCGCTGAGGAGTTGGCGGGGCACCGCACGGTGGAACAGGGCATTGCCGCCTACGAGCAGCGATGGCGGCCCGTGGTCGAGGAGAAGCAGCAGGCCGGCCGCAACGCAGCGCAGTGGTTCCTGCCTGCTTCCCCACTCCGCCTGTTCGCCCGGCGGATGGCCATGCACCTGACGGTGATTCCCGGCGTGGACAAGTACCTCGCCCGTTCGCTGTCGGGTAAGGCGTCCGCACTGGTCGCGCAGGGCACGGCAGCCCAACACTGACGCCGCGCGACGGTCGGCGCCCGCAGCGGGGTCTAACTCGGCCGCGCCGGCGGACGGGCGGCAACGACTCGGCGGAAGAGGGCCTGGACAGCTTCGGTGATGTCGGTGGCGGCCCTGGTGTGATGGCAGGGTCCGGTGTAGGCGTGGGTGAGGAAGTCCGCGGTGAGTTCGGGGTTGGGGACATCGAACTCACCGGCCGCGTGGCCATCGGCCAGGAGCGCGACCAGCAGGTCGCGAGCGGCGGTCATGGGCTCCTCGCCTGTGGCGCCGCCGGGCTCGTGGAACAGTTGGTGATAGAGCTCGTGGTGGTCCTGCTCTGCGGCGATCCAGGCGGCGACCAGGCCGTCGAGGCGTTCGGTCCAGGTCAGATCAGGCTGCTTGAGGAGTGCTGCGGGCCGCTGGAGCATGCGCTCCCACATCTCGGCCTGGAGGGCGGCCAGGAGTTCCTGCTTGGAGTCAAAGTAGAGGTAGACCGTGCCCTTGGCGACGCCGGCGCGGACGGCGACCTTGCTGACGGTGAGCGCTTCGTAGCCGTGCTCCAGGAGCAGGGCGGCCGTCGCGTCGAGGATCTGACGACGACGGACGTCCGGCGGCTGGAAGCGGCCGGCTGGCTGGGCTGGGGCGGACTGGTCCGCGGGCACGGTTCCTCCTCCTACGTGGAGTCGAGTGACCGATGGTCGGTCACTCGGCGGATTCCAGGGTGCCATGTGGTTTGCGCGCGATGACGATCACCGCGTGGTCCTCGCTCGGGTGCTGGACCCTCGGCACAACCTGCCGCTGGGCGCACACGGTCTCCAGCCCGAGGGCCTCGAAGGCCAGGGTCAGCTCGGTGAGGGTGACCAGGTCACCGGGCTCTGCCCAGTCGCAGGCCTCCTCGTCCCATTCTCCGACAGCCAGGACTCCACCTGGCGCGAGGGCGGCGGCCAGTGTCGCCAGCGTCGCGGTGCGGGCGGGGCCGCGGGGCGGCAGTGCGTAGGAGCTGAGGGCGAAGGCGTAGTCGGCTTCGGGTCGCCAGGTCGCGCTGTCGGCCACGACGAGCTCGACCCGGTCTGCCAGCCCGCGGGCACAGGCGCTGGCGCGAGTGGACGCGATGGCACGGGGTGCGAGATCCACTCCCGTGACGCGCCAGCCGCGTTCGGCCAGCGCAAGGGTGTTGCCGCCGGCGCCACAGCCCAGATCCAGGGCCCGGCCGGGAGGAAGGGCGTCAGCAGGGGCCAGGAGCATCGGGTCGGGCGCGGCGGTGTCGCTGCCGTCGCCGGAGTAGAGGTCGTTCCATTCGAAGTGCGGATGGGCGGCGGCCCCGGGGCCATGCGTGGCGATTTCGGTGCTGGTGTCGTGATTCACAGTTCCTCCGGCGGTGTCGCGGTCGAGCGAATGACCGATGGTCAGTAGTATGACCACTGGTCATTCGATTTCGTCAAGCCGCCCTGGAGGCACCCCGTGGACCACAACGCCCAGTACGACACCGTGATCATCGGCGGCGGACCCGCCGGCCTGACCGCCGCGCTGACCCTGACCCGATACCGGCGACGCACCCTGGTCATCGAATCCCCCGCCCCTGCGCGCAACGCCGCTTCCCGCGGTGTTCACGGCCTGATCGGCCTGGAAGGCGCGACACCGGCAGAGCTGCGCTCCCGCGCCTGGGAAGAGCTCGGCCGCTACGGACTGGCCGAACCTCTCGACGCCACGGCCAGTGAGGTCACCCCCATGCCCGGCGACGGCTTCGAGGTACACACCCAGGACGGGACCACGGTCTGGGCCCGCAACGTCGCCCTGACCACCGGCGTCATCGACCTCCACCCCGACGGGGTCGAGGGCTTCGCCGCATGCTGGGGCCAGACAGTGATCCACTGTCCGTTCTGCATCGGCGAGGAGAACGCCGACCGGACCTGGGCCCTGGTCAGCGACGAACCCCGCTACCTCGGCATGGCCGCGACCGCCTTCAAGGCCTGGACCGGCGACACCATCGCCATCGCCCCACCGTCACTGCCCGACGCTCAGGAACTGCGCCGCGATCTGCGCGCGAAGGGCAGCGACCTGGTCCAGGGGGAAATCGTCAGACTGCACCACACCGACGGGGACCTGCACGCCGTGGAACTGGCCGACGGCACCCTCCTCAAGCGCCAGACCCTGCTGTGGCCGCAGCAGCAGCGGCAGGTCCCGCTCGTCGAACGACTCGCGGAGCACCATGGCCTGCGCCTGGCGGAAGACGGATACGTCATCGTGGACGCGGGCCGTCAGACCAGCGTCCCCGGCCTCTATGCCGCAGGGGACCTGACTGGGAGGACCTGGGAGCAGGGCGCCGTCCCCGCCGTCGCCGCCGGAGCCGCCGCCGCCGACGCCATTCACTTCGCCACCCTCCATTGAGGCTCGCCGCGATCCGCGGAAGCCATCGCGGGCCGCCAGTCCGGCGGGTCATGCGAGGTGGCGGCCCGAACCCAGCCACCCGAGGCACACGTCGCCGGAACCCCGTACCCATGGGGCGCGCCCGGTTCCGGCGACGTGCGAGCGACCGTCCCACAAGGGGTCCGCTCAGGCGGACCGCTGGTGCCACGCGTCCTGGAAGTTCCGCCGGGCGCGGTGCAACCGCGAGCGGACGGTACCGACCGGCAGCGCCAGGGTGGTGGCCATCTCCTCTTCGTTCATTCCGTACACGGCGCGCAAGGTGAGCACCTGACGGTGTTGGGCGGAGAGCCGGTCCATCGCATCGCAGATGTGCACCGTGTCGAGCGGATTCCCTTCCAGAGCGCGGTCGGTCAGGTCATCGGTCGGCCCTTGGTCCAGGCGCCGGGAGGTGCGCACCGCCTCCCGCACGGTGACAGCACGCACCCAGCCGTAGAAGGCCTCCGGTTCGCGTAGCCCTCCGATACCCCGGTAGATCGCGAGCATGGCCTCTTGTGCGGCGTCCGAACTGTGCCTACGGGCGATCGGCAGGCACAGCCGCCCGACGAAGGGAGCTATGTGGAGGAGTATGTCGTTCATCGCTTCGCGGTCCCCTGCCTGGGCGCGGGGCAGCAACGCGGTGGTGACGGGACTCATGCCGGGACCGCCACGCACCCCTCGACGCCCTCGCCCTGGGCGAAACCGAGCAGGACCGAACACAGGCTGTCAGCCACCTCGTTCATCTGCGCCTCGGTGAAACATTCGGTGCTGTACGGAAGTTCGACGCCGAGTCGACCATCGAAGGAGACCACACACGCCATGACCGGACCGCGCCCGGCCTGCGGGAAGTAGTGCTCACGGGCTGGGGCCAGGCGCACATCGTCGATGTCGAGACCGGGCGGGGCGACGGGCCCCTCCACCCGGCCCATGTTGGTGACGATCACGCTCGTGGCCAGGAGCTCGGGGTGCTTGGGCACCGCACCGAGGATCTGCATCTCGTGCAGGAAGTCCCCTCGGTCGAGGGCCGCGTGCAGGTTCCGGGTGACCTCGCGGGCAAGTTCCAGGGAGTCACCGTCCGGCGCCACCTCCAGAACGTCCACACAGGAGGTGACCGCCGGCACCATCATTTCCTTGGCCAGCGGCGGGGCCAGCCGGGACCGCAGGTCGACCGGAGAGAGACAGCCCAGGGAGCGCGCTTCGGGAGCGGTGTCCATTCGGCGGCGAACAGCGAGCAGCATGGCCGCCGCCACCATCCCGTGCACCGAGATCCCCTCGGACTTGGCCAGTTGCAGCAGGCGTTCGGTCTGGTCCGCTTCGAGGAGGACCCGGATCACACTGATCTCACGGCCACTTGGACCGCGGTCGGCTCCGGTCGCCTCATAGGGCAGGCAGGCCACCGGGCGGCGGCGTGCTTGCTCGATCCTTCGCGTGAGGTACTCGGCGGAGCCCTCGGCCGCGACCGGGGGCAGCAGCGCGGAGACGGGGACGGGATAGCTCGTCTGTCGGGCCGCGTCTGTTGCCTGGCCCTTGCTCAACTCCGTATAGGTGTCCCACAGTCCGCGGAGCAGGGCGATGGCACTGTGCCCGTCGGTCACGGTGTGATCCACGCTCAGCATCATCAGGTGCTCATGCGCCGTGGCGCTGCCGCGCCACAGGGTGGCGCGGACCAGCGGACCACCCACAGGAAGGGGGGAGTTGAACTCCTCAGCGTAGGAGTGGGGTCCACCCTCGCGTATCAGGAGGCGCGGAAGGTCCTCCTCGGCGAGCGGTTCCAGTACATGGACACCGTCCCGCTGGGCGATGCGGCAGCGGAGCGAAGGGTGCTCCGCGAGCTTGGCGGCGAAGGCCTCGGCGAGGAGTTCCTCGTCCAGAGGGCCACGCACGGTGCAGGACAACACGGCACGGCTGCGCTGCGCCACATAGATGGATTCCGCCGGGCATAACGTGCGGTGCATACGACTACCCCTCTTGTCCACTGTCCAGCCGGCACGTCTGCCATGCCTCGGGGCAACGCCAACGGCTCAGCCGATGGCCATACCGAGTAGCGCTTTCACCGCTGGAGGATTTCTCTAATCCAGATACTTACCAGAAGACAAAGAGCCCGCTCGACGTGATGTGCCTCTCATCCGGATCTGGCGTGTCGCCCTTGCCTTTTCATCCTGCATCGAAACAAGCGGAACTTGATTGTCGGCAGGAACTCCACGCCGACCCACCGGAGCATCCCCGAGCTCCCGCCGTAGCGTCGATCGCGAATGCCGAGGACCGGAGGAACGCTACCCAGCCGCGCCCACTCCCCCAACCGCACAAGGGAATATGGCGCAACTTCGCCCTTCCCGCTCCCTCTGCGCAGACGCCGTCCGGCAAGGATCCCCGAGGTGGCACATGCAAAGAGCATCACCGCGCCCCTCGACCGCCTTGATTATGACCAAAGTTCAACCCCGAATCGTGTCCAGAAACGAACGTTCCCCGAACCAGGCAAGTTGACGGCTCAAACCCTTAATCCGCTTGGTTTTCCGTGGCGGAACCCACACGCCACGCCGACTGGAACCGCTTGACCACCACAGATCCCCTCATGCAGGGTGAACTCCCGCAGGATTCTTCCGAACTCACCGGCACTTCTGTTTCCTCCATGTGCCGCCCCTATTTCGGCGATGCGCCGATGCCAGGCCAGCAAGCAGGTTTCGTTCTTCCCGAGACCGGACCGCAGACGATTCCCACACCTGCCTGCCGCCAATGCACCATGCGGGTTGGACCCCGCCCACCGAACTACAGACGCCTACTGAGGGTTGGTGCCATGTCCGTCCACCAGGACGCCAGTCGCCCGCTGACGGGAGCCCAGGAGGGCCTCTGGTTCGCGCAGCGACTCGATCCCACGAACGCCGCCTACAACACGGCCGAGTACATGGAGATCCACGGCCGGGTCGACCCCGAGCTCTTCGAAAGGGCCCTGCGCCAAGCGGTGTCCGAGGCAGGTACCTTCGCCCTGCGCTTTCTCGACACAGCGGACGGGCCCCGCTGCCAGGTCTCGGCATCCGACGGGTGGACGCTCCACCAGGTCGACGTCAGTTCCCAGAGCGACCCGCGCGGAGCGGCCGAAGCCTGGATCCGGGCCGACATGGCACAGCCGGCCGACCTCACGGACGGTCCTCTCTTCACGCAGGCGCTCTTCACCGTCGCCCCTGACCGGTACTTCTGGTTCCTGCGCGCGCACCACATCCTGCTCGACGGGTACAGCTACAAGCTGCTCGCCCGGCGGTTCGCCGCCATCTATTCCTCGCTCGCCTCGGGCCAGGAGGTGTCCCCGACGCCTTTCGCCCCACTCGCCCGCCTCCTGGACGAGGAAGCAAGCTACCGGGCATCCGAGCGATTCGCCCGCGATTGCGCCTACTGGACGCAGCAGTTGGCGAACGCCCCCGGAGCCGTCGGACTGACCTCCGCGAGCGCGCCCCCCTCGCCGTCCTTCATCCGCCGGGTCACCCGCCTCGACGAGCAGCAGGCGCAGCGCTTAGCCACCGCCGCCGCCCGCCTGGGCGGTGGACGCAACGAACTCCTGCTGGCCGCCGTCGCCGCCTACCTGCACCGGGCCACGGCCGCCCCGGAACTCATCCTCGGTTTGCCGACCATGAGTCGGCTGGGGTCCAGTGCCCTTCGCACACCGGGTACCACTTCCAACATCGTGCCCCTGCGTCTCACCGTCACTCCCGGCACCACTGCGGCCGAACTGGTCGGTTCCGTCACCACCGAGCTGAGGCAGGCACGTCGGCACCAGCAGTACCGCGTGGAGGACCTGCGCCGTGACCACCACATGGTCGGTGCGGGCCGGCGCCTCTACGGGCCGGTCGTCAACCTCATCCCCTTCGACGACGAACCTCCCTTCGGTGGATTTCGTACGACCTGGCACCACCTGTCCGGCGGAGCCGTCGAGGACCTCCAGATCAACGTTCGCCCGGGAGCCGGTGGACAAGGGCTGTGGATAGCCTTCGACGCCAACCCGGCGCTCTACTCCCAGGCCGAACTCGATGACCATCACGACCGGCTGCTGTTGCTCCTCGACCAACTCGCCGACTGCACACCTGATTCGACCGTCGCCGAGTTGAGCCTGCTCCACCCGGATGAGCTGCCCGTGGAACCGGCGTCTGCCACGGCCGCGCTCCCGGCAGACGCCACCTTGCCAGCCCGTTTCGAGGCCCGGGCCGCCCAAGCCCCCACGGCCCCCGCGGTGACCCATGAGGGTTCCCACCTGACCTACGGGGAGCTGAACTCCCGCGCCAACCAGTTGGCGCGGCTACTCGTCGAACGCGGCGCCGGCCCCGGACAGATCGTTGCTCTGGCCCTGCCTCGTTCCGCCGAACTCGTGGTGGCGGTGCTGGCCGTTCTGAAGTCGGGCGCCGCCTACCTGCCCCTGGACTCCAGCTATCCAGCGGCCCGCTTGCAACTCGTGGTCGAAGACGCCGAGCCCGCGCTCCTGGTGACCGACGCGGGGACCATGCCCCTGCTCCCCGACACGGGGACCGAGGCCCTGGTACTCGGTGACCATGCCGTGGAAGCCGAACTGGCCGTTCACCCCACCACCGACCTCGACGATGGTGAGCGCACCGGTGCGCTCACCCCCGACCACCCCGCCTACGTGATCCACACCTCCGGATCCACCGGACGTCCCAAGGGGGTGGTCATCCCACACTCCAACGTGATCCGGCTCTTCGAAACGTCCGCGCTCCACTTCGACTTCGGCGCTGAGGACGTGTGGACGCTCTTCCACTCGTACGCCTTCGACTTCTCCGTGTGGGAACTTTGGGGTCCGCTGCTGCACGGTGGTCGACTCGTGATCGTCTCCTATGAGACGAGCCGCTCGCCCCGCGCCTTGCGTCAGCTGCTGCACGAGGAAGGGGTAACCGTACTCAACCAAACCCCATCGGCCTTTCAGCAGTTGGTGCAGGCAGACGCGACGCTGGCCGAGGGGGCCGAGCCGCTCGCCCTGCGGTACGTGATATTCGGCGGCGAAGCGCTGGAACCGGCGCAACTGCGCTCCTGGGTCGAGCGTCACGGAGACCGCGCGCCCGAGCTGATCAACATGTACGGCATCACCGAGACCACCGTGCACGTCACCCACCAGCGGGTCCTGCGGGCCCACATCACCGACCCCCAGTCCCGCAGCATCATCGGGACCCCACTGCCTGACCTGCGGGTACACGTTCTCGATCACTGCCAACAGCCCGTTCCCAACGGATGGGTGGGCGAGATGTACGTGGCCGGGCCCGGCCTCGCCCTCGGGTACCTCGGGCGCCCGGACCTCACCGCGCAGCGTTTCGTCACCGACCCCTTCGGCGCACCGGGCGCCCGCATGTACCGCACCGGTGACCTGGCCCGCCGCCGGGCGGACGGGACCCTGGAGTACGCGGGGCGGGCCGATCAGCAGGTGAAGATCAGGGGGTTCCGCATCGAACCAGGTGAGATCGAGGCGGTGCTCCTCGGCCACCCCGGTGTCGCTCGGGCGGCCGTCGTGGCCCGCCCCCCGACGGCCTCACAGGAAGCCGACCGCATCCTGGTCGCCTATGTCGTCCCTTCACAGGAGGCCCGCCCACAAGCAGCCGAACTGCGGGCCCACCTCGCCCACGCCCTGCCCGAACACATGGTGCCCAGCGCCTGTGTCCTCCTCGACGAGCTGCCACTGACAGCGAGCGGCAAACTGGACACGGCGGCACTGCCGGCACCTGACTTCGCCGCCTCGGCCACCGGCCACGCCCCGGCCACGCCCGCACAGGCGCATGTCTGCGCGCTCTTCGAGGAACTGCTCTCGCTACCGGCAGCGACGGTCGGAATCGATGACAGCTTCTTCGACCTGGGCGGCCACTCCCTCCTCGCCGGCAGACTGATGACTCGGCTGCGCGCGTACAGCGGCGCCGAACTCTCCATGGCGGACTTCTTCGCGCACCCGACACCGAAGCAGGTAGCCGCCCGCCTCACCCCCACCTCAGCGGCGGACACCCCTCCGAGGCCTCCCCTGGTGCGTGCCGTCGAGCGCCCCGAGCCGCTTCCGCTCTCGTTCACGCAACAGAGCATGTGGTTCCTCAACCAGTTGGACGACGCCGCCACCTACAACATCCCGCTGGTCGTTCCACTGGGCGAGCAGGTGCGGGTGGACGTCCTGAAGTCCGCCCTCTCAGACCTGCTCGACCGGCACGAGAGCCTGCGGACCCTCCTCCCGGAGTCCGGCGGAGTCCCCCGCCAGCAGGTGTGCCGACCAGGGACCGTGAGCCCCGTGCTCCAGGTCGTCGACTGCCCCGCCACGGAAGTAGCGGCTCACCTCGACGCCGCCCGTCGCCACCGGTTCGACCTCAAGCGTGAGCTCCCCCTGTGGGCCGGGGTCTACGGAACGGGGCCGGCCCGCACCCTGGTGCTGGTCCTGCACCACTGCGCTGCCGACGGCTGGTCCCTGCGCCCCCTGGCGCAGGATCTCTCGACCGCGTACGAGGCCCGCGCGCAGGGGCGCGCTCCGGTGTGGCAGGAGCTACCCGTGAGTTACGTCGACTACGCCCTGTGGCAGCGCACGCTCTTCGAGGGCGCGAGCACCGGCAACGGCCCCATGGGGCGTCAGCTCGCCTTCTGGAAGGACGCCCTGGACGGTCTGCCAGTGGAGATCTCACTGCGCACGGACCGCCATCGTCCGGCCCACCCTGCCCGCCAGGGGGGCCATCTGAGCATCGACGTGGATCCCACCCTGCACACCAGCCTGCTCGCCCTCGCCGACGAGGCTGGCGCGAGCCTGTTCATGGTGCTCCAGAGCGCCCTGGCCGCCCTGCTCACCCGGTGGGGTGCCGGCACGGACGTCCCCATCGGAACGCCCGTCGCCGGGCGCTCCGATGCGGCTCTGGACGACCTGATCGGGCTGATGGCCAACTCTCTGGTGCTGCGTACCGACACGGCCGGCGATCCGGATTTCCGCGAACTGCTGGCCCGCGTGCGGGCCTTCGACCTGGCCGCCTACGACCATCAGGACCTGCCGTTCGACCAACTCGTGGAGGAGCTGAACCCGCCGCGCAGTACCGGCCGTCACCCCCTGTTCCAAGTCATGCTGGCCCTACAGAACAACACCGAGGCCGTGCTGCGCCTGGCTGACACGGCCGTGCCGCTGCGCCCCAGCGCGACCGGGACGGCGAAGTTCGACCTGTTCCTCGACGTGGTCGAGGAGCGCGAGGCGAACGGTTCCCCCGGTGGTCTGCGCTGCTACCTCGAATACAGTTCGGACCTGTTCGATCACACCACCGTGGAAGAGTTCGGGCAGGACCTGCACGCGCTGCTGTCCGCCGTCGCAGCGGACCCGGAACTGCGGATCGGTGCGCTGCCGGCCCGGGGTCGAGTCGCCCACCGGGACGAGGCGGAGCTGCCCGCTCCACGCTTCGACCCCGCAGTGGTGCAGCGCGTTCTGCTGGCTCACCACGGGGTGCGCGACGCCGAGGTCCTGCCGCCCACAGCGGACGGCGACCGGCCGCTGGCTCTGGTGGTCACCACCCGTCCCGCAGTCGCCGAGCAGGCCGCCAAGGCCCTCCAGGTCACCGCGGGTTCCCCGCGCGTGCTGACGGTGGACGAGATTCCCAGGCACCCGGACGGCACGGTGGACGTGGCGGCATGTCGCCGACTGCCGCTGGTGGACGAGGAGAGCGCCCGTCATTGGGAAGCCACGATGGCGCAGGTGCCGGGCGTTCGCCGCGCGTCGGTCGAACTGGAACCCGTCATCGAGCCGCTGGGCCGCCGCTACGTCGGATCTCCGGTGAGCCAGGGCCTCACACCGACCGAGGATCCCGGCCCGGCACTCGACGCCTTCGTCCCCGCGTTGAGCGAAGGACCACCACTGCCCGAGCCCACCGTGTCCGACTGGGCCGGTGCGCTACGCCGGGCAGCGGCCGGCGGGCCGCACGCCGAGGTCGTGCACGTCCGCGCCGACGGTACTGAGCAGCGACGCAGCTACGCCTCCCTCATCGAGGAGGCGTCCCGGGTACTGGGCGGACTACGTACGCGCGGACTGCGACCGGGCGACCAGGTAGTCCTACAGTGCGAGGACACCGAGGATTTCCTGGCCGCCCTCTGGGGCTGTGTGCTGGGTGGCTTCGTCGTCGTCCCGCTGACGGTACCCGTCTCGTACGCGACGAGTTCCGCCCCGGTGGCGAAGCTCGAAGGCGTCTGGCAGATGCTCGACCGGCCGTGGATCGTCACGTCGGCCTCCGGCGAGGAGGGCCTGCGCGGTCTCGCGGACCGTCGGGACTGGCCCGGTTTGCGCTTGGTCACGGTCGACGCCCTCCGGGAGGGCGACCGCCACGACGACTGGCACCGGCCGGAGCCGGACGACGTGGTGCTGATGCTGCTCACTTCCGGTAGCACCGGGCTACCGAAGGCCGTCCGGCTCAGCCACCGCAACGTCCTGACCCGGGCCGCGGCCACCGCTTCGCTCAACGCACTGACCGAGCGGGACGTTTCGCTGAACTGGATCCCGCTCGACCACGTCACCGGCGTGGTCATGTTCCACCTGCGGGACGTCTACCTCGGGTGCCGGCAGGTGCACGCGCCGACCGCCTGGATCCTGGAGGACCCGCTGCGTTGGATGGACCTGGCGGACCGGCACCGTGCCAGCATCATCTGGGCCCCCAACTTCGCCTTCGGGCTCGTCGCGGAGCAGTCCCCGTCGATGACGGACCGCACCTGGGACCTGTCCTGCGTGCGGCTGGTGATGAACGCGGGCGAAGTGGTCGTGGCCGCGACCGCACGGCGCTTCCTGGAGGTGCTGCGTCCGCACGGCCTGCCCCAGGACGTGATGCACCCCTGCTGGGGCATGTCGGAGACCTCCTCGGTGGTCACCGACACGGTGCTCCCCGCCCAGCCCCGGGCCGAGGAGGGCACTTTCGTCAGCTGTGGCCTGCCCTATCCCGGATTCGCCATGCGGATCGTCGACGATCAGGACCGGACCGTTTCGGAAGGCACCGCCGGCCGGCTCCAGGTCCGCGGCACGACGGTGACCTCCGGCTACCACGACAACGCGAAGGCGAACGCGGAGTCGTTCACCGAGGACGGCTGGTTCGAAACGGGAGACCTGGCCTTCCTGTGCTCCGGCGAGCTGTACATCACCGGGCGCGCCAAGGACGTCATCATCGTCAACGGCGTCAATCACTACAGCCATGAGATCGAGTCCTGCGTCGAGGAACTCCCCTTCATCGTCCGCAGCTTCACGGCCGCCTGCGCCGTGCGCACCGGCTCCGCGGCCGGCACCGACGAGCTGGCGCTCTTCTTCCACCTGGAGGCGGGGCAGGACGTCACCGAGGCACTGCGGGCCATCCGGGGCAAGGTGACCCGGGAGATCGGTGTCAGCCCGGCCCACCTGATGGCGATCCGGGCAGAGACGATCCCCAAGACCGAAATCGGCAAGATCCAGCGGACCCAGCTGCGCAAACGCTTCGAAGCCGGCGAGTTCGACGAGGCGGCGCAGGCCTCCGAGATCCTCCTCGGCAGCAGCGCCACGGTGCCGGACTGGTTCCTGCGTCCGGTGTGGCAACGCACCGACCGGGCCGAAGGTCCGGAGCCGGCGGGTCATACCCTGGTATTGGCGGGCCGTCACACCCACGCGGCGCAGATCACCGAAGTGGTGGCCACTCGGCTTCGGGAGCGCGGCGGGCGCTGTACGGTCGTCACGGCGGGATCCGATTTCGAGCGGCTGGACGCGGCCCACTACCGGCTGCGTGCCGACGCGGTGGAGCACTACGCGCGGCTGTTGGACCTCCTGGCGGCGGATGGCCGGTCCGTTGACCGCGTGCTGCACCTTGGGGCCGTGGACCAGGGAGGCGAAGAGCCCGAGACCGTGCAGGCACTCCTCGACGCCCAGCTCGACGGTGCGGAGACCCTCCTGTGCCTGGCCAAGGCCCTGCACGAACAGCCCGTCCCATCGACTCCGGTCACCTTGCATCTCGTCACGGTCGGCGGGCACGCGGTGGTGAGCACCGACCGTCCCCGCTACGCCCACGGGGCTTCTGGTGGCCTGCTGAAAACCATCCGGGAGGAGCTGCCTTGGCTGCGCACCGTCCAGCTCGACCTCGAAGCGCCTGGCAGCGGGGTGGAGGGGAGCGCCGAGCTGATCCTGCGAGAGGTCTCGACCGCGGCCTTCGACGCGGAGGTGGCCTTCCGTGCCGGCGAACGCTGGGTACGCCGCCTCGCCCCCCTGCCCACGACCCCGCCGAGCCGCACCACGGCACCGGATGAGGGCTTCTTGTTGCTCAGTGGCGGGTTGGGAGCGGTTGCCGGCCGGCTCGGCAAACATCTGCTGCGGACCCCCGGAAGGCGGCTGCTGCTGGTCGGCCGTACCCTGCTGCCCCCGGAGGACAGCTGGGACCGGTGCCTGGCCGAGGGCGACCAGGCTGCCCCGCGCATCCGGCTGCTCCGGGAACTGCGGGAACTGGGCGACGTGCGGTACTCAAGCGCCGACATCACCGATCCCGACGGCCTGCGCACCGCGGTCGCGCAGGCCCGGGACGCCTGGTCCGCCCCGCTCGCGGGCGTGGTACACCTGGCGGGACGCTTCGAGCAGCGGTCGGTGGCCGACCTGGACCTGGCAGCCTGGCGTGCGGAACTGGCGGCGAAGGTCACCGGTGGCTGGACCCTGCACCGGCTGGCCGTGGAGTTCCGCGCCCGGTCCTTCGTGTCCTTCTCCTCGGTCAACGGGTTCTTCGGCGGCTCGATGAGCGGGGCCTACGCCGCGGCGAATTCCTTCCTCGACGCACTGGCCGCCAGTCAGCGCGCCCACGGGGTCGATGCTCAGAGCCTGGCCTGGAGCATGTGGGACGAGCTGGGCATGAGCGAGGGCTTCGGTCTGAAATCACTTTCCGAAGCGCGCGGTTACCGCGTCCTGGACTCCGCGGCGACACTTCGGTCCTTCGACCTCGCCCGCACCGTGGACGAATCCCATGTCCTGGTCGGTGTGGACCGCACACGGCCCTGGGTGCACGGGCATGTCCGCTCGGCGGGAAGTACCGCACAGCGTTTGGTGGCCCGGGTGACGCTGGAGGACGGGGCGGACCTGCGCGCGCTCTACGGCGCAGCACAGTCAGCGGCCCACGCCAGCGGGGTGGATGATGCCTGGGCGCTGCGCGCTGCGGGCGCACCCGCCGGGGTCTCGACCGCGGGACCGGGCGAGGAGACGGCGCAGGAACAACAGCGGCTGGAGAAGACCCTCTCGGGCATCTGGTGCGATGTGCTCGGCCGCGACCACGTCGGCTTCGAGGAGAACTTCTTCGACCTCGGTGGGCACTCCCTGCTGTTGGTCCGTGCTCAGGGTGCGGTGAATGCCGAGCTGGGTTGCGAGTTGAGCGTGGTCGACCTGTTCAGCCACCCGAGCGTGCGGTCATTGGCCCGGCACCTGACGGACTCGGGGATAGGGGCGCGCGCCACGGCGGTCACCACCACCGCCCCAGCCGGCGGCCTGGACCGGGTCCGTGAACGTGCGGCGCGCCAACGGGCTGTCCGTTCCGCCCGCCGCCCAGCGCCCGGCACCGGCACCGGCACCACCGAGCACGAGGGATACCGCAACGATGCATGACTCCACGCACACCCCGCACGAGGCGGAGCCGGCCATCGCCGTCATCGCGATGGCGGCCCGATTCCCCGGCGCCGACACGTTGGAGGAGTTCTGGGACAACCTGGCGCAGGGCCGGGAATCGATCCGACCGATCACCGATGAGGAGTTCCTGGCGGCGGGCGGCGACCCGGCGCGCTTGAGCGATCCTGAGCTGGTGCGGATGGCTTCGGTGATCGAGGGCATCGACCGCTTCGACGCCGCGTTCTTCGGCTACGGCCCCGCCGAGGCCGCCGTCATCGACCCGCAACAGCGGCTGCTGCTGGAGTGCGCCTACCACGCCCTGGAAGAAGCCGGCTACGCCAAGGGGCACGGCGAGTTACAGGTCGGCGTGTACGCCGGGGCGGGCGACAGCCGCTACTACCCCGCCCATGTACACCCGCACTTCGCGGGCCAAAGTGCCTCGGTCGCGCTGGTGCACGCGGCGACCAGCAACTCGCTGGGGACCCTCGCCACCCGTATCTCCTACGAGTTGGGCCTCACCGGACCCAGCCTGTCGCTCCAGACGGCCTGCTCCACAGCCCTGGTTGCCCTGCACACAGCCTGTCAGGACCTCTTGGACTACCGCTGCGACATGGCCCTGGCTGGAGCTGCTTCGCTCAACCCCGCAGCCAAGCTCGGCTACCGGCACGTGCCGGACGGCCCGTTCTCCCCCGACGGCCGGTGCCGGGCCTTCGCCGCGGACGCGGCCGGGACCTCCTCGGGTGACGGCGTCGGCATGGTGGTCCTCAAGCGACTGGAGGACGCCCTCGCCGACGGCGACCGCATCAGGGCCGTCGTCAAGGGCTCCGCCATCAACAACGACGGCCGCCGGAAGGTCGGCTTCACCGCCCCCAGCACCGAGGGTCAGACCGAGGCGATCCTCGCGGCCCAGATCGCCGCGGGCGTCAGCGCGGACACCATCGGCCTGGTCGAGGCTCACGGAACCGCCACCCGCATCGGTGACCCCATCGAAGTGGCCTCCCTCACCAGGGCCTTCAAGGAGAGCACCGACCGCAACGGGTTCTGCGCACTCGGCTCGGTGAAGTCGAACATCGGCCACCTGGGGGCAGCCGCCGGCATGGCCGGATTCATCAAGGCGGTGCTCGCCCTGGAGCACCGACAGATCCCACCGACCCTCCACGCGACCGAGCCCAATCCACTGATCGACTTCGCCGCCACCCCGTTCCGGGTGCCCTGCGTTCTTGAGGAGTGGGCTGCGGGCCACGAACCGCGCAGGGCTGCCGTCAGTGCCTTCGGGGTGGGTGGCACCAATGCCCACGTGATCCTGGAGGAATCACCGCAACAGGAGTGCAAGGCCACGGCCGCAACGCGGCAACAGGACGGGCGATGGCAGGTGCTCACGCTCTCCGCCCGCACTCCCGGTGCCCTCCAGGGGCAGGCCGAGAACCTCGCCCGTCACCTCGACACGCACTCCCAACTCGACGTGGCGGACGTCGCGCAGGCGCTGCGCGCGTACCGTCCCGACCTGCCCCACCGAGCCGCGGTGGCCGTGCACAGCACGGCACAGGCCGCCCAGGCCCTGCGTCACCCACTGCCCCGGACTCCCAAGGTGCGCGATGGGCAGGACACGCCGGTGGCGTTCCTGCTGCCGGGTGGTGGCACCCAGTACGTGGGCATGGGCGCGGAGCTCTATCGTGACCTGCCGGTCTATCGGGACGTCGTCGACGAATGCGCCCGCATCCTGCACGGGTGTCTGGGGCGCGAGATACGCACCGCTCTCTTCGAGCGCAGCGATCCGGGTAGCGTGGACGCCTTCTTGGCACTGGTGGTGACGGAGTTCGCGTTGGCGCGGACCCTGATGGAGCAGGGAGTACGTCCGGCGGCGCTGATCGGGCACTCGCTCGGGGAGTACACGGCGGCCTGTCTGGCGGGGGTGTTCTCGCTCGGGGAGATGCTGCCGCTGGTCGCCGAGCGGCTTCGGCTGATCGCTTCGGCCGGCGGCGCCACCGTCGGCGTGGGCCTGGGCGAAGTGGAGTTGCGCGGCTATCTGGGCGACGGCCTGTCCTTGGCGGCGGTCAACGGTCCCACGGCTTGTACGGTCGCTGGCCGCCCCGAGGCGGTCGAGGCGCTGGAGGCGCGGCTCCTGGCGGACTCGGTGGTCCATCGGCGGCTTCGGATGCCGGCTGCCGCTCATTCGCACGTCCTGGACCCGGTGCTGCCGGCCTTCGCTGAACGCCTGCGCAGCGTCACACTGCGGGCCCCGCAGATCCCGTACGTCACGAACGTGAGCGGCACCTGGGTGACACCGGAGCAGGCCACCAGCGTCCAGCACTGGCTCGACCACACCCGTCACACGGTGCGTTTCGACGACGGCATCGCCGCCCTGTGGGAGCGCGGTCGGCCGCTGCTGGTGGAGATCGGCCCCGGCGACAGTCTCGCCAAACTCGCCGGCGCCCGGCTCGCCGACGAACCCGTACTCACCGTGCCCACGATGCGGCATGCCAAGGCGTCGAGTCCGGACGGTCAGGTGTTCACCGAGGCTCTGGGCCGGCTGTGGAGCGCCGGGGTCCCAATAGATCTGGCGGTTGGGGGTGTGCCGACCCGCTCGCCTCGACGGGTGGACCTGCCGGGGTACGCCTTCGACCGCCGCCGCCACTGGATCGACGCCCCCGCTGCCTCGGCTGCCGCGACCGGAAGCCTGCCGTCGGTGCAGGCCGACCCCGTTGAAGCCCCGTCCGTCCAGGCACGCTTCCCGCGGCCCTATCTGGCGGTCGCGCACAAGGCGCCCCGCACGGACCTTGAGCGCGCCGTGGCCGAGCACTGGCAAGAAGCCCTCGGAATCGAGGGCATCGGCATCGATGACAACTACTTCGATCTCGGTGGCGACTCGATGCGGGCGATGCTGTTGACCGGCCGGATGCGAGAGGGCGGCGTGCTGGACGTCCCCGTTGCCGCGTTCCTCTCGGCGCCCACGATCGCCGGGCTGATCGCCTGGTCCGGGAGGGGCGGGACAGCCGGTGCGGACGCCTTCGCCCCCCTGCTGGCGCTGCGCTCCGAAGGTGACCAGCGCCCGCTGTTCTGCGTGCACCCGGGCGCGGGCATCGCCTGGCGCTACAGCGGCCTGCTGCCTCACCTCGGGGCCCGCCAACCGGTGTACGGCATCCAGGCGCACGGGTTGGACCCGCACCACGCTCCTGCGTCAGACGCCAAGGAGATGGTCGACTCCTACCTCACGCACCTACGCGCGGTGCAGCCCGTGGGCCCCTACCGTCTCCTCGGCTGGTCCTACGGGGGGTTCGTCGCGCACTCCATGGCTGTCGCACTCCAGCGTCAGGGCGAACAGGTCGAACTGTTGGCGATGTTGGACGCTCCCCTCCCCCAGGATCAGGTCACCGACCCTGGGGAGACGGAACGGCAGGTGGCCGCGCTCCTCGTACGAGTGGCCGGCCTGGACGTGCCCGCCGAGTCGGTGGGCACCGTCGAGGAGGTGGTGCGGCTGCTGTCGGCGCAGGAAGTGGACCGAGGTCCTTCTGCCGTCACCGTGGACGAGGCTTTGGCCATCGCCCGGGTGATGCGTAACAACCTCCGCATCGCTCCCGAGTTCAGCGCCGAGACCTTCGACGGGGACGTGTTGTTCTTCAGTGCCGGCGCCGACCGGGAGGCTTCGGCCAACCCGGCCGATCTCTCGCTGGCACCAGGCAAGGCCGATGCCTGGCGCCCTCATGTCTCGGGCCGCTTCGAGGACCACGTGCTGCCGTGCGGTCACTACGAGATGACCGAGCCGGAGCCGATGGCCCGCATCGGCGCTGCCCTCGCCAGGGCCCTGCGTCCCCAGGATCCCAGTTCGGCATGACCTCCGGTGCCTCCTGCCGCCCCCGAACTCACGGCGCGGTGAGGGCGGGCGCCGCACCCGGTCCGCTGTCGTCGCCGCAGGACCGGGCCCTGTGGTCACCGACCGACCCACGAGACCCCCCGTAGCTCCAGCGGTGGGCCGGACCGCAGCCGGTCCGGCCCACCCGCCCCACCGCTGACTCGCCCGTGAGGGCCAGCCAGCCGACCCACAGGGGCCCGCGCCCCTTTCACGCCCGCATCGTCAGGAGCCATCTCATGAACAAAGACCTGTACGAACTCGGTGACGCCCCTCCGCTCGGCGAGGTCCCGCGCCGCATGTACGCCTCCCTGATCCGTCCGGAGCGCTACGGACAGCCCGTCGACGCCTTCCGCACCGAAGTGGTGGACGTACCCCCCGTCGGACCGGGGCAGGTCCTGATCAAGGTGATGGCGGCCGGCGTCAACTACAACAACGTGTGGGCCTCGCTCGGCGATCCGGTCGACGTGGTGGCCACCCGGCAAAAGCGGGGGGAGCCGGAGGACTTCCACATCGGGGGTTCAGACGCCTCCGGCATCGTCTGGGCCGTCGGCGAGGGCGTGCGAAGCCTCACTCCCGGCGACGAAATCGTGCTGCTGGCCACCGTCTGGGACGAGAGCGCCGAGGACATCCGCCTCGGTGCCGATCCCTGCACCTCCACCTCGCAGCGGGTTTGGGGCTACGAGGAGAACTACGGCTCCTTCGCACAGTTCGCCGTGGTGGAGGAGTACCAGTGCCATCCCAAGCCCAAGCGGCTCTCCTGGGCCGAGGCCGCCTGCTACATGGCGACCGGCGCCACGGCCTACCGACAGCTCTTCGGCTGGGAGCCGCACACGGTACGCCCCGGTGACCCGGTTCTGATCTGGGGCGGGGCCGGCGGGCTGGGCTGCATGGCGATCCAGTTGGTCCGCCACGCCGGCGGCATCCCCATCGCCGTGGTCTCCAGCGACGAGCGCGGCAAGTACTGCCAGGAGCTGGGCGCCAAGGGGTACATCAACCGCAGCGGATTCGATCACTGGGGCCGTCTGCCCGACACCTCCGACGATCGTGCCATGGGCCAGTGGCTCAAGGGAGCCCGCGCCTTCGGGCGAGACTTCTGGGAGGCCCTGGGCGAGCGACGGGCCCCGCGGATCGTGGTGGAACACTCGGGCGCCGACACCATTCCCACCTCCATGTACCTGTGTGACAACGCGGGCATGGTCGTCATCTGCGGCGGCACCACCGGCTACAACGGCGACGTGGACCTGCGCTTCCTGTGGATGCGTCAGAAGCGACTCCAGGGCTCACACGTCTCCAGCTCCCGCGAGGCCCGCGAAATCACCACGCTCATCGGCCAGGGCGTCATCGACCCCTGTCTCTCACTGACTCTCGGCTTCGAAGAGATCGGCAAGGCGCACCAGTTGCTCCATGACAACCAGCACCCGGCGGGCAACATGGCCGTGTTGGTCAACGCCGAGTCCTAACCCGCGGCGCGGGGCGGCGCCGACCTCCCGGGGCGGCGCTCGTCACAACGGCCACGCGTGCCCAGAACGACGGGGCACCCGACCACCAGACCCACTCGGGTGCCCCGACAACGCGCGGTGCCGTGGCGATCTGCCCGCACCCCGTCGGGGCCGGCGTTCAGGCCTCAGCGGCACTTCGTCAGGCGGGGTCGGCCTCTACCCGGCCCCACCGGGCCCGCTCGCGCCCGGCGACCATCGTCCAGGCGAACGCGCCACGGGCCACCGCACGCACCTCCACCGCGAGTAACCGATCAGGGCGCGATCCGGGCCAGACCTGGAATCCGCCGGCTACCGGCCGGGCCCCGATGCCCAGCAACGTGACGGGCACCTGCTCCTCGGGCAGCAGGACGCTGAACACCTTGTAGGCCGCCTCCTTGGCACAGAAGGCCCGGAGCAGATGCCACCAGGCCTGCGCCTCGTCGGGAGCGGACGCGGTCCAGGCCCGTTCCTCGGGAGTGAGGACGAGGTGCGCCGCGGCCAATGGAAGCCCCCGTAGTTCAAGGTCGCATCCCAGCGCCGCATAGCGCTCGGCCCGCGCGGCCACCGCCACGGCCAAGCCGCCATCGTGGCTGATGGAACCGACACTGCCAGACGGGAAGACCGGCTTGCGGCCGTCCCGGAGGATCTCCCCGGCCGGCAGGTCGGCCCCGGTCAGGGCGCGGCGCGCCGCACAGCGCCCGGCGAGGAAGTCATCGCGGCGCGGCGCCGGCATGGCTCTCGCCTGGGCGCGCTCGAAGGGGCCCGCCGGCCCCGCTTCGGCCTCCCCCGCCACCGCGCTGCCCAGAGCCAGCCCCCTCGAACCAAGGAGGGGCCGCAGCCTTGACAGCGCCGCGGCAGCGGCCGTGCGCACCCCCGTCGAACCCGGTTCCGTACCAGGCGCCGCACGGTGGCTGGTCCGGCCCGCAGACGTGGCGTCATACCGGGCCGGACCGCGCGGGTCAGGCACGCAACAGCTTCTTGATGATCTTCCCGGCGGGGTTACGGGGTACCTCGTCGATGAACTGCACGGTCTTCGGCCGCTTGTAGGCCGCGAGGCAACCGGTCAGATGGCGTTGCAGAGCGGCTGCGGTGGTGCCGTCATCGGCCACCACGTAGGCGAGTGGGACTTCCCCGTAGTCCGCGTCGGGGACCCCCACCACGGCGGCGTCGTGCACCGCGGGGTGAGTGCGAAGGGCCCGCTCGATCTCGGAGGGGTAGACGTTCTGACCGGCCCGGATGATCAAGTCCTTGCTCCGGTCAACCAGGTGGATGTAGCCGCCGGCGTCGAGGTATCCGAGGTCACCGGTGCGCACCCAGCCGTCCACGGTGATCTCCGCGGTCGCCGCCTCATCGCCCCAATAGCCCTGCATCACCCCCGGTCCGCGCACCCAAACCTCCCCGATCCCGCCCGGCTCCAACTCCTGCCCACCGGAGTCCACCGCGCGGGCCGACATCCCCGGGATGACCCGGCCCGCCGGAATGATCTCCGGAACGGCCTCGGGGTCGGGGTGTTCCTCCGGCCCCAGGGTCACGAAGGGGCCCCCGACCTCGGTCATCCCGTAGACCTGGCGGAAGCCGCATCCCAGGCGCTCGGCGGCCTCCGCGTAGACGTCGGAGGGCATCGGCGCGGCGCCGTACAGGACCTCCCGCAACTGCGACAGATCAGCGGTCTCCGCAGCCTTGGCCCGCAGCAGGAAGCGCAGCATCTGCGGCACCAGCCAGACGTGGGTGGCCTGGTGGCGTTCCAGAGCAGCGAGCGCGGTCTGCGGCTTGAAACCGGGCATCAGCACCACCGTTGCGCCCGCCGCCAGATAGGTCAGCGACACCACCATGCTGCCGTGGTACAGCGGGCAGCAGTTGACCAGCACCATGTCGCTCTCGGGGCGCGCCACCGCGAGCCATCCGAGCGCGATGGCCCGGAACGACCCCTGATCGACGGTGACGCCCTTGGCCTGGCCGGTGGTCGCAGACGTGTGCAAGATCGCCACCGGCTCGGTGTCCGAGACGTCCGGCAGGGCCTTGCCACCCTGCAAGCCGAGCGCCGCGAACTCGGGTTCGTCCAAGCAGATCCGCTGCCGCACGGGGAGCTTCGGGTGACGGGCGAGCAGTTCCTTCTCGCCGATCACGGCGACGGCCCCGGTGCGCTCGACGATCCCGGCGACCTCCACGGGCGTCAGGCTGTGGTTGACAGGGACGAACAGTGCGCCGATCCGAGCCAGCGCGAAGTAGGACTCCATGACCTCGATCCGGTCCAAGGAGAGCACCGCAACACGGTCCCCCCGGCCGATTCCGAGCTCCACGAGGCCGTGTGCGAGGCCTTCCACCCGGTCATGGAACTCCGCCCAAGTGACGGAGCGCCTGTCGTCCACCAGAGCGGTGCGCCGCGGGAAACACTGGCGGTTACGCTCCACCAGCTGCGTCAGCCACATCAGTTGGCGCCCGACTGCGCGGCGGTCTCCCGATCCGCGAGGTAGCGCTCGAAGTCGGCGATGGTGGTGAGCGCCTCCATGTCCTCGGCCGTGACCTCCGCACCGGTCCGCTGCTCGATGAGCAGGACCAGGCGCACGAGGTCGCCGGAGTCGATGCCGCTGGCGCTGAGGTCCTCGTCGTCGCCGATACTCTCGGCGAACTCCGCCGTCCCCGTCAGTTCAACCAGCATCGTCCTGATGGTGCTCATGGCGTAACCCCTCTCAGCGCGCTCACGCCGCGCCGGTTTCGTTGGCACTGACTACCGGGGAGAGAGGCGGCGGATGCCGCGCACACTCCCCGGCAGTCACGTGACCTTCATCACGCCACGGCCTGCCCCGCCCAGGGATTGCCGCCCGGCTCGCTCCCCTCTTTCCCTACTGAGAGGCACTGCCGCCAGGGCAGTGGCACGGACGAAGGGCGATCCGAGGTGAGCGCGCAACCCGCCGGACCGGAAGGTCCCGTGCACGACGTGCAGGAGCTGACGGAGCACTTCGAGGCGCTCCTTGCCGCCGGTGAACAGATCGAGCCCCGGGACTGGATGCCCGATGGATACCGTCGGATGTTGATCCGTCAGATCGCGCAGCACGCGCACTCGGAGATCATCGGCATGCAGCCCGAGGGGAGTTGGCTCACCCGAGCACCCTCGCTGCACCGCAAGGCCAGCCTGCTGGCCAAGGTGCAGGACGAGGCAGGTCACGGGCTGTACCTGTACTCCGCAGTTGAGACGCTGGGTGTCAGTCGCGCCGAGCTCCTCGACGCCCTGCACAGCGGGCACCAGCGGTACGCCGCGACCTTCAACCATCCGGCGTTGACCTGGGCCGATACCGGTGCCATCGCCTGGCTGACCGATGGCGCCGCGGTAGTGAACCAGGCCCCCTTGTGCCAGACCTCGTACGGCCCGTACGCGCGGGCCATGCGACGGGTCTGCCAGGAGGAGGCGTTCCACGTCCGGCAGGGCTATGACGTGCTGTGGACGCTGTGCCGGGGAACGCCCGAGCAGCAGCAGATGGCACAGGACGCGGTAGACCGCTGGTGGCTTCCGGCGGTGGCGTTGATGTTCGGACCTCCGGACACCGTCGCCCAGGGCGCGGACGCGCGGACCGCGGCCATGGGCGCCTCGGTGTCCCGGCGCTCCCTGGCCTGGGGCATCAAGCGGCACACCAACGACGAGCTGCGCCAGCGCTTCGTCGACAACTGTGCGCCGCAGGCTAAGCGGTTGGGGGTGACGCTGCCCGACCCTGCGATCCGCTGGAACGAGGAGCGCGGGCACTACGACTTCAGCCCCATCGACTGGCAGTTGTTCCGCGGTGCGCTCGGCGACGGCTCGCACTGTGCCCGTCAACGGCTCTCCCACCGGGTGGCGGCGCACCGGGAAGGAGCCTGGGTCCGCGAGGCGGTCGACGCCTACGCGGCAGGACTCACCGAAGAGGAAGGGCAAGCCGCGTGAACGAGGGACCGGTTCGGGTGCAGACCCCGTGGGAGGTGTTCGTTCGGCCGCGCCGCGGCCTGGCACACCAACACGTCGGAGCGGTGCACGGAGCTGACGCCGAGATGGCCCTGGCCAACGCCCGCGAGCTCTATACGCGTCGGGGCGAGACGGTCTCCTTGTGGGTGGTGGCCTCCGCATGTGTGCACGCCGCGTCACCGGACGAGAAGGACCCGTTCTTCGCCAACGCGGCCCACAAGCCGTATCGCTACCCGGAGCACTACATCTCCTTGAACGAGGACGGCGGGCATGAGCTCTAGCACCGCACCGGCGGCTCAGCTCGACCTGGCCGAGTACGTGGTCCGGTTGGGCGATGACGCCCTCATCCTCAGCCAGCGACTGTGCGACTGGGTCACCAGGGCCCCCACCATCGAGGAGGACCTGGCGCTCGCCAACCTCGCCCTCGATCTGCTCGGCCATGCCCGCACGCTGCTCGACCACGCCGGTCGACTCGACGGCACAGGACGCGGCGAGGACGATTTCGCCTTCGCCCGTACCGAACGGGAGTTTCGCAACGCCCTGTTGGTGGAGCTTCCCCGTGGGGACTTCGCGTTCACGATCGCACGTCAACTCGTGTACGCGCACTACAGCAGACTGTTGTGGACTGCGCTGGAGAGCTGCGCGGACGAGGTGTTGGCGGCGTTCGGCACCCGGGCTGCTCGCGAGGTGGAATACCACCAGATGCATGCCGAGCAGTGGACCGTCCGGTTGGGACGGGGCACCGCCGAGAGCAGGCTGCGGATGCAGCGGGGACTCGATGAGGTATGGCCCTACACGGACGAGTTGTTCACCGCCGACGCGCTGTCGGACCGCCTCGATGCGGCCGGCATCGCGATCTCGCCGGCCCGGTTGCGTCCCGACTGGCAGCGAGCAGTCGCCTCCGTGATCGAGGAGGCCCGTCTGAGCGTGCCGCGGCCCTCCTGGCGTGCCGACGGTGGGCGGACGGGGCTACACAGCGAGGCGTTCGGGCCGCTCCTGGCCGAACTACAGGCGGTCCGCCGCCAACACCCGGGGGGTAGCTGGTGAACGTTGTGGAACGGCTACCGGCCGAACGGGTGAGGGAACGGGTGAACCAGGTACCGGACCCCGAGCTCCCCATGATCTCGCTGGCCGACCTGGGAGTGGTCCGCCGTGTCGAGGAGGCCCCGGACGGGGCGCTGGAGGTCGTCATCACGCCGACCTACCTGGGCTGCCCGGCCATGCCCGCGATCGAGGCGGGCATCCGTGAGGCGCTGGTCTCCAGCGGTCACCCGGACGGCCGGGTCCGCCAGGTCCTCGCGCCCGCGTGGAGCACCGACTGGATCAGCGCCGAGGGGCGCCGCAAGCTCGCTGCGCACGGCATTGCGCCTCCAGGTCCGGCGGGCGACCCGCTGCCGGTCCGAATCGGCTTGGGCGTTGCCTGCCCGCACTGCGGCTCGACGGCGACCAGGCCGCAGAGCCCCTTCGGGGCCACCCGGTGTCAGGCCGTGTTGGTCTGCACGGCCTGCCGAGAGACCTTCGCACACCTGAAGGCGATGTGAGTGCCCCGTGACGACCTCCGCAACGGCCTCGGTGCTGACCACCGGGGGTCAGCAGTCGGCAGCAGGGACCGGTGGCGCGCCGGTCCGGCGCGCCACCGGCTGGTACCGGCTTCGGGTCAGCCAGGTGGAACGCGTCGGCGAGCGGACGGTGGCGATCACCCTGGAGGTCCCCGACCGGTGGGTGGACGTGTTCGCGCACCGGCCCGGGCAACATGTCGCGGTACGCCACCTCAGGGGCGGGAACGAGCTGCGCCGCAGCTACTCCCTGTGCCTCCCGCCCGGGGCGTCGGCCGGGATACGCCTGGTGGTCAAGTGCCTGGGCCCCGGCGGTTTCGGGGACTTCGCCACCAGCACGCTGAGCGCCGGCGACCATCTCGAACTCGCCCCGCCCAGCGGCGACTTCCGACTCGCCGAAGCGCCCGCAGCCCATCATGTCCTGGTGGCCGGCGGTAGCGGCATCACCCCGCTGTTGAGTATGGCGGTGGCGGCGCTTCGCTCGGACCCCGGTTGCCGGGTCTCGCTCCTCTACGCCAACCGAACCGCCCAGTCGGTGCTCCTCGCGGACGAACTGGCCGACCTCAAAGACGCCTATGTCGACCGCTTCTTCGTCCTGCACGTCCTGTCCCGAGAGTCCCAGGGGAGCGAGCTGCTCTCGGGGCGCATCGACGTCGAACGGCTGCCTGGGCTGCTGCGCCTGCTCGGCGCCACGCCCGAAGACGCCTCGCACTTCTACCTCTGTGGGCCCTGGGGTCTGGTGGAGACCGTTCAGACGGCCCTCGCCCAATGGGGTGCAGCACCCGAGCGAGTGCGCTTCGAACTCTTCACCACCGGCGGTGCACCGCAGGCACCGCCGGAAGAACCACTGGGCCGCACCGGCCGCATCACCGCACGACTGGGGGGGCGCACCACGCAGGCAGTGATGCTTGCGGAGGACCGCGTGGTTCTCGACGCGGTGCTGCGCGCGCGGCCCGAGACCCCGTACTCCTGCCGGGACGGCCTGTGCGGTAGTTGTCGGGCCAAGGTGACCGGCGGGAGCGTACTGATGGGCCGACAGTACGCCTTGGGGCCAGCGGAGACGTCGGCCGGCTACACCCTCACCTGCCGGGCTCGACCGGAGTCGGACGAGGTCTCCCTCGACTTCGACGCCTGAAACCCGGGGGCGGCACTCGGCGCGTCCCCGATCCTTTCCCCTTCCTCCCCAGGAGCGCTGCAAGCATGACGATGACCCCAGGTAGACTCGCCGGCCGTACGGCCCTGGTGACCGGCGGCAGTCGAGGTATCGGCCGGGCGATCTCGCTGCGGCTCGCCGCCGAAGGCGCCTTGGTGGCCGTGCACTACGGGCACAACGCCAGCGCCGCCGACGACACCATCAGCGATATCGAAGGGGCGGGCGGCCAAGCATTCGCCGTTCACGCCGAGTTGGGTGTCTCCGGTGACGCCGAGGCCCTGTGGGCCACCTTTGACAAGCAGTTGTCGGAGTTCGGGGCACGTTCCGGTGTGGACATCCTCGTCAACAACGCGGGCATCACCTTGCCCAGGCGGATCGCGGACGTGAACGAGGAAGACTACGACCGGCTGTTCGCCGTGAACGTCAAGGCACCCTTCTTCGTCCTCCAGCACGCCCTCGGCCGGCTGCGCGACAACGGCCGGGTCATCAACATCTCCTCGGGCGTGACCCGGATCGCCATGCCGCAGATCGTGGCCTACGCGATGACCAAGGGAGCACTGGACACCCTCAGCCTCACCCTGGCGCAGGAGTTGGGCCCGCGGGGCATCACCGTGAACACCGTGGCGCCGGGCTTCACGCTCACCGACATCAACCCGACCCTGCAGGTGAAGCAGGTCCTCGACGCCTACGCTTCCGCGTCCGTCTTCAACCGGATCGGACAGCCCTCTGACATCGCCGACGTGGTCGCGTTCGTGGCGAGCGATGACGCCCGCTGGGTCACCGGGCAGTGGTTGGACGCCACCGGAGGCACCCACATCGGACTTCCCGCCTCGTGATCCCGCCACCTCCGTGTCTCACCTGACCTGCGAAGGAAGCCCATGAACGGATTCTGCCCGGCCGCCCCCGAAGCACCAGCCCTGAACTTCGAGGGGGCGACCCCTTACGAGAACTACGTCCGCGCATCGGTGTTGTCCTCCCTCCAGCAGCCCCTGACCAGCGACCAGGGCGAGATGGCGTTCCTGGTCACCACCCAGGTCATGGAGCTGTGGTTCACCCTGCTCGTCTACGAGTGGCGCACCGCCCGGGACGCCTTACTCAAGGACGACTTCGAGCAGGCCATGGACGCGCTGCGCCGCAGCCGGCGCACCCATCAGGCGCTCAACGACTCCTGGCAGCCGATCGCCGCCATGACACCGGGGCAGTTCAACGGATTCCGGGAAGCGTTCGGGGCGGCCTCCGGCTTCCAGTCGGCGATGTACCGGCACATGGAGTTCCTGCTCGCCGACAAGTCACAGTCCATGGTGCAGGCTCATCGTGGGCACCCCGCCACCTACGCCGAGCTCCAAGAGGCGCTGGCCCAGCCGTCCCTGTACGAGGAGGTCCTCGGCTACCTGCACCGACGGGGCCTGCCGGTCCCCGAGCGGGTCTTGACCCGGGACCCCCGCGAGGCCTACACGCCGGACGAACAGGTCGAGGAGGTCTGGCGGCAGATCTACTCCGGCCCGGCACACGACCCCTTGGTGCAGCTCGGCGAGGAGCTCACCGATATCGCGGAACTCGTCCTGCGCTGGCGCAACGACCATCTGTTCGCCACCCGTCGCGCCATGGGCAGCAAAGTGGGAAGCGGCGGTTCCGCGGGCGTCGCCTGGTTGGAGAAGCGGGCCAGCCGTGCCGTGTTCCCCGAGCTCTGGAGCGCCCGTGGTCATGTCTGACGGACCGACAGCACAGCGTCGGACCGCATCCGCCTTCGCGTTGGAGGAAGAGCGCCGGGTGCTGAGCCTGAAGCCGGTGCTGGCACCCCGGCACCACCGGTACGGCCCACACCCGAACCAGGTGTACGACCTGTGGCCCGCTGATGACCCCGACGCCCCGCTGGTGATGTTGCTGCACGGCGGCTACTGGCGGTACGACCGCATGCATCTGACGCCGTTCGCCGCCCACGTGGCTCGGCAAGGCTTCACCACCGTGCTGCCGGGGTTCCGGCGGTCAGGTGGCGCCGGTGGATATCCCGCCACCTTCGACGACATCGCGTTGGCCGTGGAGACCATCCCGCAGGGCCGCCCATTCGTACTGGCCGGCCACTGCTCCGGGGGCCATCTCGCGCTGTGGGCCGGGGCACGGTCGCTGTTGCCCGCCGACTCGCCCTGGTACACGGCCACCGCCCTGCCCACCGCGGTACTGGGGCTGGCTCCGCTGACCGACCTCGCGGCGACGATCCGCGACGACCTGAGCGAAGGCGCCGGCCTGCAACTGCTCGGTGGCGCCGAACACGTGGCCTCCCGACTCCCGCTGGTCGACCCCCTGACCCTGCTCCGGGGCAAGGGCACGACGGGGGTGCGCACCGTACTCCTGCACGGTGCCAAGGACGAGGAGGTGCCGCTCCACCAGTTCTCCGACTACGCCGAGGTGCACTCGGACGCGGAGGTCGTGACCCTGCCCGACACCGGCCACTACACCCTGATCGAACCCGGTGCGCCGGCCGCGGACGCCGTCATCGACGTCCTGCGCCTTCTGTCGTCCCCCGCCGCGGCGCTCTGATCCCGCGGGCCGGTCGCCACGGCCGGACCCGGCTCATGGCGACCGGTAGCGTCGCGCCAACTCCGTCACGGCCGCGACCATCGCCTCGCGCAATCGGGGCGGAGCCAGCACCTCGGCCTCCGCCCCGAGCCTGAGGAGATCGCCGACCGCAACGCCAATCGACTCCACGGGCAGGTCGACTTCCACCCAGCCCTGCGGATCGGGGGCTCCGGCTCCCTCCAGGGCGCGCCCTCCGGACGCCCCGAACTGCACCGGCAGCAGGCGCTGGGCCTGCGGAGACAGCCGCAACCGTGCGGTGTGCTGGTGCAGGGAGTCCGTGAGGCGCTGCGCGGACTCCCCCCAGTAGGTGGCGAGTTCGAAGGAGGCAGGGCGCTCGAAGCCCTCGCCCGTGGCTTCGACGGCCAGGAACCTCGATATCCGGTAGGTCCTCACGGACTCCTCCGTCTGGGCTACCAGGTACCAGATGCCTCCTTTGAGGACGATGCCCAAGGGTTTGAGTTCACGGAGCACCTCGCCGCTCCAGCGCCGGTAGTGGGTGCGCAGAACCACCTGGTCCCAGACGGCACGGGCCACCGCGGACAGGTGTGGGACCGGGTCGGCGTCCCGGAACCAGGCGGAGGCGTCGAGGTGGAACCGGTCGTGAACACGCCTGGCGCGTCCGGCCAGCGGCGCGGGCAGGGCCGCTTGGACCTTCAGCTGTGCGGAGGCGAGCACCGCGCCCAGGCCCAGTTCGCCCGCCGGGCCCGGGACCCCGGCGAGGAAGAGCGCTTCGGCCTCGCTGTGGGTGAGCCCCGTCAACCTGGTGCGATAGCCCTCCATCAGCCGGTAGCCGCCGTCGGGGCCGCGGTCGGCGCGTACCGGAACGCCGGCGGCAGACAGCGCCTCGACGTCCCGGTACACCGTGCGGACGGAGACCTCAAGCTCCCGGGCGAGCTCGGGAGCGGTCATCCGCCCGCGGCTCTGCAACATCAACAGCAGGCACAGGAGTCGGTCGGCACGCATGAAGTCATTGTCCCCGATACCTGACACAAGGCGTCAGGTATCCGTATCAAGCTGGGTTCAAGAGCGCGGGGACCACACCCTCGACCGGACTCCAAGGATCATCATGACCACACAGACCACGGGCCACTTCACCTCTTTGCGGTGGGAGGAGAACCACACGAGCTCCAGCGAATCGGTTCCGAGGGTCGCTCGTGCCACCACCTCGAACCGCTTCTCGGGCGGCATCGAAGCAGACGACACCACCTGCGAGTACGCCCTGGTCTACGTCACGCAAAAGACCGGCCGCTTCACGGGGGCGGAGGTGTTGGCCGGGCGGCTGGACGGCCGGACCGGGACCTTCGCCGTCGAGCAGCACGGCTCGTTCACGGAAGACGGGACGGTGCACTGCTCCTTCGAGGTGGTGGCGGGCTCGGGCACCGGGGAGTTGGCTGGCCTGCGCGGCTCCGGGCACTACACAGCCCGGCACGGGGAGCCTTCGGTGTCCTACTCCTTCGACTACGACCTGGGCTGATCCGGGGCGAGGACGCACCTGTCCGGGCCTTACGTCCGCCCCGGTGGGCATCTGGCCCCGCCCGCTCCCGTACCGGCTCACCGGGGCCGCGTTCCGTGGCCCCGGCCCCCGGCCGTACCGGGCGTGTCCCCGTGCTGTCAGGAATGTGTGTCAGCTCTCGCACGGCAGGAGCCGCCATCGCGGCCACGCTCCTATGCTGTGGCGCACCGGCACCGCGGGGCGGTGGCCCCGGCCGAGGAGGTGCCGCACCTTGAGGGGGGACCGTCATGCGCAAGTCGACCGTCGCAGCCGCCCTGAGCGCCGCCCTGGCCCTGACGGCGCTCAGCGCCCCGATCGCCCGGGCCGATCTCTCGCGGCCCGCCGCGATCACCGGTGGGAGCATCGTGTCCGGCGGCGACCTCGTCCTCGGCCCGGACAGCCGCACCACCTTCATGGTCTCCTTCACGGCGACCGACGATTCGGGCATCAGTGCCTACAGCGCCGAGGCCAACCTCCTCGGCCCGAACGGACGCGTCCTGTCGCCGGATCCCGGGACCGGTCCGCGCTGCAAGGCCACCTCCGCGACCACCTCGATCTGCCGGTTCTTCTTCACCGTGGACACGGGCTCAGCACAGATCGGCAACGCGCACGCCGGACTGTACCGCCTGTGGGGCCTCGCCGTGCCCAACGACTGGGACCCGGCCACCGGTGAGGGCCTCGTGAGCAGGGCGAACCTCGCCACCGTACGGATCCAGCGCAGGTCCCACCTCACGGTGGACGCCCTGCCCGAACCAGTGCTGGCAGGGCGCTCGATCAGCGTCTTCGGGCGGCTGACCTTCGCGGACTGGGACGAGGGCGGCTACTCGGGAGAGCCCGGCCACCCGGTCCGGCTGGTCTTCCGTACGCCCTCCAGCCCCACGTACCAGTACGTGCAGAGCCTGAACACCTTGGTCTCGGGCCTGGTGGCGACCACCACGGTGGCAGTGGAGGACGGCTGGTGGTGGCTCACCTACCCGGGCACGGAAGCCACTTCCTGGACTTCCTCCGCCGAGGACTACGTGGACGTGCGGTAGACCGTCGGCATGGGCCGGCCCGGGGGGAACGACCGCTGCGGGCGCCCCCGGAGCCCGTCATCGGGGCCCGGGCGCCGGCTCAAGGGTGGCCGGGTTCGGACCGACGCCCTGATCACGTACGCTCGGTGAATGGCGAAGTACTTCGATGTGCACCCCGAAAACCCTCAGCCGCGGACCATCAGCACGGTGGCCGACAGCATCCGTTCCGGGGCGCTCGTCGCCTATCCGACGGACTCCTGCTACGCGCTGGGGTGCCAGCTCGGCAATCGTGAGGGAGTGGGCCGAATCAAGTCGATCCGCAACCTCAACGATCGCCACCACTTCACGCTGGTGTGCCAGAACTTCGCGCAGCTAGGGCAGTTCGTGCACATCGACAATGACGTATTCCGCACGGTCAAGGCCGCCACCCCGGGCAGCTACACCTTCATCCTGCCGGCGACGAGGGAGGTACCCAGGCAGCTGCTGCACCCGAAGAAGAAGACGGTGGGCGTGCGCATCCCTGATCACGTGGTCACCCAGGCGCTTCTCGCCGAGCTCGGCGAGCCACTGCTTTCGAGCACCTTGCTCCTGCCGGAGGAGGCGGAGCCACTCACCCTGGGGTGGGAGATCAAAGAACGGCTCGATCACGTCGTGGATGCCGTGGTCGACTCCGGCGAGTGCGGAACCGAGCCGACCACGGTCATCGACTTCTCCAGCGGTGAAGCCGAGGTGGTACGCCGGGGTGCCGGCGACGTCTCCCGCTTCGAGTAGCCCCGATCGACCCGAGGCGGGGCCGGCCGTGCCCCTCGTTCAGGAGCGGCAGAACTCGGCCTCGACCACCGGCTGCGAGCGGCCGGTCCAGTCCGCGTTGAAGTTCAGCGCCAGCGCGTGCCTGCCGTTGCCGCTCACCACGGCGTCGGACAGGGAGCCGTGGATGCCGCCGCTGTGGCCCCACACCACGGACTTGCAGGACAGTTCGATCCTCATGATGCCCAGGCCGTAGGAGTATCCGGGCGCCCCGGGGATCGAGACGGTGGTGGTCATCTCCTTGAGCTGGTCCGGCCCCAGCAACTGTCCGGAGAACAGCGCCCGGTAGAAGGTGTTCAGGTCCGCAGCGGAGGTGAGGAGTTCTCCTGCCGCACCGGCCAGGGAGGGGTTGAGCTCGGTGACGTCGTACGTCGGCCCCGAGGTGTCCGCGGACAGCTTCGAGTAGGCACGTCCCGAAGGCCGAGGCATCCGGGCATCGGTGCCAGGCAGGACGGTGGAGCGCAGACGGAGTGGGCGCAGGATGCGACGCTGGACCTCGCGGGCGTAGCTGTTGCCCGTCACCTTCTCAATGATCATGCCTGCCAGGACATAGTTGGTGTTGGAGTACTTCCAGACGCCCGGGTCCGAGGTGGGCCGATGTCCCATGGCGATCTCCACCAGCTGTTCCGGCCGCCAGGTGTCGTACCGATGTTCGAGGAAGCCGCCGCCGAATGACTGCGATGCGAAGTCCTCGTCCTGGGTGTAATCGAACATGCCGCTGGTGTGGTTGAGGAGCTGGCGCACCGTGATCACGCGACCATCGTGACCGTTCCCCCGCACCAGTCCCGGTAGCCACCGCTCCACCGTGTCGTCCAGATCGATCCCGCCCTCGGCCTCGATCTGGAGCAGCGTCGTGGCCACGAAGGTCTTGGTGATGGAGCCCGACCGGAAGTGGTCCCGCGCCAGACGCTGCCGCCCTGTGCGCAGGTCGGCGACGCCCGCGGTCCCCGACCAGCTCCACCCATGCCGCTCGGCCACCGCCAGCGCCCCCGGTACTCCCTGCCGCACTTCCGCCTCCAGCGCCTCCTGCACCGCCCGGTGTGCGGCGTCCGGTGACGAAGCGGGGGACGTCGGCGGCGAGGCAGCCGTTGCTGGGACCGTGAGCCCGGTGAGCACCAGCGCGGCCGAAGCCGACACCGCAAGGGCCGCCTGGGTGAACCTCAGGGACGTCCGCATCTTCATTCCCGTGCCTCTCCTGCGCCGGGGGGCGTCTCCCCCCGGTCTGGTCTGCGAGACCAAGAGAAGGCGCTGCGGGTTGAGAATCCGATGACTGGTTGAGCGCATTCCGGCCTTCTCCGCTGACCCTTCACGACCTCGGAAGATCGATCAGGGAAGCACTCTGCCGCCCTGCCCAGTGCCCAGCGCCTCGCGATCGCGCCCGCGCAGGGCATCCGTTTGGACGCGCTGCGGGTGCCGCCGGAGCCCGTTCGCGGCAGGCTGACTGGCTGTAGGTCCGTTCCACGAAGACGAGGTCTGCCATGTCGCACCACCGGCGTATCGGCACCATCATCGGGGCCGCCCTGCTGCTCACCGTCACGGGCTGCTCCGGGTTGGGCAGGAACTCGGTGGGTCAGCTGACCTTCACGAACCGGGATACGGACCTTGCCGTGTCCTACTCCAACACCCTGGTCCGCGGCTGCCATCCGATCGGACCCAACGGAGCCACCACGGTGGTCAACAACACGCTGATCGACGTCGTCCTGTACCGCTCGCCCAACTGCGAGAAGAAGACTGCCGAAGACTCGACCTACGTGGGCACGACCTTGTCGAACAACACCGCACCCGGAAGCCTGCCGTGGCAGAGCTTCAGCTTCATCCACTGACCCCGAGGGACGACCGGCCCAGGAACGGGTGAGCGCCGCGCGGACGCGTGTGCTCCGACCCGAGGGGCACCCACGAGGTCCGCCGTGCCCGCCTGATCACCATGCTCCTCGACCCCGGGCCTTCGCAGCCCTGTTCGCCGCAGTTCCCCGTCCGTCGGCCAGCCGCCGGGGACCCCCGATCAGCACCCGTACGAAGAGGTGTGGTACCTGCTGCGCAGCGCCTCGAAAGCGGTCGGCCCGGGCGGTCCCGCGAGAAACTCCTTGATGCGCAGCGCGCACTCCGCCGGGCTCTGGACACTCGTATCGCATTCGACGTCGTAACATCCGTGTGCATGGACCTGGTGTAACTGTCGGGCCGCCAGGCCTCGCGGCCGATCGCCCCGCGTGCGTTCTCGGAGTTCGAGCTCCGGGAGCGGGCAGTGCACCCCCACCAGGACGACGTCCTTCGCGACCAACAGACCCAGACAGTCCACCAGTCGCCACTCCTCACTGAGGACGTGGTCCATCACCACGTTGTTCCCGCTCGCCGCCATCCCCGCGACCGCCCGGTGGAACCCCATCCAGGTGCGACGCAGTACCTCGGGGAGGTCCTCAGGAGACACGGTGACCGAAGAACGCATGGCGTGGAAGGCGTCCACGGGCATGTGGAAGTAGGGCTGCTCCAGGACCCGGAGGAGTTCGCGGGCGATGCTGGTCTTGCCGGCGCTGGAGGTGCCGTTGAGGAAGACGATCCGGCCACCGGTCGCGCCTTGTTCGATGGCGGGCGCAGCGCCGGGGGGGACGCCCGCTCCGGGGGTCCGAGGCGGCTTCACAACGGTCGTCCCTTCAGTGGGTGACGGTGACGGGGAGCTGCCGGAGGGCATGGGAGCGGAAACTGGTGTTCCAGGCCAGGGACTCGACCGGAGCCGCAAGTCTGAGGGCTGGCAGAGCCCTCAGCAACGTGGCGAAGGCCACGCGCAGCCCCAGGCGGGCGAGCGGCGCACCCAGGCAGTAATGCAGCCCGTGACCGAGGGCGAGGTGGGCGGTGTCCTCGCGGCGGACGTCGAACCGGTCGGCGCTCGCGTACCGTTCGGGGTCTCGGTGGGCCGCGGCCAACCCGAGGAGCACCGTGTCGCCGGCCGGGATGCGCACGCCGCCGATGTCGACGGGCTCGGTGGGGAATCGACGGATCGCGGTCTGGTTGGGGTGGGTGTGGCGCAGCAGTTCCTCGACCGCCGGGGCCAGCAGGGACTGGTCCGCACGCACGGCAGCGAGCTGCCCAGGGTGTTCGAGCAGGGTGAGCACTCCCCCGCTGATCAGGTGTGGGGTGTTCTCGCTGCCCGCCAGCAGGATCAGGAAGGCGAGGGAGATGAGTTCGTCCTCGCTCAGGCGTTCCCCTTCGTCCCGCGCGGCGATCAGGTCGGAGAGGAGGTCGTCGCCAGGTCGGGCGCGGCGTTCATCGACGAGCGCCACCAAGAACTTCTGGATGCTCTCGATGGCTTCCGCGGCATCGCTGGGCCGCCGCGGGGTGAGCATCGTGGCGGCCCAGGTGGAGAACGGCTGCCGATCAGCCTCCGGGACGTCGAAGAGATCGCAGATCACCATGAGGGGGAGCGGGTTGGCGTACTCGGACACCAGATCCGCCTGCCCTTCGGCGCCGATGCGCCGGGCCACCCCCTGGGCGAGCGCCTCGGCGGCGGCCCGGATGCGGGGCTCCAGCTCCGCCACCCGGCGGGGGGTGTGAGCTTGCTCCGCTTTGACGGACACCCTCGTTGTGGTGGTCAGACCGCGAGTGTGGTCTCGTAGTCGGCGGGGCTGCGGTAGCCCAGGCTGCT
>NZ_JBIAGC010000046.1:0-44294 GCF_042869595.1 Streptomyces sp. NPDC006879
CCGAAAGACGTCGAACTCGCCGCATAACCCCAGCAACCCCGAACCACCCCAAACCCCACACAGGCGCCTTGACGAAAGACATAGAGGCACCCCCCCCCGGGCCTCCAGGACCCACGGGACCCCCGGGACCCACAGGACCGACTGGCCCCACAGGATCTCCAGGACCCACAGGGCCGACTGGCCCCACAGGATCTCCAGGACCCACAGGACCCACAGGACCCACAGGACCGGCTGGCCCCACGGGACCCGCAGGACCCACGAACACTCGATACGTAACCGGACAGTCGGTCACGGTTGAGCCGGATGATTTGGGAATCGCGCAAGCCAGTTGCGGAGCAGACGCCGTGACCGGTGGCGGGTACACCCTCATTGGCCCATGGCCTGGAAGTCTCACCGCCCGCGCGGAAGGAACTGCACCTCACGTCTGGAATGTCACTGTCGTGAACACGACCGACGAGAATGTCCGTGTCGTCGCCCACGCGGTGTGTGCTGATTCCTCGGCATGACTCGATCCGACCCAGCCCGGGTGCGGGTGCTCCTCGACGAGCACCCGCACCCGGGGGGCGAGTCCGTGTCTGGCACCTGATTGGGCTCGCCGGCAGACGGAGGAGCCCCCGGCGCCTCAGGGCTCCACGCCTCCGCCGGCCGCCTCACCGCTCTCCGGCGCCCCCGTGGCCGTGGAGCCGCTCGCCTTCGCCTCGGCCTTGGCCCCCCGCGCGCAGTTCCCGCACTGCCCGAAGATCGCGAAATGCTTCATGTCGGTGCCGAAGTCGAAGGTGTCGCGCAGCTTCGCCGTGAAGTCGGCCGCGATCTCCACATCGGCCTCAATGACTTCCGTGCAGTCCCGACAGACCAGGTGGAGGTGGTGGTGCCGGTCCGCCAGGTGGTAGGTCGGCGCTCCGTGCCCCAGGTGGGCGTGGGACACCAGCCCCAGCTCCTCCAGCAGCTCCAGCGTCCGGTAGACGGTGGAGATGTTGACCCCGGAGGCGGTCTTGCGCACCTCGGAGAGGATCTCGTCCGGGGTGGCGTGCTCAAGGGTGTCGACGGCTTCGAGCACGAGCTGCCGTTGCGGGGTCAGCCGGTAACCGCGCTGCCGCAGGTCGCTCTTCCAGTCGGTGCTCACCACGGGGCCAGTGTAAGCGCGAGTAGGGGACCACGGGGTGTGTCCGTGATCCCCTTCGTCCGGCCGTCCCCGATCCGCCCGCCAGTCGGCCGCGCGGTCCGGGAGGGGGCTCAGCGGAAGAACGCGATGCCGTCGTCCGGGAGCTCCGGGAGATTGCGGGCCATGTTGGCCACGTCCTCCGGGGTGACGACCTTCTTGAGCTGGGCGGACATGTACGGACGCAGCTCGACCTGAGGAGTGGCCTTCTCCCCGACCCACATCAGATCGCTCTTGACGTAGCCGTAGAGCCGCTTGCCACCGCTGTACGGGCCGGAAGCGGCGGTACGCGCCACGGCGTCCGTCGCCAGGTCGATCTGCGGCTTCTGGTCGGCGAGCTCGCCGTACCAGACCTCGACCACGCCCTGGTCGCGGGTCATGACGACCTCGACCTTCCGGTCCTGGTCGATCCGCCAGAAGCCGGTCTCGGTCTCCAGCGGGCGCAGCTTGTTGCCCTCGGCGTCGAGGACCCAGGAGTGCGAGGCGTACTCCAGGAAGTCCCGGCCGTCGTGGCTGAAGACGACCTCCTGGCCGAAGTTGCACTTCTCCTCGCCCGGGAAGTCGAAGACGCCCGCGCCTTCCCAGGTGCCGAGGAGGAAGGCGAGGGGCACCAGGCCCGGATTCAGGTCGGACGGGATCTCGATCATGGGTTGCTCAGGCGATCTGTAGTGACGAGCTGGGGAAGTGATCCACGCTTCGGCGGGCGGCCGGTCAGCGCTGGCCCTGGTAGAGCTTCATCACGGCGAGACCGGTGAAGGCGAGAACGCCGACGCAGACCAGGACCAGCAGGGAGGTGAAGAGTGCCTCAAGCACGGGGTGCTCCTCGGACGATTCGGTATCGGTCGGCTCCGGGAAGGGCCGGGCCCCCAGCCTATCGGCCCGCGGCCGGACGCTCTCAGCGAGGTGTACGGCACTCGGCCGAGCGGGGCGTCACGGCGGCTGCCCGACGGGGCCGAGCGGCGGCGAAGGAGCGGGGATCACCACTCGTTGTCGCTGTCGTCGCGGCGACGCTTGCCGTCGAGCTCCTCCCACCACTCGTCGGACTTCGGATCTCCCGAGGGATCGTCCCACCAACGGTCCTCCGGGCCGCGCCGGTTGGCGATCACCGCGGCAACGGGCGGGATCACCATCGCGACGAAGCACATGGCGACGGCCGCGGGCACCGACCACAGGCGCACGAAGGACCAGGCGGAGACGAAAAGGACGATGCACCCGCCCATCATCAGGAGATAGTTGCGCCGGCGCCGGGCGTACATATCTCCAGGGTAGGTGCGAACGGCGCGGAGGGCCGCACCCCGTCCAGTGGCGTCCAACCCCTGGGGTGCGGCCCTCCGGCCGGTCTATCGGCGGTGTACCGCTCGGCTGGTCCAGCCGGTCAGACCGCGATCGCCACGTCCGTGACGCCTCCGGTCTCGGCGACGACCACGGTGCGGTCCGCCTTACGGCCGCCGGGCACCAGCGCCCGCAGGGTCCACTGGCCCTCGGCCGCGTAGAAGCGGAACTGGCCGGTCGCCGAGGTGGGCACCTCCGCGGTGAATTCGCCGGTCGAGTCCAGCAGGCGCACGTAACCACTGACGGGCGTGCCGTCCGCGGTCACCTGGCCCTGGATGGTGGTCTCACCGGGCTTGATCGTCGAGGCGTCGGGGCCGCCGACCTGTGCTCCACACATGTCTGTCCGTCCTGTCCTTGGAGTCGTGGTGCCGTCGTCGCGGCGGTTACTTGTTGGCGCCGAGCTCGATCGGCACGCCGACCAGCGAGCCGTACTCGGTCCACGAGCCGTCGTAGTTCTTGACGTTCTCGACGCCGAGCAGCTCGTGCAGCACGAACCAGGTCAGCGCGGAGCGCTCACCGATGCGGCAGTAAGCGATGGTGTCCTTCGCCAGGTCGACCTGCTCGTCGGCGTAGAGCTGCTTGAGCTCGTCGTCCGACTTGAAGGTGCCGTCGTCGTTGGCGTTCTTCGACCACGGGATGTTGCGGGCGCTCGGCACGTGGCCGGGGCGCTGGGACTGCTCCTGCGGCAGGTGCGCCGGGGCGAGCAGCTTGCCGCTGAACTCGTCGGGGGAGCGCACGTCGACCAGGTTCTGCGCACCGATCGCGGCCACGACGTCGTCACGGAACGCGCGGATGGAGGTGTTCTGCGGCTGCGCCCGGTAGGCGGTGGCGGCGCGTTCGGGTACCTCGGCGACCAGGTCGCGGGAGTCCAGCTCCCACTTCTTGCGGCCACCGTCGAGGAGGCGGACGTCCTGGTGGCCGTAGAGCTTGAAGTACCAGTAGGCGTAGGAGGCGAACCAGTTGTTGTTGCCGCCGTAGAGGACGACCGTGTCCTCGTTGCCGATGCCCTTGGCCGACAGGAGCTTCTCGAAGCCCTCCTGGTCGACGAAGTCGCGGCGGATCGGGTCCTGGAGGTCGCTCTTCCAGTCGATCCGGACGGCATTGCGGATGTGGTTCTTGTCGTAGGCGGACGTGTCCTCGTCCACCTCTACGACGACGACCTTGGGGTCGTCGAGGTGGGCCTCGACCCAGTCGGCGTCTACGAGGACGTCGCTGCGGCGGCTCATGGTGTTCTCCTCCGGGGCAGTGTGCGGCGGGGCGGTGCGGATGCTGCGGGGTTGCGTGCGCGGTGGGCGTCGGGTGCGCTCGGGAGCCTTCGCCGGACGGCGGCAGGTGCGGGGAGTGCAAGAGGCTGGTGCGGTCACGCGGGAGAGGCCGTTCGGCCTGCGGACGGGGCTGCGCGGCTGCGCGCGGCTCACATCGGGCGACAGAGCATGGCGGCGACGCGGCACAGGTCTACTGCCCGCCGCTTCGTGAGGTCCGCCTGTCGCTTCATAGCCATGGATCGTAGGGACGATCCGGGCCCGCTGTCACCGGCGTATCGGATTTTGAGACAGGATCATCCACATTACGAGATAGTGGATCTCCCCACCCCTTACGGGAGTGACCCCGGTCACCGTCGGAACGGAGGACCATCTGCCGTACGGACGGACGTGTCTCACGATGTGGGTACCGGTGAGCCGCCTCCGCCCTCCCCGGTCAGGTGCCCAGGGGGACGTCCGTACCGGCCAGCGCGGCCCGGATACCGGACGCGTCGGTGGTGAGACCCGTCAGCTTCACGCCCTCGGGCAGCCCGTGCACCGGACGGTCGAAGTCGGTGCGGGTGCGGATCAACTCCTCCAGTCCCGGTAGCCCCATCCCGGGCAGCTCCTCGGCCCGCACCCGGAAGGTGTCCGCACCGACGAGGGAGACGTCGGAGACGATGTCCTGAGAGAACTCCCGCCCCAGCAGATCGGCCGTGACCGTCAGCCGGAGCTTGCCCGGCGCACCGCCGTACCCGACGCGAACACCCTCGGGAGCCGCCTCGGTGAGGTCCTGGTAGGAGATGAGCGCGCTGCCCTCCACCTGCGCCACCTCGGCGGCCGACCAGTCCCCGCGCAACCTCACCTGGTGCCCGGTCGCCTTCAGTTCGGTGATCCGCAGGCTCCTCCCCTCAGAGGTGGTCACCGGGACCCCGCGCAGCGACAGGTCCACGGCATCCAGTCGCTTGCCGGGCAGTTGGGTCACGAAGGGGAAACCATGGATGGCCACCTCGGTGGAATCCGGCGAGCCGGTACCGAACTCGACCTGCTCGGCGGCCCGGTTCTCCGCCACCACCACCGCGAGCCGGTCCGCACCCACCAGCAGCGCGGCAAGAGCCGCCACGGCGATCAGCGGTTTGCGTACTCCGCGCATGGCTGGCCTTCCCCGACCCGTGCGGGTCTTCCTCCGGTGGTGTCCACCCCGACCCTACTGCCCGGTAGATACGAATCGGATCAGGCGACGACCCGGCCGATCAGGTACACCGCGGGCGCGGCGGCAGCCAACGGCAGCGCCACCCCGGCCGTCATGTGGACGAAGCGCGACGGGTAGTCGTACGCCGCCACGCGAAGCCCGACCAGGGCGCACACCCCGCACACCAGGCCCAGCAGCGCCCCGCCGGACCCCAGCCCCGCCAGTCCTGCGACGGCGATGCCCGCCCCGACCGCGCCGAGCAGCGAGACCACCACCGAGGCGGCCTGCGGGAGCGGCAGCGCGCGCACCACCACGGCCACGGCCACGGCGGCAGCGCCCACGGTCGCGGCCTGCGGATCGGCCGCCAGATAGCCGGTGCACAGCACCGCCAGGGCGGCCGAGGCCACCGATGCCATCAGGCCGTACACCCGCTCGTCCGGGGAGGCGTGGCTGCGCAGCTGGAGTACGAGCGTCAACAGCACCCACACGCCAAGCGTCCCCAGGATCGCGGCGGGGGCGTGCACCTGCGCGACGGCCAGCAGGGCCGCGTCCGCTACGAGCGCCCCGGCGAAAGCCAGCGCGATGCCCTGGCGGGCGGGCCACATGCCGTTGAGACGGAACCAACCCGCCGCGGTCAGCGCCTGCAGGAGCACCACCGGCACCAGCAGGGCGAACTGCCCCAGGGCAGCGGCCGAGGCCAGTAGCACGCCCAGCACGGCCGTGAGCAGGGCAGGCTGCATTCCGGGGTCGATGATCGGCGACCGACCTTCGGCCCGTGCCCGCTGGGCGTCGGTGATCCGGGTGTTGCCGAGGGTGGTGGGCGCCGAGTAGGCGGGCCCGCTCCCGCCACCCGCCGCAGGTCCGGTCCCCGGCTCGGAGTCGACGAGGTGCCGGGGCGCTTGCGCAGGCGCGTACGGCAGCGGCTGCTGGGGCAGGTGGGCCGCATCGTCGGCGGCCGGCCACGGGGCCTGCTGCTCATGACCGTTCTGCGGCTGCTGCGGGTGCTGTTGGTCGGGCCACTGGCCGTACGGTCCGGGCTGCCCCGCCACGCGCGGATCCTGGTAGACGGGCTGGTACGTGGTGTCCCAGGTCTCCGCCTGCCAGGTCTGCGTGGCGTACGGGTCCTGCGGTACGGGCCCGGGCTCCGGGGCCGAGGGGTGAGATCGCTGTGCGAACGGGTCGTACGAGGGGTCCAGCGGATCGAAACCCGGCTGCTGCGGCTCGTTGCTCATCCGGCTGCTCATCCTCCCGCGAACGGCGGCAAGACCTCGACCGTGCCGCCCTCGCTCAACCGCACGCTGTCGTGACTGCGGGTGCCCACCGGTGTCTCGTCCACCAGGAAGGAGCAGCGCATCAGCACCCGGGTCAGCTCCCCGGGGTGCCGCTCACGTACCGCGTCCAGCGCCTGCGCCAAGGTGGCGGCCCGGTACGGCTCCTCCCCGGTGCCGGCCGCGGCTTTGGCCGCGGCCCAGTAGCGGATGGTTCCCGCTGCCACAGCAGCTCCTTTCGTCGGCGCCCGTCGTTACGGATACCGTCTCCCATCATGGCGGAGGCACCCGGCCGGGCGGTGATCGTGGTGGGAACCACAGGCCGAGTCCTGCGACGACCCTCGGCGGAAGGGGCCCGGTGGGCTATTCTGCTGGGCATGAGGATCCGGGCAACGTGGCCCCCGGGTCCTTTTGTGCTTTCTGAGCGTTGAACACACTGGAAACAGTGGTGCGGAGCGGGCTCCAGGGCGCGGGGCCCGCTACGGACCACCCAGCACCGCAACTCCCCCGGGCCACGGTCCGGGGGTGCCCCCGGGACGGGACCGAGGAGGAACCGACGTGATGGGCCAGCGAACCGAGCACCACCATACGACCCCGGCAGGGGGGCGGCGATGAGCTCACTCCTGCTGCTGACCAACGCCCTGCAGCCCTCGACGGAGGTGCTCCCCGCCCTGGGCCTGCTGCTGCACAGCGTGCGGGTCGCCCCTGCCGAGGGGCCCGCCCTCGTGGACACCCCGGGGGCCGACGTCATCCTCATCGACGGCCGGCGCGACCTACCGCAGGTGCGCTCCCTGTGCCAGCTGCTGCGCTCCACCGGACCCGGCTGCCCGCTGGTCCTGGTCGTGACGGAGGGCGGCCTCGCGGCCGTCACCGCGGACTGGGGCATTGACGACGTCCTCCTGGACACCGCGGGTCCCGCCGAGGTCGAGGCCCGTCTGCGACTGGCGATGGGCCGCCAGCAGATCGGCTCCGACGACTCCCCGATGGAGATCCGCAACGGCGACCTCTCGGTGGACGAGGCGACCTACAGCGCCAAGCTCAAGGGCCGGGTGCTGGACCTCACCTTCAAGGAGTTCGAGCTCCTGAAGTACCTGGCGCAGCACCCGGGCCGGGTGTTCACCCGCGCCCAGCTGCTCCAGGAGGTCTGGGGCTACGACTACTTCGGCGGTACGCGTACGGTGGACGTGCACGTACGGCGCCTGCGCGCGAAGCTCGGCCCGGAGCACGAGTCGCTGATCGGGACGGTCCGCAACGTGGGCTACCGCTTCGTGACGCCGGAGAAGGTCGAGCGGGCCGCCGAGGAGGCGCGCTCCAAGGCCACGACGAGCGCCAAGGCGGACGTCCCCCGTTCGGAGGAAGCCCCGCGGGACGCCCAGCCTGCGGGACGCCCTGCCCAGAGGTAGCTCTCCCCGCGTAGACTGCCGGGCGTGGCCAAGGTGACGCGGGACGATGTGGCGCGACTGGCGGGTACTTCGACCGCGGTCGTGAGCTACGTCATTAACAACGGACCCCGGCCGGTCGCCCCGGCCACGCGCGAGCGTGTCCTCGCAGCGATCAAGCAGCTGGGTTACCGGCCGGACCGGGTCGCCCAGGCGATGGCGTCCCGCCGGACCGACCTCATAGGCATGATCGTCCCGGATGCGCGGCAGCCCTTCTTCGCGGAGATGGCCCATGCGGTCGAGCAGGCTGCCGCCGAGCGCGGGAAGATGGTGCTCGTCGGCAACTCCGACTACCGGGACGAACGTGAGGTGCACTACCTGCGGGCGTTCCTAGGGATGAGGGTGTCCGGGCTGATCCTGGTCAGCCAGGGCCCCAGCGAGCGGGCCGCGGCCGAGATCGAAGCCTGGGACGCCCGGGTGGTGCTGCTGCACGAGCGGCCCGAGGCGATCGATGACGTCGCGGTCGTGACGGACGACATCGGTGGTGCGCAGCTGGCCACCCGGCATCTGCTGGAGCACGGGCACGCGTACGTGGCCTGCCTCGGCGGAGTGGAGAGCACTCCGGTGGTCGGCGACCCGGTGGCCGACCACGTCGAAGGCTGGCGCCGGGCGATGCGGGAATCCGGGCGTTCGACCGAAGGGCGGCTGTTCAAGGCTCCCTACAACCGCTACGACGCCTACCAGGTCGCGCTGGAGGTACTGTCCGGCCCCGAGCGACCGCCGGCCATCTTCTGCGCCACCGACGACCAGGCGATCGGCGTGCTGCGCGCGGCCCGCGAGCTACGGATCGACGTGCCCTCACAGCTCGCGGTCGCCGGCTTCGACGACGTGAAGGAAGCCGCGCTCACCGATCCGCCGCTGACCACGGTGGCCTCCGACCGGCCGGCGATGGCGCGCGCCGCGGTGGATCTGGTGTTGGACGACGCCCTGCGGGTGACCGGGTCCCGTCGGGAGCGCCTGAAGCAGTTCCCCTCGGCGCTGGTGATCCGTCGGTCCTGTGGCTGCGAACCCCGCAACGGGGCCCTGACCGCCAGCGGTTCGCTGTCCGCGATCGCCGCTCTCTGACCGCTTCCGCCCGGGGGCGGGCCGCCTCTCGCCCCACCCCCAAGCCGTGCCTTTACATGGGGCATACAGGGTTCTGTCGGGCTTCTCAGCGAGCACTCAGGAAGCTCTCAGAATCGGTCGCGAGAGTTCGATCCATGACCGACAGCCACCGCCGCGAGGGCGGGTACCAGCAGCCGTACCAGCAGCCGTACCAGCAGCCTCAGCCGCCCTACTCGGGCGAGGGCTGGCAGCAGGCCCCGTATCCCGGCGGACCCGGCGAAGCGGGCAACTCCGGCGTCCCGGAAGGCACATATCCTCCGTCGCCGCACTATCCCCCGGCCTATCCGGAGGCGTATGCTCCGGCTACGGCCGAGGGCGAAGCAGCCCCCGGTGACGCATACGCGGGCTTCGGTTCCGCTCCCCCGAACGGCGGGCGCGGGGGCGCCAGCGGCGCCGGATGGGGCGCGAGTGAACTCGCGCCCGCCGGCGGCCCGGCCCCCGCTGCCCGCGCCAAACGCCCCGTCGCCCTGATCGCCGCCGTGGCCATCGTCGCGGCGATGATAGGCGGCGGCACCGCGACCGCCGTCCAGCAGCTCCTCGGCAACGGCAGCACGGGCACCGGAGCGAACGGCGTCACCGGGGCGAACATCTCACGGAGCAACATCGGTACCGTGGCAGGTGTCGCCCAGCAGGTGGCCCCCTCCATCGTGGAGATCAACGCCGCCACCGGCAACGGCCAGGCCACCGGCTCCGGAGTGATCATCACCAGCGGCGGCGAGATCGTCACCAACAACCACGTGGTGGCGGGGGCCTCCGAGATCCAGGTACGCACCTCGGACGGCAAGACCTACCGGGCCCAGATCGTCGGAACGGACCCCGACAAGGACCTCGCCCTGATCAAAGTGGCCGGCGCCAGCGGCTTGAAGGCCGCCGCGCTGGGCGACTCCGACAGCGTCCGGGTCGGCGAGGAAGTCGTCGCCATCGGCTCCCCCGAGGGCCTGACCGGCACCGTCACCAGCGGCATCGTCTCCGCCCTGAACCGAGACGTCACCGTCGCCAAGTCCCAGGGCCGCCAGGACGACCCCCGGCTGCAACAGTGGCAACAGGGTGGCGGCTGGCCCTTCGAGTTCGGCGGCCAGCAGTTCAACGGCGACACCGGCTCCTCGAAGACCACATACAAGGCGATCCAGACGGACGCCTCACTCAACCCCGGCAACTCGGGCGGTGCCCTCATCAACATGAACGGCGAGATCATCGGCATCAACTCGGCCATCTACTCGCCGAGCAGCGCCAGCGGATCCAGCTCCGGCGCCGGCAGCGTCGGCCTGGGCTTCGCCATCCCGGTCAACACCCTCAAGGCCGACCTCGACACCCTGCGCAACGGCGGCTGAGGGCGGCACCCACCCGACGGGGCGGCGGCCGTGCGAGGCTGGATGACCAGCCCCACAGGCCAAGCCGTTCCCCAGCGAGGAAGACCCGAGCCGATGACTCCGCCCGCCGAAGGTGACCAGCAGCGCGTCCTCATCGTCGACGACGAGCCCGCCGTCCGCGAGGCGCTCCAACGCAGCCTCGCCTTTGAGGGCTACGACACCAGGGTCGCCGTCGACGGATTCGACGCGCTGGAGCAGGCCGCCGCGTACCAGCCCGACCTGATCGTCCTGGACATCCAGATGCCCCGGATGGACGGCCTCACCGCGGCCCGGCGGCTACGCGCCGCCGGGTCCCGCACGCCCGTGCTGATGCTCACCGCCCGCGACACGGTGGGCGACCGGGTCACCGGTCTCGACGCCGGGGCGGACGACTACCTGGTCAAGCCCTTCGAGCTGGACGAACTCTTCGCCCGGATCAGGGCACTGCTGCGCCGCAGCTCCTACACCGCACCGGACCCGGCGGCGGAGGCCGGTGCCGACCCGCACACACTGGCCTTCGCCGACCTGCGGATGGACCTCGCCACCCGGGAAGTGACCCGCGGCAGGCGCCACGTGGAGCTGACCCGCACCGAGTTCACCTTGCTGGAGATGTTCCTCGCCCACCCCCGCCAGGTCCTGACGCGGGAGCAGATCCTGAAGCACGTGTGGGGCTTCGACTTCGAGCCGAGCTCCAACTCCCTCGACGTGTACGTGATGTACCTGCGCCGCAAGACCGAGGCGGGCGGGGAACCACGCCTGGTGCACACCGTGCGCGGAGTCGGCTACGTCCTGCGCGCGGGTGAGAACGGCGGCGCCGAGTGAACTCGACCGCGGCTGCGGGCGCCCCGCTGCGGCGCTTCCGGGCCCTACCGCTGCGTTCCCGGCTGGCCCTGCTGGTGGCGGTGGCCGTGGCCGTGGCCGTGGCGGCGGTGGCCACCGCGAGTTGGTTCATGGTGCGCAACCAGCTGCGCTCACAGCTCGATGCGTCCCTGCGCAACAGCACGGTCGACAACCGCTACGTCCGGATGCTGCTGAACGCCTGCGCGGACCCGAGCACGGGAGTCCCGCCGGCGCCCGGTTCGTACACCGTCCAGATCGTCACGGCCGCCGGCACCACCTGCACCTCGCCCAACGCCTCCCCGATCGAGGTCAAGCAGGAGGACCTCGACGTCGCCGCCGGCCGCCGCCTGGAGGTGCTGCACACCACCAAGGCCCGCAACGGCGCCGACATGCGGGTGCTGACCACCTTCAAGCGGGGCGTTCCGGGAATCACCCCGGACTCGGTCGCCGTCTCCCTCACCCGTCCGATGAGCGAGGTGGACGAACCCCTGTCGTCCCTCGCCTGGATCCTGCTGGTGTTCAGCGGACTGGGCGTTCTCGGCGCCGGGGCCGCCGGCCTGTGGGTTGCGCGCACCGGGCTCCGCCCCGTGGACCAACTGACCGAAGCGGTCGAGCACATCGCCCGGACCGAGGACCTGACCGTGCAGATCCCACACGAGGGGGACGACGAGATCGCCCGGCTGTCTCGGTCCTTCAACTCCATGACGGTGGCCCTCGCCTCCTCCCGGGAACGCCAGGCCCAGCTGATCGCGGACGCGGGGCACGAGCTGCGCACTCCGTTGACCTCGCTGCGCACCAACATCGAGTTGCTGGCGCGCAGCGAGGAGACCGGACGGCCCATCCCGGCCGAGGACCGCAGGGCGCTGATGGCCTCGGTCAAGGCGCAGATGACCGAACTGGCGTCGCTCATCGGCGACCTCCAGGAACTGGCCCGACCGGACGCCGCCGCCCGGGGGCCGCTGAAGGTGGTGGCGCTGCACGAGATCACCGAGAGCGCCCTGGCCAGGGCCCGGCTACGCGGCCCCGAGCTGACCATCAGTGCCGCCCTGGAACCCTGGTACGTACGGGGGGAAGCCGCCTCGCTGGAGCGGGCCGTGGTCAACGTCCTGGACAACGCGGTGAAGTTCTCCCCGCCCGGCGGCACCATCGAGGTGGCTCTACGGGCCGGCGAACTGACGGTGCGCGACCACGGCCCCGGCATCCCCGCCGAGGAACTCCCCCACGTCTTCGAACGCTTCTGGCGCTCGCCTTCGGCACGCGCCCTGCCCGGCAGCGGGCTGGGCCTTTCCATCGTGGCCCGCACGGTCCAACAGGCAGGCGGCACGGCACAGCTGTGGCCGGCCGATCCGGGACCCGGCACGGTCGCCGTACTGCGACTGCCGGGTGCGCCCACCCCGCCTCCGGACCAGCCCTGACACCCGCGCCCCGTCCCGGTGGCCGGGGCCCGAACTCCTCGTGCGCCCGCCTTCAGCCCCGGGGGTTGTGGCGCAGGAGGGAGTCGACGAGGCCGGACCGGGTGTCGGGGAAGTCCATCGGCACGATGCCCAGCCCGATGCGGCCCGCGAGTTCGGCGCCGTCGACGAAGGAGTGGACTTGGGGGTTGAGGCGGTCCGAGTTCCATCGGGGCGGGAGGTAGGCGGAGGTGCTGGTGTAGTTCACGTACAGCTTGCCGGGCTGCTGGACGGCCTTGCGGAACTGGCTCTCGATCCTGCCGCGTTTGGCGAACGGCTCGGCCATGTAGTCGTCCTGGATGTCGAAGACCGCGGGGTCGCCGTACCGCAGCCCGGGCAGCCCGCCGTTGTCGGCGAGCAGGACGACGCGGCCCCTGGCACGACCGAGCCGGGGCAGCGTGGAGTCGATGTGGAAGAGGGGGCGCCAGCCGCGGTGGTCGAGGTAGTCATCGAAGATCGCCCGGAACTCGGCGTCGCTGTTGGTGGAGTACTCCTGTCTCACCCTCATCAGCACGGTCTCGGCCGGGTGTGCGGAAAGGAAGTCCCAGCAGGCCAGGAGCACGTCCCCGAACATCTGGCGCTGGTAGAAGGAGCCGTGGTGGATGGCGAGGGAGCCGCCGGTGACCCGACAGCGAATGTCGAGGAAGCGGATGCCTCCGTTGAGCTGTTCGGTGATCGACTGGTTCTGGCAGGCCACGTAGAGCCCGTCGTACCGCGCCCCGGAGTCGTGCGTGCCCGGGATGGTCAGTTGCTGGAGGGGTGTGCCATCAGGGAGGGCGGCCATCCATTCCCGCGCCGCCGTGGCTCTGGCGGGCGCCGCGCCGAGTCCCAGGGCGCCAGCCGCCGCCACCGCTCCCACCAGAAGGCCGCGCCGGTCCAGTGCCATGGTTGTCCCCCGGTCTCACCTCGGATTGATTCGTGTCGTGAGCATGCCATGAGCCCGAGGGAGCTGCGCCGACGTTCACCACACCCCCACAACCGACCGCCCCATGCCCGACACTGTCACCGACCAGCACGCGCAGAACCAGAGCGCAGAGCCCTGCCCCACCTCACCCGAGGGAGCGGATCCATGACCCAAAGCCAGCCCATACGCTCGGAGTTGACCCTCCAACACGGCCGCCGCCTGTCCTACCTGCAATTCGGCGCACCGGGCAGCGGGCGCCCGTTACTCGCCCTCCACGGCCACCTCTCGGAGGGAGCCTCCTTCACCCATCTCGCTACCGCCCTCGGCCCGGACTGGCAGGTCATCGCACCCGACCAGCGAGGCCACGGAGACTCCGACCGGGCCGCCGACTACAGCCGGGCCGGATACGTCAGCGATCTCGTCGCGCTCCTCGAACACCTCGCCCTCGACGTTCCCCCGCCCGTACTCGGGCACTCCCTGGGCGGCATCAACGCCTACTACCTCGCCGCCGAACACCCCGGCCTGGTCAGCGCACTGATCAACGTGGACGCCCCGGTGGACATTCCGCACAGCGAGCCCAGCCCGATGGCCTTCCTCGCCGACTTCCCCTACACCGCGCCCACCCGAGCCGAACTGCTCGCCGCCTGCGCCCCGATCGCCCCGATGGTCGAGCACACCCTGCGCCCGCTGCCGGACGGCTCCGGCTGGCGGCTGCCCTCCCACCCGAAGGACATGCTCGACTCCGAACGCCAGGTCCCGGGCGACCACTGGAAACAATGGTCGGGCAGCGACTGCCCGGCCCTGCTGATCCACGGCGCCCACAGCCAGGTGCTCTCCGAGGAACAGGCCCGGGCCATGGTCCAGCGCCGGCCGGTCACCTCGGCACGCCGCCTGGAGACGGACCACTTCGTACAGATGCAGGACCCGCGGGGCTTCGAGCGGGCCGTGCGGGAGTTCCTGACAGCGCTGTAAACGCCGAGGGGGCGGCGGGCCCCGCCGGGCCCGCCGCCCCCTCGTTGCACCGGGGTGCGCTTACTGGACGACCGTGATCCGGCCGGTGGCCGGCGGCGCGATCGGGTTCTGCGCGGAGGAGTTCTTCGTCAGGTAGGCGTTGAAGACGTCCAGGTCGGAGGCGCCCACCAGCTTGTTCCTGTGCTCCTTCAGGACGGTGAAGCCGTCACCGCCGCCAGCGAGGAACTCGTTCATGGCGACACGGTAGGTGCGCGCCGGGTCCAGCGCCTGGCCGTTCAGCTTCACCGAGTCCACGACGATCCGGTCGGCACCCGACTTGGTCAGGTCCAGCGTGTAGGTGAAGCCCTTGGAGACCTGGAGGATCTTCGGGTTGGCCTCGTTGACGGAGCCGGTCACTTGCTGCTGAAGCGCGGTGATCAGCTGCGCACCGGTCAGGTCCACGATGTTCATCATGTTGGTGAACGGCTGGACGGTGAAGGCCTCCCCGTAGGTCACCACACCGTCACCCTCGGCGCCACTGGCCTCGAAGGCCAGGTCGGAACGGATCCCGCCCGGGTTCATCAGGGCCAGCTGCGCGCCGCCCTTGTCCGCCGGGGACAGCGCCTCAAGCTGCGCGTCCGCGATCAGGTTGCCGAGCGGCTTCTCCGGCGCGGAGGAACCACGACCGTTGATGTCGGCGGAGATGTAGCCCTGCGGGCGGTTGGCGACCGGTGCGGCCAGCGAGTTCCAGCGGTCGATCAGCGACGTCATGTCGGCGGCCTTCGGCTGGTCACGGTCGACCACGTGGTTGGCGGCCTTGACCCGGCTGCGGACGATGTCCCCGCTCCAACGGTCGTACTTGAGCGTGGTGTCGGTGTAGAGCCGGCCGAGGGAGGCGGCCGAGGTCACCGTACGCGGGTTACCGGCGGGGTCCGGGATGGTGCACGCGTACGCCTTGTGGGTGTGGCCGGTGACCAGCGCATCCACCTTCGGCGTGATGTTCTTCGCGATGTCGACGATCGCACCGGAGATGCCGGCCCCGGCACCCGGGGTGTCGCAGTCGTAGTTGTACGCGCCGGAGGCGGGCAGACCGCCCTCGTGGATCAGCGCGACGATGGACTTCACGCCCTGGCGGTTGAGCTCCCGGGCGTACTTGTTGATCGTCTCGACCTCGTCGTGGAACTTCAGACCCTTGACGCCCTCGGCCGTGACCACGTCCGGAGTGCCCTCCAGGGTCACGCCGATGAAGCCGATCTTGATGCCGTTCTTCTTCCACACGGTGTACGGCTTGAGGATCGGACGCTTGGTCCGCTCGTCCGTCACATTGGCCGCGAGGTAGGGGAAGTCCGCGCCGCCGAACCGCTTGGGCCAGCCCCAGCGGGTCTTCTCGTAGCAGCCTTCCTTCGGGTGGCAGCCGCCGTACTGCATGCGCAGCAACTCGGCTCGACCCTCGTCGAACTCGTGGTTGCCCACCGAGGTGACGTCGAGGTCCATCTTGTTCATGGCCTCGATGGACGGCTCGTCGTGGAAGAGCCCCGACAGCATCGGGCTGCCGCCGATCATGTCACCGGCCGCCGCGGTGATGGAGTAGCGGTGGCCCTCGCGTGCCTTGCGCAGGCTGGAGGCCAGGTACTCGACGCCACCGGCCGGTATGGACTTGGTGGTCCCGTCGGCCTGCTCCTCGACGATGGTGCCCGAAGAGCCCTGCGGCGGCTCCAGGGTGCCGTGCAGGTCGTTGAAGGACAGCAGCTGGACGTCGACGGTCCGGTTCCACCATCCGTACCCGTGGGAGCCGGTGGACGAGCGGTGCGCACCGCTGTCGGCTCCGGCCGGGAGGGCGGCGGCGACCAGCGCGCCAGCGGTGGCCGTCACGGCCACCGCGGTGAGGGTCAACCGGTGGGCTCTGCGGAGCCGTTGCGGTGTCGCTGACATGTGTTCCCCTTCGCAGACAGCGATACGTGAGTGAGACGTGTCCGTGGTTTCAGATCCGAACCCGCGGGTAATCGCGAGCGCAGCCTACGGTCAACGCGCGTAGCACGACAGGGGGTATCGGGTTACGACCCGGTTGCGGCCAGGTGAGCGCCCTTGTCCGCACCACCACAGCCGTCCGCCCAACGCCCCTCCCACGACACCCAGTGGACGTACCGACAGCCACCAGATCGGGCCAAGCAGGAAGAACCAGCCACATACCGCCTGTACAGGGCGTTTCGGAGCCCTGGGGCGCACCGCGTCTGACGCAGCGTGCTGACCCGCCGGAGAGGGTGGGACAGCCTTTAGGCTCGTTCCCATGACTGACGCAGCAGCGGCTCTGGAACCCGGACGCCAGATTCAGATCCTCGACGAGCTGTCACAGGATCAGGTGGCGGCGGTTCAGGGGCTGATCGAAGAGGCCGCACGTACCGACGGCACCCCGTCGGTCTCCGAACAGGGCCGGCTGCAATTGCGCGGCGGACGCCGCCCCGGCATCCGGCACCTGCTCCTCACCGACCACGGGCGCCTCGCCGGATACGCACAACTGGAGGACACCGATCCGGTAGAGGCGCCGGCCGCCGAGCTGGTCGTGCACCCGGCGCTCCGTGGACGTGGACACGGACGCGCCCTCGGCAGCGCCCTCCTCGCCACCTCCGGCAAGCGGCTGCGGGTATGGGCACACGGCGGGAAGTCCGCCGCCAGGCACCTGGCCCAAGTGCTGGGCCTCACTCTCTTCCGCGAACTGCGCCAGCTCCGGCGCCCCTTGACTGATGGTGAGCCGCTCCCCGAGGGGGCCTACCCGGCCGGAGTCACCGTGCGCACCTTCGTGCCGGGCCAGGACGACGCCTCCTGGCTCGCCGTGAACGCCGCGGCCTTCGCCCACCACCCGGAACAGGGCGCCCTGACCCAGCGCGACCTCGACGACCGGAAGGCCGAACCCTGGTTCGACCCCAAGGGCTTCTTCCTCGCCGAGCGCGAGGGACGCCTCGTCGGCTTCCACTGGACCAAGGTCCACGCCGAGCAGCAACTGGGCGAGGTGTACGTGGTCGGCGTCCTCCCCGGGGAGCAGGGCGGCGGTCTCGGCAAGGCCCTCACCGCCACCGGCCTGCTCCACCTGCGTTCCCTGGGCCTGCCCACGGCGATGCTGTACGTGGACACCGACAACACGGCCGCCCTCGCCGTGTACGAGCGCATGGGCTTCGTCACCCACGAGGTCGACCTGATGTACCGCACCGAGTCCTGAAGCCCGGCCCGGGGGCGGGCACCCTCCCCCGGGCTCGGCCAGCAGGGCGGACCAGCCGGTTCCGGACCGGCCCTGAGGTACCTGGCTCGGCTTCCTCTCGGCCACGTCGTATTCACCCCGCATTCAACGATGCTTGCCACGCTCGCGGAATGCAGCCCGTCGCAGAACCGTCGCCGCGCAACGGACTCCGTCTGACCTCGGCGCCCTCCGACGCGCCTGTACTGCCCCGTGCGCGGAACAATGGGAGTATGAGCCAGCAGCCCAGCGCAGAGGTCCCGGTCCAGCACATGCAGCCCTCCTTGGGCTCCATAGCCGCCCACCGCCCGCATACCGTCTCCGCCGCGGTGTCCGACCTGGAGCCGGACATCGACGCGGACCTCGACGGGTACGAGGAGGGCTACGACGCGGACGGCACGGCCGGCGAACTGCCCTCGGGCCGTTTCCTCGACCGGGAGCGGAGCTGGCTCGCCTTCAACGAGCGCGTCCTGGAGCTCGCCGAGGACCCGACGACCCCGCTACTCGAACGGGCCAACTTCCTGGCGATCTTCGCCAGCAACCTCGACGAGTTCTTCATGGTCCGGGTGGCCGGCCTCAAGCGGCGCATCGCCACCGGTGTGGCCACCCGCTCCGCCTCCGGGCTCCAGCCCCGCGAAGTGCTCGACCTGATCTGGACCCGCTCCCGCGAGCTCATGGCCCGGCACGCCGCCTGCTTCCAACAGGACGTCTCCCCCGCCCTCGCGGAGGAGGGCATCCACCTCATCCGCTGGCCGGACCTCACCGAGAAGGAGCAGGCCCGCCTGTTCACGCTGTTCCGGCAGCAGATCTTCCCGGTGCTCACGCCGCTGGCCGTGGACCCCGCGCACCCCTTCCCCTACATCTCGGGGCTCTCACTCAACCTCGCCGTGGTCGTCCGCAACCCGGTGAGCGGCCACCGCCACTTCGCCCGGGTCAAGGTGCCGCCGCTGCTCTCCCGTTTCCTGGAGGCCTCCCCGCAGCGCTACGTCCCCCTGGAGGACGTCATCGCCGCCCACCTGGAGGAACTCTTCCCCGGGATGGAGATCCTCGCCCACCACATGTTCCGGGTGACCCGCAACGAGGACCTGGAGGTCGAGGAGGACGACGCCGAGAACCTGCTCCAGGCACTGGAGAAGGAACTCATGCGGCGCCGTTTCGGCCCGCCGGTGCGGCTGGAGGTCGAGGAGTCCATCGACCCTGGCATCCTCGACCTGCTCGTACAGGAGCTGAAGGTCTCAGCCGCAGAGGTCTACCCGCTGCCCGGCCCGCTGGACCTCACCGGCCTCTTCGGCATCTCCTCACTGGACCGGCCCGAGCTGAAGTACCCCAAGTTCATCGCCGGCACCCACCGCGACCTGGCCGAGGTCGAGTCGGCCTCGGCCCCGGACGTGTTCGCGGCGCTACGGGAACGGGACGTGCTGCTGCACCACCCGTACGACTCCTTCTCCACTTCCGTACAGGCCTTCCTGGAGCAGGCCGCGGCAGACCCCGACGTGTTGGCGATCAAGCAGACCCTGTACCGGACCTCGGGCGACTCCCCGATCGTGGACGCCCTGATAGACGCCGCGGAGTCGGGCAAGCAGGTACTGGTCCTCGTCGAGATCAAGGCGCGCTTCGACGAACAGGCCAACATCAAGTGGGCGCGCAAGCTGGAGGAGTCCGGCTGTCACGTCGTGTACGGGCTGGTGGGCCTGAAGACCCACTGCAAGCTCTCGCTGGTGGTCCGCCAGGAAGGCGAGACCCTGCGGCGCTACTCGCACGTGGGCACCGGCAACTACCACCCGAAGACGGCCCGTCTCTACGAGGACCTGGGGCTGCTCACCGCGGACCAGCAGGTCGGCGCTGACCTGTCCGACCTGTTCAACCGGCTCTCCGGCTACTCCCGCCGGGAAACCTACCGGCGGCTGCTGGTCGCTCCGAAGTCACTCCGGGACGGGCTGATAGCCCGGATCAACAAGGAGGCCCAGCACCACCGCGCCGGCCGCCCGGCCTACGTCCGGATCAAGGTCAACTCGATCGTCGACGAAGCGATCATCGACTCCCTCTACCGGGCCTCCCAGGCGGGCGTGCCGGTGGACATCTGGGTGCGGGGCATCTGCGCGGTGCGGCCCGGAGTGACCGGCCTCTCGGAGAACATCCGGGTACGTTCCGTGTTGGGGCGCTTCCTCGAACACTCCCGGGTGTTCGCCTTCGGCAACGGAGGCGAGCCGGAGGTGTGGATCGGCAGCGCCGACATGATGCACCGCAACCTCGACCGACGGATCGAGGCACTGGTCAGGGTCTCGGACCCGGCTCACCGCACGGCGATCGACCGCATGCTGGAGACCGGCATGTCCGACTCCAGCTCCTCCTGGCACCTGGGCCCGGACGGGGAATGGACACGGCACAGCACGGACGCGGACGGAGAGCCGCTGCGGCACGTACAGGAGATGCTCATTGACGCCCGGAGGCGCCGGCGTGGCTCAGCGAAACCATGAGGGGGAAACCGCTGGGGACCTCCTCGGCGACTACCTGCGGAACCAGGCGATGCGCTTCCTGCGCGGACTGCGCCTGCACGAGTGCAGCGGCGCTGACGCGGCGGAGGCATCGGACGCGTCGGAGGTCATGCGCGGGGCCTCGCGCAGGATCAGCGGCGCCCTCCTGACCTTCCGCCCGGTGACCGACCCGCCCTGGGCCGACGGCCTGCGCACCGAGCTGATCTGGGTGTCCGGCGTCCTGGCCGACGAACACGCCTACGCCTCCCGGCTGGCCCGCCTCCTGGAGGCCCTCCACCGGCTCTCCGGCTCCGCCGCGCCGCAGATCCCGGCGGCCCGTGGGGCAGCCGGCCCCCGGGGCGGCCTCGCGCTGGGCGCCGCCCGGGCCGCCGCCCTCCTGGACCGTCAGCTGACCCTCGCCAGGACCAGGGCGCATTCGGCCACCCTCCAGGCGTTCGGATCCGCCCGCTTCCACGCGGTGGCCGACGCCGTGGCCGTACTGGCCTCCGAGGTACAGGTGGACCCCGTCGCCGCGCGCGGCGACGTGCACCAGGTACTGGTGCCACTCGCCTCCGTCGCCGAATCGCGCCTGGCGGAGGCCGTCTGCCGGCTGCCGGAGCCCTCCCGGATCCACGACGAGGCCCAGGACGCGTTCTGGCACACGGTCCGTCGGCTCCTGCGCACCCACCGCTACGCCCTTGAGGTCCTGGGCGAGGACGTCACCCGGCTGGCCACGGCCGGCGAAGCCCTGGACCGGCACCGCGATGCCGCGGAGGCGGCTTCCGCTTCGGCGCTCGCGGCGCGTACGCCCCGGATCGCGCCGGCGACGGCCTACGCCCTGGGCGTGCTCCACGCTGACCAGCGCCACGAGGTGGAGGCTGCCCGGCTGGCCTTCCAGCACGTGTGGCAGCGGTCCGCGGTTCGTACGTAACGTTGCCGGTGGGTCCGGTGCACTCCGGACCCACCGGCCGGTAGTGGCTGAAATTCGACTCTTGGCATCTCGGGTCCCGCCAGCCGGCCATCCCAAGGGAAACCTCCCCGCAGGCCCGCGCGACCAGGGGCGCGCAACAGATCGTTCGCACCGGACCGACCGCCGCGGTTCACCATCCGTTCACTCACCCCCGTTGGCCGCTTCACCTGATCTGCCTAATTTCGACAGTGCCCGGAGCGAGTCGGCCACAGGTCGCTTCCCCTCCGTGCCATCCGACGTACGAATACTTCGCACGCCGCCCACGACGCAGACCCGGCGGCTCCTGGAAGGAACACCCGAAAGTGAAGCTTCAGAGCAAGAACCGGCTTCGCGCCTCCGCTCTCGGCGCCCTCGTCGTGTCCGGCGCCCTGGTCCTCACGGCGTGCGGCTCGGACGACAACAGCACCCCGAGCAAGGACGGCAGCACGAAGGCGGCTGCTCCGGTGGACAACGCGATGTGCGAGGGCGCCAAGGGCCAGCTCCTGGCCTCCGGCTCCTCGGCGCAGAAGAACGCCGTCGACGAGTGGATCAAGGCCTACATGGCCTCCTGCCCCGGCGTCGAGGTCAACTACAAGTCCTCCTCCTCGGGCGAGGGCATCGTGGCCTTCAACCAGGGCACCGTCGGCTTCGCCGGCTCCGACTCCGCCCTGAAGCCCGCCGAGGTCGAGGACTCCAAGAAGGTCTGCAAGGACGGCCAGGGCATCAACCTGCCGATGGTCGGTGGCCCGATCGCCATCGGCTACAACCTGAACGGCGTGGACAACCTGGTCCTCGACGCCCCCACCCTCGCCAAGATCTTCAACTCGAAGATCAAGAAGTGGGACGACGAGGCGATCAAGAAGCTGAACCCGGGCGTCACGCTCCCCTCCACAGCCATCCAGGCCTTCCACCGCTCCGAGGACTCGGGCACCACACAGAACCTGGGCAAGTACCTGAGCAAGACGGCCACCGCCGACTGGCCGTACGAGCCCGAGAAGAAGTGGCCGGCCCCGGGTGGCCAGGCCGCCTCCGGCTCCGCCGGTGTCGCCGCCCAGGTCAAGCAGACCGACGGCGCGATCGGCTACTTCGAGCTCTCCTACGCCACCTCCCAGGACATCAAGACCGTCGCCCTCAACACGGGCGCCGCGGCTGCGGTCCCGGCCACCTCGGAGAACGCCTCCAAGGCCATCGCCGCAGCCAAGATCGAGGGCACCGGCAAGGACCTCGCCCTCAAGCTCGACTACACCACCAAGGCCGACGGTGCCTACCCGATCGTCCTGGTGACGTACGAGATCGTCTGCGACAAGGGCAACAAGGCCGAGACGCTCGACACCGTCAAGTCCTTCCTGAACTACACCTCCAGCGAAGCCGGCCAGAAGCTCCTCACGGACAAGGGCTACGCCCCCATCCCGGCCGAGATCAACGCCAAGGTCCGCGAGACCGTCGCCTCGCTCTCCTAAAGCAACAAACCCCCGGCGGCCGAGCCGGTGACACACCAGCTCGGCCGCCGGACTCCGGTGCACCGCCGCCAGGGGGCCCGTCCCCCACCACAGACCGGAAAGATCATGGCTTCCACCACATCCACGCACATACCGCCGGCTCCGCCGGTCACCGGTAAGAGCAAGTCGACCGGCCGCGCCGGCGACAAGATCTTCCTGGGCCTCTCCCGCGGCTCGGGAATCCTGCTCCTGGTGATCATGGCGTCGATCGCCGCCTTCCTGACCTACCGCGCCGCCCTCGCCCTGTCCAAGAACGAGGGCAACTTCTTCACCACCTTCGACTGGAACGCCGCGGGCGACCCTCCGGTCTTCGGCATCGCGGTCCTCCTCTTCGGCACGGTCGTCAGCTCGATCATCGCGATGGCCATCGCGGTACCGATCGCTGTCGGCATCGCCCTGTTCATCTCCCACTACGCGCCGCGCAAGCTGGCCGCCCCCCTCGCCTACGTCGTGGACCTGCTCGCCGCGGTCCCCTCGATCGTCTACGGCATCTGGGGCGCCCTCTTCCTGGTGCCGTACCTGGGTGGCCTCAACCTCTGGCTGGACCAGTTCTTCGGCTGGACGTACGTCTTCGAGAAAACCGAGGTAGGCGTCGCCCGCTCGCTGTTCACGGTCGGCATCCTGCTCGCGATCATGATCCTGCCGATCGTCACCAGCGTCAGCCGCGAGGTCTTCCTCCAGGTCCCCCGGATGAACGAGGAAGCCGCCCTCGCCCTCGGCGCCACCCGCTGGGAGGTCATCCGGATGTCCGTACTGCCGTTCGGCCGCTCCGGCGTCATCTCGGCCTCGATGCTCGGCCTCGGCCGCGCCCTCGGCGAGACGATGGCCGTGGCCACCGTGCTCTCGCCGAGCTTCCTGATCTCCTTCCACCTGCTGAACCCCGGCGGTGGCACCTTCGCGCAGAACATCGCCGCGAAGTTCGACGAGGCCAACGAGTACGGACGTGACGCACTGATCGCCTCCGGCCTCGTCCTCTTCGTCCTCACCCTGCTGGTCAACGGCGCGGCCCGCCTGATCATCGCGCGCCGCAAGGAGTACTCGGGGGCGAACGCCTGATGAGCCACGCGATCCAGGACAAGCGCCCCGCCACGCCGCGCAACTCCGCCTCCACTCTCACCCGCGGCGGTCTGCCCCGCTGGGCCCCGGCCGGCATCGCCGCCCTCTCCGTCGCCCTCGGCATCGGCATCGGCATCGCCGCCGACCTGCACAGCCGTGTGCAGTGGGGGCTGCTCGCGGCCCTGCTGTTCGTCGCGATCACCTACGGTGCCAGCGCCGTGATAGAGAACCGCCGACAGGCCAAGGACCGCATCGCCACCAGCGTCGTCTGGGTGTGCTTCGTCCTTGCCGTCATCCCGCTGCTCTCACTGATCTGGACCACGGTCAGCCGCGGTGTGAAAGCCCTCGACGGCGACTTCCTGACGCACTCGATGGGCGGGGTCACGACCACCGACACCGGTGGTGGCGTCTACCACGCACTGCTCGGCACCCTGGAGCAGGTGGGCCTCGCCACCCTGATCGCGGCCCCCATCGGGCTGCTGACCGCCGTCTACCTCGTCGAGTACGGCAAGGGCGCCCTCGCCAAGGCCGTGACCTTCTTCGTGGACGTCATGACCGGCATCCCCTCCATCGTCGCGGGTCTGTTCATCCTCACGACCTGGAACCTGATGCTCGGCTTCGGGCCCTCCGGCTTCGCCGGCGCACTGGCCCTGTCGATCCTGATGATGCCCGTGGTGGTCCGCTCCACCGAGGAGATGCTCAAGCTGGTCCCGAACGAGCTGCGCGAGGCCTCCCTCGCCCTCGGCGTGCCGAAGTGGCGCACGATCTTGAAGGTCGTACTGCCCACGGCTATCGGTGGCATCTCCACCGGTGTCATGCTGGCCGTCGCCCGTATCGCCGGCGAGACCGCACCGATCATGCTGCTGGTCTTCGGCTCCCAGCTGATCAACAACAACCCCTTCGAAGGTGCCCAGTCCTCGCTCCCCTACTACATCTGGGAGCAGTACAAGGCCGGAACCACGCAGTCCTACGACCGCGCCTGGGCCGGTGCCCTGGTCCTGATCGCCTTCGTCATGATCCTCAACCTGGTGGCCCGCGGCATCGCCCGCTGGAAAGCCCCGAAGACCGGCCGCTAAAGCCACGACTTCGTGGCTCCGCCACCCGGCGGCCACAGAAAGAGCAGTGATTCCCATGGCCAAGCGAATCGACGTCAGCGGCCTCTCCGCCTTCTACGGAACCCACAAGGCCATCGACGACATCTCAATGACCGTCGAGCCTCGCTCCGTGACCGCCTTCATCGGGCCGTCCGGCTGCGGCAAGTCCACCTTCCTGCGCACCCTGAACCGGATGCACGAGGTCACCCCCGGTGGGCGCGTCGAGGGCAAGGTCCTCCTGGACGACGAGAACCTCTACGCCTCCAACGTCGACCCGGTGGCGGTCCGCCGCACCGTCGGCATGGTCTTCCAGCGCCCCAACCCCTTCCCCACCATGTCGATCTTCGACAACGTGGCGGCGGGCCTGCGCCTGAACGGCTCCTACAAGAAGAACGAGCTCGCCGAGATCGTCGAGCGCTCCCTTCAGGGCGCCAACCTGTGGAACGAGGTCAAGGACCGCCTCAACAAGCCCGGCTCCGGCCTGTCCGGCGGCCAGCAGCAGCGACTGTGCATCGCCCGCGCCATCGCGGTCGAACCCCAGGTGCTGCTGATGGACGAGCCCTGCTCGGCGCTCGACCCGATCTCCACCCTGGCCATCGAGGACCTCATCGGTGAGCTCAAGGAGCGCTTCACCATCGTCATCGTGACGCACAACATGCAGCAGGCCGCCCGCGTCTCCGACCGCACGGCCTTCTTCAACCTCGCCGCGGTCGGTCAGCCCGGCAAGCTCATCGAGATCGACGACACGGACCGGATCTTCTCCAATCCGTCCGTCCAGGCCACCGAGGACTACATCTCGGGCCGCTTCGGATAGGACCGAAGCCACACAGACGTCCTGCGGTGCTGCATGGCGGTGCCACCGCAAGGCGAAGGGCCCGCCCCCTGGGAAGGGGGCGGGCCCGCTTCTTTGCACCCCCGCACAAGCGGTGTGACCCAGGTCACTACAACCATGCGACCCGCTGACGGGTCCCCTGTATGTCAAGACCATGACCCACGGGGGGGATTGCCTTGCACGGGAGCGCCTGCGCCCCGACCACGCCGACCAGCGCGGTCGCACCGTGCATGCCCACCGGTCCCCTTCCCCGCCACGGAACCGATCCGGTCGCACACCGCCCGCGAAGGCGCCTGGCCATGCACGGGCCGACGCCCCTTCGCGTGGGCGGCGCCCCCTGCAGAGGCCACCCGTCGCCCCCTGCTCACGCCGGCTCGGCCGTCACATCGGGCCCGACCGACGCCACCGACCTCGGCCACCCCACGGCGGGACGAGTCCTCACCCGCCCCCGGCTTGGAGAAACGCACCCATGCACCAGCGCAACCTGCTCGTGGCCGCCACCTGTGCGGCCACCGTCCTCGCCCTCACCGGCGCGACGACGGCCACCGGAGCGAACATCACCTCCGCGGCCCCCTCCAGCGGCTCCGCCGACTTCAACGGCGACGGCTACCCCGACCTCGTGATCAGCGCCCACACCGCCACCGTCGCCGGCATCGACTCAGCCGGCATGCTCACCGTCCAGTACGGATCGCCCACCGGCTTCGGCAAGGCCACCTTCATCACCCGTGACACCCCGGGGATTCCGGGCGCGCCTGAAAAGGGAGACGATTTCGGACGGGTGATCGGCCACGGCGACGTGGACGGCGACGGCTACGACGACCTCGTGGTGAACGCCAGTCCCATGGCCAGCAGCGGCAACACCCAGAACCACAGCGGCAGCCTGGTGCTGCGCGGCAGCAAGGAGGGCCTGACCGGTCGCTTCACCAGCTTCCTGTCGGGCGGACCGCTCTCGACCCGGATACCTCACCGCTTCTCCGCGGACGCCATCGCCGACGTGACCGGCGACGGGATCGCCGACGTCCTCAGCCGCGGCGTCAAGGACGGCAAGGCAGGACTGCTGGTCTTCAAGGGTCCGCTCGACCGGGCGACCAACGAACCGGCCTCAGTGAGCTTCCAGCCGTTCGAAGAAATGGGCAGCTACGGCAGCGCCTTCCTCTACACCGAGGACATGACCGGCGACGGCATCACCGACGTGGTGGCCCTGTCCTACGGCAAGGGGGTCCTCCTCAAGGGCTCCGCTTCGGGACTCAGCCCGGCCGGCCCGGTAAGGGGCTGGGAGAGCGGAGCCTTCGGCGATCTGAACAAGGACGGTTACAAGGACTTCGTGAGCGGTGACGCCGGAGCCTTCAACACCGCCGACGGCGGCCGGATCCACGTCACGTACGGCGGCCCGAAGGGCGTCAGCACCACGATCGCCCCCGCCACGTACACCCAGGACAGCCCCGGCGTACCGGGGCTGTCCGAGACCGGCGACCGCTGGGGCCGAGCCGTCGCGGTCGGGGACACCAACGGCGACGGTTACGCCGACATCGTCATCGGCGCGCCCTTCGAGACGGGGTCGGACGAGGAGGCACCCAACTCTGGTGCCATCACCATCCTGCGCGGCAGCGCGAAGGGAGTCACCAGCACCGGAGCACAGAGCTTCAGCCAGAACTCCAAGGGAGTACCCAGCACTTCCGAGCGCAAGGACCTCTTCGGCTCGCAGCTGAGCGTGATCGACAGCGACAGGGACGGCAAGCCCGAGGTCTATGTCGGCGGCTACGGCGAGGACGGCCTCCGGGGCCGGGTGTGGAAGTTCTTGACCACCACCTCCGGAGTCACCGGGACCGGATCCACCAGCTTCAACCTGACCACCCTCGGTGGCCCGGCCGGCAAGTCGCGGTTCGGGCAGTACTTCGGGGGGTGATACTCCGCCCACGACGGCGCCCCCACCGACCAGTGGGGGCGCCGTCGTGGACGGAGACGGGGGCGGGCTCAGCCGAAGGCGAGGTTGATCGCCCAGAAGCTGAGCGCGGCGACCAGGGCCGCCGCCGGCATGGTGATGAACCAGCCGAGGATGATGTTCTTGGCGACGCCCCAACGCACGGCGTTGACCCGCTTGGTCGCTCCCACGCCCATGATCGCCGAGGTGATCACATGGGTGGTGGAGATCGGCGCTTGGAAGAGGAAGGCCGAGCCGAACATGATCGAGGCTCCGGTGGTCTCGGCGGCGAACCCCTGCGGGGGGTCCAACTCGATGATCTTCCGTCCCAGGGTGCGCATGATGCGCCACCCACCGGCGTAGGTACCCAGTGACAGCATCACGGCGCAGGCGATCTTGACCCACACCGGAATCGGATCCCCAGGCCCCTCGACATCGGCGATGACCAGCGCCATCACCACCACGCCCATGGTCTTCTGCGCGTCCTGGAGGCCGTGCCCGAGCGCCATGGCCGCGGCGGACACCGTCTGCGCGATCCGGAAGCCGCGCTTGGCCCGGTGCGGGTTGGTCCTCCGGAACATCCACAGGATCGCGACCATCACCAGATAGCCGACGATCAGGCCGACCACCGGTGAGACGAACATCGGGATGACGACCTTGTCCAGCACCCCCGACCAGATGACCTCCGTACCACCGGCCAGGGCCGCGCCGACCATGCCACCGAACAGGGCGTGCGAGGAGGAGGAGGGAAGACCGAAGTACCAGGTGATCAGGTTCCAGACGATGGCGCCGGTCAACGCGGCGAAGAGGATCCCCATGCCGCGGGCCCCCTCGGGGGTGGCGATCAGCCCTTCACTCACGGTCTTGGCGACGCTGCTGCCCAGGAAGGCGCCCGCGAGGTTCATGACCGCGGCCATCGCCAGTGCGGCCCTCGGGGTCAGCGCCCGCGTGGAGACCGAGGTGGCGATGGCGTTCGCCGAGTCGTGGAAGCCGTTGGTGTACGTGAAGCCGAGCGCGACACCAATGGTCACGATCAGCGCGAAGGTCTCCACAGCGGTCAGGACTCCTTGACCGCGATGGTCTCCACCGTGTTGGCGACGTGCTCGAACGCGTCGGCAGCCTCTTCCAGCACGTCGACGATCTGCTTGAGCTTGAGGACCTCGATGGCGTCGTACTTGCCGTTGAAGAGGTGGGCGAGCAGCTTGCGGTGGATCTGGTCCGCCTGGTTCTCCAGTCGGTTGACCTCGATCCAGTACTCGGTCAAGCTCTCCATGGTGCGCAGGTGGGGCATGGCCTCCGCGGTGAGTTCGGCCGCCCGGGCCAGCACCTCGATCTGCTGCTCCACCCCCTTGGGGAGTTCCTCCACGTTGTAGAGGACGACCAGGTCGACGGCTTCCTCCATGAAGTCCATGATGTCGTCGAGGGAGGAGGCCAGAGCGTAGATGTCCTCCCGGTCGAAGGGAGTGATGAAAGAGGAGTTCAACTGGTGGAAGATCGCGTGGGTCGCGTCGTCTCCCGCGTGCTCCGCCGCCCGCATCCGTTCCGCGATCTCGGCCCGGGCAGAGGTGTCCGCCCCGAGCAGTTCCATCAGGAGCTTGGAGCCCGTGACGATGTTGTCCGCGGAAGCGGCAAACATGTCGTAGAAGCTCGTCTCCCTGGGGGTTAGACGAAATCGCACGTGAGGTCCTCGGGGTGCATTGGATTCGGTCAGGCTGATGCTAGGCGCATCATCCGGCCACGGCTAACCGGCAAGTCCCCAGTGTCGCCCATCGGGCACAGTGGGGAGCACAGGCCCCTGCCCGAGCTGGCAGAGCCCGGTACCCTATACCCATGAGGGGTATCTTCCCCCTTCTCTGACAACGGGAGAACGCGATGTCGACCACCGAGGCGGCCGGCCCCACGGCCACCGGCCGGGCTCCCGGCAACCCCACCGGGACGACCGACCGTGAGGGGATCGAGGACACGTCCGGCACGCACACCGGACCCACCCCGCCCGCGACGCACGGTTACCACGGCCAGAAGGACGAGCACCTCAAGCGGCTGCGCCGGATCGAAGGGCAGATCCGCGGCCTCCAACGACTCGTCGACGAAGACGTCTACTGCATCGACATACTCACTCAGGTGTCCGCCAGCACCAAGGCCCTCCAGTCCTTCGCCCTCCAGCTGCTGGAGGAGCACCTACGGCACTGCGTCGCCGACGCCGCGGTCAAGGGCGGCACGGAGATCGACGCGAAGGTCGAGGAAGCGACCAAGGCGATCGCCCGACTGCTGCGCACCTGAGCGCCGACTCAACCGCTCCCGGCCCGGCATTCCACGCGGGGCCGGGGTACCGGATGCGTCGGTGCCGGAACACCTTTGAGAACCTCGTCGATCAGCTCCCAACTGAGCCGTTCCCCGTGAACGGCGGACGCGGCAATGATCAGCTCTCCGCACAGTTCGATCTCGGCGAGAGCCACGTGGTCCTGAACCGCTGCACCAGCCGCCGGAGTCACACGCACCCCCTCCTCCTCACCGGGTTCGGTCAGCGCCGTCGGCCCGAAGTCGGATTCCAGCGTAGGGAGCGAGGCCTGCGATACGCATGACACGGATGGACCATTTCCAGATACCCCCCGGTAGCCCACCCGACCGCCCGGCCCGCTAGTCGGCGATCTTGCCGGCGAAGATGTCCCGGGATGCAGGCAGTTGCACCCTCACCGGCGTGCCGAACCCGTACAGCAGGGTCGTCGACGCCACATCGATCACGCCATTGTTGACGAAGCTGAAGCGGTGCCGGACCTTCCGCAAACGTCCGACCTCGTCGAGATAGGCGTCGAAGGGGACCGTGTCCTTGTGGAACCCCTTCGCTGCCGCTTGGAGCGCGCCCCTCGCATCCGGCGAGGCCTTGCGTGCCGCCCGCGTGATGTCCGTGGTCCCCCGGTAGTGCCGCACCCGGGCGCCATCCACCTCGGTCTCGCCCACGTACGTCACCTGTTGCGCTCCCCGCAACAGCTCGGCCGCCGCAACGGGGTCGGTCGCGCCACCCGTGACCAGGTTCCCGTCCTCCAGCGCCGTCGTGTCCACCTTCACCCACTTGTCGGCGGGCACCCCGGCCCCCCGGTTCTTCATGTAGAGCGCGCCCGGCACCAACAGCTCCGTGATCGGGCGGTGCGCGGTCTTCCCGGCGGCGTCCGCGGGCAGCATCACCAGCAACTGGCCCATCCGACTGCGGAAGTCCACACCCCCTTCGCCCCGGATCGTCACCAGGGTGCCCCCCGTGGCCATCTCCATGGAGGTACGAGTGCGGGCGCTACCCGCCTTGACCAGCACGTCCGCGGCCGACCGCACCGCCGCGCCCCCGTCGTCGTTCGCCTCGTGCGGACCGGCGCCGCAGCCGGCGACCAGCCCGATCACGGCAACGGCGACGAGCGACGCCCTACCTCTGAGCCTCTGTCGCTGTGCCACCATCGCCCGCCAACCCCCAACGCCCTACCGCTGCTTGCCCGAGGCCCCACCCGCACCGCATAACGAGACCCGAAGGCCCCCGTCACGGGATGTTCGGACGACACGCGGGGTACGGTGAAATACGTGGACTCGCACCGCGCAACCACCGTTGCCCCCGTCCCCGTCCGGCCCGAGCCAGCGGTTGCCGACCGCCCCCCTCACCACGAAGCCACCACCACCGAGCAGGGTTCCTTCTGCCTCGCCCGCTGCACCTGTGGGTGGCGAGGACCAGCCAGGCGTTCCCGCGACCGCGCCCGGCAGGACGCCGTCGCGCACACCTCGCCCGTCAGCTGACGCGGTCACGACCTTTCACCGTGCGCGCCGCCCAGGTGACTGCGGCGACGGCCCGGCGAGCGCCCCGGAGCACGACGAAGCCGGCGGCCCTTCCCGGGCCGCCGGCTCGTTGGCGCGTGGCGGAACTCCCGCGGTGCGTCGACGCTCAGGCCGCGAGTCCGCTGTCCTCGTTCTTCGCCGGGGGCTGGGCCGGCGGTTGGGGCAGCCCGAGCGGTCGGGAGCCGGCTCCAGGAGAGGACCGCACCAACCACCCCACCCGCGGGGACCGTCCGACGGACCGGACCAGCGGGGTCAACAGGGCCATCGCCAGCGGCGCGAGCAACAGAACCACGGCGGTGCCCAGTGCGAAGCCGCCGATGACGTCGGTCGGGTAGTGGACTCCCATGTAGACCCGGCAGAAGCCCTCCAGCAGGGCCAGGCCGATCCCGACCAGGCCGAACTTGCGGTTCGCCACGAAGAGTCCGACGCCCAGTGCCATGGCGAGCGTGGCGTGGTCACTGACGAACGAGTAGTCGGTCTTGCCGGTGACCAGCACTTCCAGTCCGGCGTGTTCCTCGAACGGCCGCGGGCGTTGCACGAATCCCCGGATCGGGACGTTCACCACGACGGCGATCGCCGCGGCAAGTGGAGCCCACAGCAAGGCGGCAACCGGTTCTGGGCCCAGACTGTCGTGGCCTCGGCGGACACCGGTCCAACACCACAACACCAGCAGGACGAGGGCGAGCATGATGCCGTACTCCCCGACGAAGCCCATCAGTCGGTCCAGCCAACGCGGCGCCGCCTCTGCAAGCCCGTTGATGCCGTAGAGCAGACTGACATCGGGGTTCGGCCCGCCCGTTGCGAGTCCCGCCATGTGCGCCATGTGCAGCGGCCCCTTGTCTTACTTGTGTTCCAGCAGGCGCACCCGTACGTGCGTCCCGCTTCGTAGCTCCGCGATCAAACCCCGATGCTCATGGAACGTCCGCTCTCGGACGGGCGTTCCACTCTCCATCAAACGATCACTCCAACGTTACCCAAAGGCGACTCATCGTCGCAGCTCAGGGCCCTTGCCTCACGGAGCGTCGCCGGCCCGGGCCACAGCCGCTGCCGCCCGACGGGGCAACGCCGCGGCGCCGTCCCTCGTTACGCGCGTGGCGCCGAAGTAGTCCGGCGTATCGATCTTGTCAAAGCGGATCACCGCCCCGGTGTACGGGGCGTTGATCATGTATCCGCCGCCCACATACAGTCCGACGTGCCGAATTTCCCGAGAGTTCGTCAGATCATCGGAGAAGAAGACCAGATCCCCGGGCAGGAGCTCCTCCCTCGAAGGATGCGGACCCGCGTTGTACTGGTCGTTCGCCACCCGCGGCAGCTCGATCCCCACCGTCCGGTACGCGGCCTGCGTCAGACCCGAACAGTCGAAGCGGCCCTGCTGCTCCGGAGTCCCGTTGCCTCCCCACAGGTACGGGGTTCCCAACTTCTGCTGAGCGAAGTAGATGGCCCCCGCCGCCTGCCTCGACGGCGCGACCCGCCCCACCGGCGCGGCGAAGCTCTTGGCCAACGTGGTGATCACCTTCACGTAGTTCTGCGTCTCACGGTACGGCGGAACCCCGCCGTACTTGATCACCGCGTAGGCGCCTGCGTTGTACGAGGCCAGCATGTTCGCCACCGGATCCCCGGGAACCTTGCGCACATAGGTGGCGAGTGTGCAGTCATAACTGGCCGCCGACGGAATGGCGTCCGCCGGGTCCCAGATGTCGCGGTCCCCGTCCCCGTCCCCGTCGATACCGTGCGCCGCCCAGGTCCCCGGGATGAACTGGGCAATCCCCCGCGCGTCCGCAGGGCTTCGGGCCTGCGGGTTCCAGCCGCTCTCCTGGTACAACTGCGCCGCCAGCAGCGCGGGACTGACCGCGGGGCACAGCGTGCCCCACTTCTGTACGAGCGACTGGTACTGCGCGGGAACGGCCCCCTTCGCCAGACCCAGCGCCCTTCCACCGCCCACCAGGTTCGCCGCCGCCGAGAACGTACCGACGACGAGCAGGAGGACGAAGACCAGACCCAGACCAATACCGATGCCACCCGCCACCAAGAATCTGCGCACCCGTCAACCCTCCCCCATCGGTGCCCGGTTCACGAGGGTTCCGCCCCGTGCGTCAGTATGACTATTCCATGCGGTGGCGCGCGGGGGAGGGCGCGGAGACCGGCGGTCAGCGGGCAGCGATGAACAGGCTCTGCGCCCCGCGCCCGATCGGTCCCTTCTCGTCGTGCAGCATCGAGTCGGCCAACCCGATCCCCGCCGGATCCACACTGGTACTGGCCTGGACACACACCCACTCACCCACCGGATGCCGGTGGAGGTGGACGGTCAGATCCGGGTTGATGAAGACGTGGCGGGAGAAATCGAGGACGTTGCTGATCCCGTTGCCGGAATCGGCGGCGATCAGCACCCGGTCCAGCGCCCGCGTCTCCTCCCCGGCGATCAGCGGGACCCGCATCCAGCAGGCCCCGGGGCCCCGCCCCCGGAACTCGCCCTCGGCGAACCGGGTCTCCATGGCCGTGTGGTACCCCACCTCCCACGGAACGTCGAAGAAGGGCGTCTCCCGGGTCTGCCCCGGAGGAGGCAACGACGGTCCGGGCAGGACCGAGGGCCCCGGCTCCCCGGCGATCCTGATCCGCAGCCCGCGGGCGAGCATCACCGGCGCCCCACCGACCGGTGCCAGCGCCGCCTCCACCACCTCCACACTCCGCCCGGACCGCACGACGGAGGCCGTCACCTCCAACGGCCGGATCGGGACCGGCCGCAGGATCTCGAAGGTGACCCGCGCCAGCCGCATGTCGGTACGGGCCCCGGGCCGCTCTTGAAGTGCCCGCCCCAAGAGGGCGGCTGGCGGCCCGGCGTGCTGGGACGCCTCGTCCCAGGGGCCTCGTGTGCAGGGCGTCGGCGCGAACCGGCCCTCGGGCAGGCGCTCGAAGAACGCCTCGGCTCCACCCGTCTTCGACATCCCTCCAGGCTACCGACGGGTAACAGCAGAGGCCAGGGCCGATCACGAAACAACACAACCAACCCACCCGTCACGCAGCCGCTCATGCGACGCAGAACTCATTGCCCTCCGGGTCCGCGAAGACCACCGCATAGACCCCCATCTCCGGCTCATCCATGACCCTCAACACCTTCGCACCCGCCGCCAACAGCCGCTGAGCCTTGGCCTCCACCCGCTCGGTGCGCACCGCCAAAGGGACCGAGCGACCGCCGCCCACCTTCAGATCCAGATGCACCCGGTTCTTCACCGTCTTGGGCTCGGGCACCTTCTGGAACCAGACCCTCGGACCCCGCCCCTGCGGATCCACGATCGACTCCGCGACGTTCTCCCGTGCACCCTCCAACTCCTCGGCCGGAACACCCATCTCCTCCCAGTAGGCACCCCAGCTGGCATGCCCACCAGGCGGCGGCTCCGGCACGTACCCGAGCGCCTCGGCCCAGAAGGCCACCATCCGCCCCGGGTCCGCGCAATCGATGGTCACCTGCAGATCAAGCACCGAGCCCACTCCTCATCTCCAGCCCCGCACACCAGGCCTACCCCGTACCCGCACCGAGGGAGCCCATCCAGGTCAGGCACCTACCACCGGCCCTCACCCCAGCTCCGCAAGGAACCCCGCGACCTCCCGCGCGAAACCGGCCGGCGCACCGGCATGCACCCGGTGCCCCGTCGGCAACTCGACCGACCGGGCCCCGGGACGCCGCCGCACCATCTCCGCCGCGTGCTCGCCCGTCAACTCGTCGCTGCGCCGCCCCCGCACCAAGAGCACCGGGCACACCGGCGCGGTCGGCGCCAGCCAGTCGCCCCAGTGGTCCCCGGCCAACGACCGCTGCGAGTCCACCATGTCCTGCGGCACGAAGGCGGTGCCCCAACCATCCTCGTACTCCTGCAAGGAACCCTCCAGATACACCGCCGCAGCACCGAGCGCGGAAACCAGCTCGGCCCGCCTGGGCGCCCGGTACGGCCAGTCCAGACAGAACGCCAGGTCGCTGGCGGGCTCCGCACCGATGTCCTCGACGACCAGCGCCGACACCAGATCGGGCCGCCACGCCGCCAACTGGTAGGCGTTCACCCCGCCCAGGCCGTGACCCAGCACCGGTATCGGCCCCAGGCCCAAGTGGTCGAGGAGCGCGGCGGCGTCCGCCACATAGCCCTCCCGCGAGAACTCCGCCGGGCGGTCGGAACGACCGTGACCACGCTGGTCCAGGGCGATCAGCCGCCAGTCGGGCGCGAGGTCCCGGGCCAACCGGTCGAAGGTCGCCCCGGCCTCGAAGTGACCGTGCAGGGCCAACAGCGCTCGGCCCGGGCCGCCGTGGTCCACATACGCCAGCCGCCGACCACCCTCACGGGCCAACACCCCCGGCAACGACCCCAACCGGTCACTGACACGGCGGCGAAGTTCCTGGTACTCCTCCCAGCGACGCCGCAGCCTCCCCGGCGGACGGACCACGGGCCGACCGGGGGTGACCCGCTCCCCCAAGACGAACTGCTCACGGGTGAGGTCGACCTCCAACCCTCCCGGCAGCCGGTTCCACCAGTGGTAGCCCTCCGGACGCCCCGCCTGCGAGGTCACCTCACCGAGCATCAGCTCCCCGCCGCACAGGTCGTGCAGCACGAGGGCGGTGATGTCACAGTGGCCCCAGGACGGGTTGTCCGCGCTCCAACCCCGCTTGGTGATGTCCTCAGGACTGGACAGGTCCGCGCTCCAACTGGCACGCAGAGCCGACTCGATCTTCGAAAGGGTCCATGCGCTCATGCCGTCGAGTGTGCGGCGACCCACTGACATCGACGCCCGCACCCGCAGCCCGGCCGCGTCGACTCCACCGGCCGCCACGCCCGCTCGTGCCCGGACGCGGCGGCCGGCTGGTCACAGAAACCCCGGCACCGGTCCACCGGGAACAGGGCGAGCCTCCCCCGGGAACCCGTCCGCCGAAGACACGACTGACGGAATGTCGGACGAATGTCATCAGTCCGGCCGAACGCCACGCGGTGGACCTGGGCCGAACGGCCTCCCGCCTCCCGTCCCCGACGCCCGACCAACCCCCGTACAACGGAATCCAACCGCTTCGGGACACGCATCATTGCCCGAGGTCACCCCCCGTGATACACAGAGTGACGATACGTGCTTTCACGCCCAATCAACCGCTCCTCGCCCAGGTCAGGCCATACGCGACAGACCCCACGCGCAGGATCGGCGGACAGAAAGCCGTCAAGTCGACATCCGGATGCGATTTCATCAGCGAAGATAGTGCCTGACCCCTGCCAACCCGGCAGGACGGTCACGGAACTACCCGGCAGGGGCGGTGAGTTACATGATCCTGGCAGCCGAAAAGGGCGACATCACCACCATCATCGGCGGAATCGCCCCGAACTGGGGGCCGTTCGGCAGTCTCGGAGCAGAAGCGAAGGTCATGATCGAGGTGGTCATGGCCGTAGCGATCCTGCTGTGCCTCGGCATCGCGATCTGGGGCGCCGCCAAACAGCGGATCGGCGCGACCGCACTGCGCGACACCTTCAGCGCAGAACAAGGCAAGGGCCTCATCGTGGCCGGCCTGACCGGAGTCTTCATCATCGGGTCGCTGGGCACGCTCTTCACCATCGTCTACGGAATGGCCGTCTGACCTCTCGTCAGCGCCCACCCCTCCCCTATCCCCCACCCATGCCGACCGGCTGAGGTTGCGTGTCCTGATGACGACTCACCACACCGCGCTCTCGCGGGAACCGGCACGGCCACCGTCGTACTCGTACCACGTGGGAGCAGCGGCTGAGGGGGTGCGCGCGGCATGAGCCACGACGACCAGTACGGATACGGGGACGACGGACGCATCGGCGGTTCGGGCCAGACCCGCACCCGCCTACCCGAGCCGCCCGGCGACGCCTACGGAGGCAACCGCCGCCCGACCCGCCCCTCCCGGGGGCTGGTCACCGTCGTCGGCGTGGTGGTCCTCCTGATCGCGGCGATCGCCTTCGCCAACCAGAAGGGCGGCGGCCCCGACGCCACCGAACGCCCCGGCACCCCCCACGCCGCCCCCACAGCCCCCACCGGCACCCGCCCCGTCACCGGCAAGAACGCCCAGATCCCGACGGGCTTCCCCCGCAACGAACAGGGAGCCCAATCGGCCGCGGCGAACTACGCGGTGGCGCTGGTGTCGGCGGACATGCTGCGGCCCGCTCTCAGGGCAGAGATCGTCAGCCAGGCCTTCGTGGCTAACAAAACAGCCGAGCTTGGCCGCAAGTTCGACCAGGCATACGGAAAGAATTTTCTGGAAAAGGCGGGACTCGACGCGAATGGCAATGCGCCTGCAGGTCTGACCTACATCTCGCGCACGGTGCCTGTTGGTACCAAGGTGATCGCTCGCTCGGATGGTCAGGCAACTGTGGACGTGTGGTGCACCGGTATGTACGGAACTGCGGGCGTGACCTCCACGAATCCGGTGAGCAGCGACTGGTTCACCCTCACCCTTGGACTCCGCTGGGAGAACCAGAACTGGAAGGTCGAGACCTTCGCCCAGAAGGAGGGACCTGCGCCGGTCTACACAGACCGGACGGCATCCAACGCCGAGGAGATCGCCAAGGCAGTAGAGGAATACGGAGGCTTCACGTATGCGCGCTAGTCATCGCCGCCTCCCCGAAGCCCTTGGGTCCATGGCTGTTGCACAGGTAACCGTCGTCATGCTGGCCAGCCGCGCCGTGGCCGCGCCGAGCCCGAGCCCGACACCCCCACTAGACCGTGGCGATGACCGTTGTGACCTGATCATCGGCCCAGCCAAGGACTTCTGCGAGAGCGGGGACAGCCCTGCCCGTGAGGCCGGGCGGCTGCCGTCGGATCCGTCCTCGCCGCTGGATCCGCTCTCCTCCCTCGCGAAGGGGTGTGCGGACGCCGGCGCCTGGGTCGTGGACAAGCTGTCGGAGGCGGTCAGCAGCACAGCGAACGTGGACTTCACCAACGCCGCCTTCCTGCGCCAGTACGCCGTGGTCTTCGCCGCCTCGACCGTGCTGACGCTGGTGCTCTGGCTGTTGGCCGTCGCCAAGCGGGCCATCCGCGGGGTACCTCTGGGCACCGCGCTGTCGGAGGCCATCGGCTTTCTCTGGCTGACGGTGCTGGCCTCCGCCTTCACCCCCTTGATCCTCTACACGGTGGTTTCCGCCACGGACAGCGTCACCCAGGTCATCGCGTCGGGTACGGGTGGCCAGACCGACTCGTTCTTCGGTTCCTTCGCGGAGGCCCTGAAGAAGGGGGAGGGCATCGGCGGCGGTCCGATCATGTTGATCGTGGTCGCGCTGGTGTCGGTCCTGGCCGCCGGGGTGCTCTGGCTCGAACTGGTCATCCGTGCAGCCCTGCTCTATGTGGGTGCCCTCCTCGGCACTGTGGTCTACGCGGGCCTGGTGGACCGGAACATGTGGGGGCACGTTCGGCGCTGGGCCGGCATCATGATCGCGGTCATCCTCGTCAAGCCGGTGATCGTCATCGTCCTGGGTCTGGCCGGCGCGCTCTCCGGGGACGACGGTCCCGATGCGTTCTCCGCGGTCGTCTCCGGACTCGCCATCATCCTCTTGGCGATCTTCGCGTCCGCGATGATCTACCGTTTCGTACCCGGCTTCGGCGACGAGATCGCCTCCGCACGCAGCAACCGGAAGCAGGCGACCGACGGCGCGCAGGCAGCCGCAGTCATCAGTTCGCCGGCCTCGCTGGTGTCCCAGGGCATCAAGACGCACAGCAGTCGGGGCGCCCACCGCGCGGGCGGAGGCGGCGGTGAGACCGCACCCCGCCCCGTCAACCCACTCTCCGGTGGCGTGGCGGCCCACAGCTCCCGTCCCGCCTCCGGCGGCGGGGTCGGCGGCGGAACTGTCCCCTCCGCCGCACCCCCGCCCCGCCTGCCGGGGCCGGGAAGCAGCAGCACCAGCACGAGGAACACAGGAGGTGACGGGCGTTGACGACCCAGTCCCACCAGATCCACCCGGTCGCGCCCCGCCGTACGTATCTGATCGGCCGGGCCCGGCCGAACGCGATCGTCGGCAAGAACCGCGAGACCGGTGAGATCGCTTTGATCATCGCCGGAGCCTTCCTCGGCATGATGAGCGGGCTGCTCGTCCCCGGAATCGCCCCGCGCATCGCCCTGCTCGTCGGCTTTCCCGTACTGGCGCTGGCCGCGGTGTACGTCCCGTACAAGGGCCGTACCTTCTACAAGTGGTTCGAGATCAACCGCAGCTACAAGCGCACCCTGCGCCGCGGGACCGCCTACCGCTCGGGCGCCATGGAGGCCGGCATCCGAGCAGCCGACGGGCGGGAGGTCGAGGTGGGTCCCCCGCCGGGCATCGGCCGGATCAGCTGGTTGGCGGCGCCCTTCGGCCCGGACGAGATCGCCGTACTGCTCCACGCGGACCGCAGGACCGTTACGGCGGCCATCGAGATCGAGGGCCCCGGCGTTGGCCTCCGGGACAGCGAGGACCAGGAAGCCCTCGTGGACCGCTTCGGCACGCTGCTCAAGCACGTCGCCAATGGCGACGGCTTCGTCAGCCGGCTCCAGATGCTCGCCCGTACCCTGCCCGCCGACCCGGACGCCCACGCCAAGGACGTCGCCCAGCGCGGGGACACCCGAGCCCCGGGCTGGCTACAGGAGTCCTACGACCAGCTCCAGTCGATGGTGTCGACCTCCAGCGAGCAGCACCGCGCCTATCTGGTGGCCTGTATGCACTACACGCGGGAGCTGGCAGCCGAGGCGCATGCCATGGCCCGGGCGAGTCGGCCCCAGGCCGGCCGGCGCATCGACAAGGACTCGGGGATCGCGGTCGTCATGGCCCGCGAGCTGACCGACATCTGCGCGCGCCTGGCCGAGGCCGACATCCGGGTTCGACAGCCCTTGGGTCAGGGCCGGCTGGCTTCGCTGGTCCACTCCATGTACGACCCCGACCACCCCATCGACCACATCCAGGCGATGACCAGACGCAACGCCTGGCCCGCCGAGCTGGACGCGATGGAGCCCACCTACCTTCAGGCGAAGACCCGCGAGTCTTCCACCCGCGCCCCCTGGTGTCACGCCACCGCCTGGGTGAAGGAGTGGCCGATGACCCCGGTCGGTGTCAACTTCCTCGCGCCGCTGCTGGTGCACACTCCGGACGTGATCCGCACGGTCGCGGTCTGCATGGACCTCGAACCGACCGAAATCGCCATCGAGCGGATGCTCACGGAGAAGACGAACGACGAGGCGGACGCGAGTCGTGCCGCCAAGATGAACCGCACCATCGACCCGCGCGATATCGCAGCTCACGGCCGGCTCGACCAGAGGGGTGAAGATCTGGCCAGTGGTGCGGCGGGAGTCAACCTTGTCGGGTACATCACAGTGTCCTCGCGTTCGCCCGAAGCCCTCGCCCGCGACAAGCGGACGATCCGGGCCTCGGCCGGCAAGTCGTACCTGAAGTTGGAGTGGTGCGACCGCGAGCACCACCGTGCCTTCGTCAACACCTTGCCGTTCGCAACCGGCATCCGACGCTAGCTGGAGGGCAGACCGCCATGCGAGATCCGCTGTCCGCACTGACGGACGCCTTCACCAGCTTCGTCCTCGGCAAGGTCGAAACGACCCGACCGCCCGTGCGTACCTCCACCGGTCAAGCCCAAGCCGTCTACCTACCCACGGCCGCCCCCGGCCTCGGGGACTCCGGGGTCATCATCGGCCGGGAGGTCTACAGCGGCAAGGGCTACATCTACGACCCCTTCCAGCTCTACGGCCAACAACTCCCGGCCCCGCACTGGCTGGTGCTCGGAGAGTCCGGCAACGGCAAGTCCGCGCTGGAGAAGACGTACGTCCTGCGGCAGTTGCGCTTCAAGGACCGCCAGGTCGTCGTGCTCGACGCACAGGGCGAGGACGGGGTGGGTGAGTGGAACCTCATCGCCCAGAAGCTGGGAATAACTCCCATCCGCCTCGATCCCATTGCCGCCAACGACGACGGGATCCGCCTCAACCCCCTGGACCCGGCGATCACCACCACGGGCCAACTCGCCCTGCTCCGAACGATCATCGAGGTCGCCCTCGGGCACGGCTTGGACGAACGCTCGGGCTTCGCCCTGAAGGTCGCGCACGCCTATGTCTCCGAGACCATCACCGACCGCCAGCCCGTCCTGACCGACATCGTCGAGCAACTGCGCCACCCGGCAGCCGACTCCGCGGTGGCCATGAACGTGGACATAGACGATGTCCGGGACTGGGGCCTCGACGTCGCGCTGGTCCTTGACCGTTTGGTCGACGGTGACCTGCGCGGCATGTTCGACGGCCCGACGACGGTGGGCATCGACCTCGATGCCCCACTGATCGTCTTCGACCTGTCCCACATCGACCGCAACTCGATCGCCATGCCCATCCTCATGGCCATCGTCGGCGTCTGGCTGGAGCACACCTGGATCCGCCCCGACCGCAAGAAGCGCATCTTCCTGGTCGAGGAGGCCTGGCACATCATCAACAGCCCTTTCGTGGCACAGCTGTTCCAGAGGCTCCTCAAGTTCGGCCGCCGCCTCGGCCTGTCCTTCGTGGCCGTGGTCCATCACCTCTCCGACGTGGTCGACGGGGCCGCGGCCCGGGAAGCAGCGGCCATCTTGAAGATGGCCTCGACCAGAACCATCTACGCCCAGAAGGCGGACGAGGCACGGGCCACCGGGCGGGTCCTCGGCCTACCCCGTTGGGCCGTCGAGATCATCCCGACACTCACCCCGGGCATCGCCGTCTGGGACGTCAACGGCAACGTCCAAGTGGTCAAACACCTGATCACGGAAGCGGAACGCCCCCTCGTCTACACCGACCGCGCGATGACGGAGTCCTCGGATCCGGTAGGGGTCTCGGAGGACCTCCTGGCAGCGGAACTGGAGGCCGAGGAACGGGCCCTGCTCCTGGAACGCCAGATGCACGGCGGACCAGGTACCGGTCCGGCTCCACGGTCCACGGTGGCGTGAAATGACCCGGCAGCCCGTGGAGCGCAGCGAACGCGGAATCCCTGATTCCCTACTCGTGGGGCTACTGGCGTTCCTGCTGGGGCTGACCGTGCTGGTGTGGACGGCCACCGGGCTGGCAGCCTGGTCCGCACACGGCACCTGGCCCGAGACCGTCACTTTCGGACGCACGCCGAGCGCGGTACGCAGCCTGCTGGCTCAGCCCCACGACATCGCCGCCGCCTGGCCGGACACCGCACCCACCGCACTGGCCGGGTACGGCCTGGTCTGGGGCATCTTCATCGGCCAACTGATGGTGCTGTTCGTCCTCACCGTCTTCGGCATGGGGGTTCTGGCCCGCGTCAAGGCGCGGCGCGCCCGGATCCGACACAAGACTGCCTCCGCGGCGCAGAAGGCCACCGAGGTCTCCGGCGACGACACCCTCCCGCCACATACGACCCTGACGGGAGCACCCACCGGCCCGCAACCGCCCTGGCCCGTGGCACAGGGCGACGTCGAGGACCGGCAACTCGACTCGGTACCCGCCCAAAGACCTTCGCATGCACCCGTCGTGACGCCCCCTCACCCAGTCCCGCAGGCCCAACCGGACCCGCAAGGCTCCCCGTACGTCACGACGACACGCTCACCCCTCCAGTACGGAGGTCCGTCTCAGCGCCGAGCCGCCGCCCTGCGCCGCATCGCGGAAGCCGAAGGGGCGGCGCTCATCGTCACCTCCTCGCCGGCGCTGTGGGCAGACACCAAGGACGCACGGGCAAAGCTCGGCCCCGTACTCGTCTACGACCCCTCCCACCTGTGCGACACCCCGGACCGGTTGCGCTGGTCCCCGACCCGCGGATGCGCCGACCAGGTCACCGCGGGCGCCCGGGCGGGCGCGCTCCTCGCACCCGTCCGACCCCAGTCCCGCCTCGATTCGGCCGTCGCGGACACGGCACACACGCTGCTCCGTTGTTGGCTGCACGCCGCTGACCTGGACGAGCGGCCCTTCAAGCACGTCCATCGCTGGGCACAGGGCACCAACGCCCACGACCCGGTCCGCATCCTGCGCACCCACTCCCTCGCCGCGCCCGGTCTCGCCGGGGAGTTGGAGAGCGCCCTCAGTGGACACCCCGAACGCCGCGACATCGCGCAGCAGTTGATCGGGCGAGTGCTGGCCTGTCTGTCCTCGGTGCACATCCGCGACTCCTGCACACCCCAGCGATCCGATGCGCTCAGACTCGAATCATTCATCGCTGAAGGGGGCAGCCTCTACGTGGTGGGTGAGTCCCTGGAGGATCCCCGGAGCAATCCCGGGGCCATGCCCCTGCTCACCGCCATCGCCGCAAACGTGGTCGAGCACGGCCGCCGCATGGCCGTACGGTCATCCCACGGTCGGCTCGACCCACCACTGTCCTTGATCTTGGAGGACGTCGCGGCGGTGGCTCCCGTGCCCCAGCTCCCCCGGTTGCTCGAAACCCGGGACGCAGAACTGCCCGTCCTCGCCCTGTGCCGCAGCCAGGAGCAGTTCAGGGCCCGTTGGCCACAGGCCGACCTGCACGTCTGATCGGCCGGCCAGCACCGAAGGGCCCCTCGGGACGGCCCCGGCTACCGCAGCGCTTCAGGACGCTCGATCACGTACTCCACCTCGATCGCACCCGGGTCACCGGGTCCGGCCGCACACTCCCCGGAGGGGACGAAACCGAAGCGCCGGTAAGAGGCCCGAGCCGGCGTGTTGTCGGTGTGGACATACAGTCGCACGCGTTGGAGGAGGGGGGCCCGCAGTGCCCAGGCCCAATCGAGTGCCCGCGCGTAGAGCGCCGCTGTCACCCCGGTACCCCGCACTTCCGGGCGGGTGTAGACGCCCACCAGGTGCCCCTGGTCGACCGGTACGGTGTGGTCGAGGAAATCCTTCGAGCCCGCTTCCTCAACGAGGACGGCCACGCTGGCCTCCCAGCGCCCGTCCGGTGCTTCGGCGACGAACTGCCTGGCTCCTGGTCCCTGGGAAAAGCGGATCGCACGCTGCTGCCAGAACGAGTCGGGGTGGCCCCCCGCCCGCTCCAAGGTTTCCAGGAAGGCGATGGGCGCGACCGGATCCGACAGGGCCTGGAGCCGGAGCTCCCTTACCTTCGACCACTCCTCGGGCCGGATCGGGCGTATCAAGTGTTCCATGGCCAGAGCGTAGCGAAGACATCGATCATCTTCCTGTTCCTGGCCCGGAACGCAGAGAAGCCCTGTGCCGGATACCCGGCACAGGGCTTCTCAAAAAAATTGTTCGGCGGCGTCCTACTCTCCCACAGGGTCCCC
>NZ_JBIAGC010000047.1:0-42314 GCF_042869595.1 Streptomyces sp. NPDC006879
AACTACGAGATCACCGGAAACCGCCTCGTCACCTCGCGCCAGCGCTACCCTGCCCGCCCACACGCTCAACTGGACAACTACGACGCTCAGTCACAGCACGTCTTCACCGGACAGGCCGACAGCGGCACCGCCGCCATCAAGGCCGCCCACGAGGTCTACGACGCCGCCCGCGCCGCGGCGGCGGCCGGACGCGAGATCCCCCACGGGCGCCCGGACGGCTGGGGCGCCTGCGGATACCGGCCCGGCTGGGAGCTCGACTGGCCCGCCGCGAAGGCCGGCCTCTGGAAGAACCCGTACAGCTGGCTCACCCGCCAGCCCTTCGAGCTGTAGCTCTGCCCCGGGACAGACGCACCTCGGCGTCCAAACCAACGCGCCTGCCCCGGGCCTTCCCTCCCGTACAAGACGAGACGGAGACCCAAGTATGTCCTCCCACCGCGACGTCGACCACGACCACGCCTACCCCGAACCGCCGGCCTCGCCGCCCTGGCACCGCCACGGCCCCAAGGCCCGGCCGATCACCACCAGCCAGCAGCAGCGCAACTGCGAGCTGCTGCTCCGCGCGCAGTACACCCCCCGACCCCGCACCCCCCGCACCACCAAGGCCCGGACGGAGGCCCGATGATGGCCGGCCCCCAGACCCACCTCGCCATAGACGGCTACGTCGACGCCATCCCGGCGCCGGGCACCAGCTGGGGCACCGCCGTCTTCGACCTCATCCACTCCCCCACCAACGCGGACCAGCTCGACCCCGACACCCCGGACACCGTGTACGCCTGCACCACCGCCGACCCGCGCATCACCGACGCGCTGCTGCGCGAGATCCAGCCCGGCGACCTCCTCCGCGTCACCGGCACCCTTCTCCAGCCCGCCACCGACGGCACCCCGGCCCGGCTCACCGTCGACGCCGTAGAGGTCCTGAACACCGCCCCGCTTCCCTTGCTCCACGACTTCGTCCTCGAGCGCTGGGGCAACTACGCATGCGTCTTTGACGCCGACCGCGAGACCGTGCCGGTGTTCACCGTGGACGGGAAGTGGATCGGCGAAGCCGCCAGCCCCGACGCCATCCTCGACCTGATCGAGGCGTTCGAGGACGGTCCCACGCCATGACGGCCACGCTCCCCGTCCAGCGCACCGTCCTGGAGCGGTTCCCCGCCGGCCACCCCCGCGGCTCCTGGCCCGCCGACGAGTACGCCGCCGCCCAGCGCGCCCAGGGCACCGACGCCCGCGTCGTCATGGATCTCGCCAGCGACCAGTTCCTCGTCGTCACCGACACCACCCACTAGCCGAGAGGCGAACATGCCCGAGACCAAGCCCGAGCCCGAGACCGTCCAGTACACCGCCGACGTGGTCGCCCTGACCCGCAGCGGCCACGTCCTGCTGATCGAGCGGGGCTGGCCGCCCTTCAAAGGCGCCTGGGCGCTGCCCGGCGGCTATGTCGAGTCCGGGGAAGCGCCGTTCGTGGCTGCGGCCCGCGAACTCGCCGAAGAGACCGGCCTCGACCTGCCGGTCGGCACCCTGCACCAGATCGGCGTATGGGACCAGCCCGACCGGGACCCGCGCGGCGCCTTCGTCACCTTCGCCTACGTGGCCATCGTCCCCGACGGCACAACGGTCACCGCCGGGGACGACGCCCGCGATGCCCGCTGGTGGCCGCTGACGGACCTGCCGGAGCTGGCGTTCGACCACGCCGACATCATCCGCGCGGCCACGGCCCCCAACTCCTGACCACCCACCACCGGAGCGCCGTCCCGGCCTTCCCGGCCAGGGCGGCGCTCTGTCGTCCTACTCTCACCCGCGACTGGAGGCACCATGCGCCCGATCCGTCTCATCTCGTTCGGCTACCTGCACCTGCCCACCGGCCCGGACGGCCTCCCCATCCCGCCCGCCGCCGACCGGATCGAGGACGTCCGCGACCGGCTCCGCGACCCCGCCGCCGCCCGCGACATCCTCGACCTGGACGGTCTCAACCCCCGCGTCCAGGACGTCGTCCTGAACACCCCCGGCGCCCGCGAGCTCCTCGCGAACCTCGCCGAGTACGCCGGCCTGCCCGCCGGCCCCAGCCGCATCGCGATCGGTTGTGGGGGCGGTAGGCACAGGGCATCTGGTCTCACCGAACTGCTTGCCCACGAACTTCGCCACCGCGGCCGCGAGGTCGTCATCGAGCACCTGCACGTCCATCTGCCGCGCGTCCTCAAGACGCCCACCGCCCTGACCGAGCAGGAGACGGCCCGATGATCCGACGCTTCCGCCGCTGCGGCCACCCTCCCGGCGCCCTCGCCCCCGAGGACCAGGCCCTCGTCGACCAGTTCCGCGCGATGCTCGCAGCCGTACGCTCTCCGGAGCCGTGGACGCCCGGCAGCGGCCAGGACGTCGCCGTGTGCATCGGCCCGTTCATCGAGCGCGCCCACCCCCGGCCCGGCGACGACCACGGCACCGAGGAAATCGCCGTCGCCCTGGTCCACCCCGACGCCCCGGACGCCGCGGCCTACCTCCACGGCCACCAGCTCGGCTACACCGACCGCGGCTGGCTGCGCTGCGAGACGACCACGATCCTCGGCGCCTGGCAGCCGGCCTACGCCCTGCGCACCCACGCCGCCGCGAACCTCCACCTCCCCGACGACCTCGGCATGCCCCCCGCCCACTACGGCGTCCACCTTGAAGCCTGCCGATCCGACGGCACCAGCTACACCCTGCTGCGCCTCGGGCCCTACCCCCAGACCCGGCTCGCCTCCCGCGATGCCGACCGCCTCAACACCGAGTTGGAAGACCAGGCAATCATCGCCGGCTCCGCGTTCACGGTCACCGCAGCGACCGCACTGTTCAACGTCAGTGACCAGGGGAACTACACCGACCCGCACGAAAGCGATGTGGTTGATCTCCTGAGGCGCGCTGTCGCTCAGGCGACGACCACTTGATCCGTACACGGAGCAACGGAGAAAGGGCCCGTACTCCACGCGCATGCCGCGTGGAGTACGGGCCCTTTCGTGCTTTCGGGCTCGGGCGATGAGACAGAACAGGACGTTCTGACTGAGTACGGCGAAGAGACCTGCTTCTGCGACCGTTTGCTGGAGCCGGTCGGGCGGGTGCTGAGGGGGTGCTTACGCCGTAAGCACCCCAGCGCGGCGGTTGCGGGGTTAGCACTGGAGCAGCAACTGCCGTGGAAAGTTAGCAAAACGCGCTATTAGATCTCTCAAGTTGCGTGTCACGGCAGTATGCTGCCGTCCATGTCATCTCCGAATTCGGGAGCTGAGCGGGAGAAGCTCGCCACCAAGCTGCCCGCCCACCTCCAGCAGGCGCTCAAGGTCCGCGCGGCCCAGCTCCAGACCGATATGCAGGATGCGGTCGCCACCGGCATCCAGGCGTGGCGTGACTGCCAGGACGAGCTTCCCACCGTCAACACTGCCGGCGCCGACTCGTTCGGCACCTACCTCCCCGAGGGCCTCTACGAGGACTTCAAGGCCGACTGCCGCGAGCGAGGCGTCTCCTACATCCAGGGACTCGCCCAATCAGTGACCCTCTGGCTCGCCCACAATCCCGCCGAAGCACAGAAGACCACCCGGCGGATCATCGTCTGCAACCAGAAGGGCGGCGTCGGCAAGACCGCAATCTCCGCTGGCCTCGCCCAGGCATTCGCCGAAGACCCTGCCGCCACCGGCGCCACAGCCTCCGCAGCGATCGGCGGCCTGCGGGTCCTCCTCGTCGACTACGACCCCCAAGGGCACCTCACCCACCAGCTCGGCCTCACGGCCATCCCCGCCGGTGAGGAAAGCCTCATTACGCACATGCTGCACCGCGAGCAGGCCAAGCAGCCGCTGCTCGACCTGACCATCGCCATAAGCGGTGACCGCTTCAACGGCCGCCTGCGGATCCTGCCCGCCGCGTTCGACGCATTCCTCCTCGACTCAGGCCTCACCGTCTTCCGCGGACCGCGCGAGGCAGCTCTCGAGCGGGCACTCGCCCCACTGGAAGAACACTTCGACGTCATCGTCGTCGACTCGCCTCCCAGCCTCGGACTCGCGATGGACGCCGCCCTCAACTACGGCCGCCAGCGCGACGGAGACAAGCCCGGCTCCTCCGGCCTCGTCATCCCCGTCGAAGCCGAAGACACCTCCGCCCAGGCATACGGCATGCTCATCCAGCAGATCGACTCCCTCTCCCGGGACTTCGACATCGAGATCGAGCAGCTCGGCCTCGTCGTCAACAAGTTCGACAGCCGCCGCGGCTACATCGCGACCTCCTCCCTCGACAAGTGGAAGTCCCTCGGCACTCCCCCAGTCCTCGCCGTCGTTCCCGACGTCAAGGAACAGCGCGAAGCCGTCCGCAAGCAGGAACCACTCCTGGACTACGCACCCGACTGCGAACAGTCCCACCAGATGCGCCAGATCGCCCGCGGGGTGAAGACCGCATGAGCAAGGCAGACATGCTCGGGAACTCCCCCACCTTCAACGCCGTAGCCCAGCCCATGAGCAGTCGCGCCGCTTCCTTCGCCCGCTTCAGTGGACAGGAGAATTCCAACGGGAACGACGCCACGCCCGCCCCTACTGGGGGGCTGCGTCTCATGGTGACCCAGCTCGCCCACAACCCGTACAACCCCCGCGAGGAACTCCAGGACATCGAGGACCTCGCAGACAGCCTTGCCGCCCGTGGGCTCATCCAGCCCGTGGCCGTCGTCACGCGCGATGCCTTCCTCGCCGCGCACCCCGGTCACGAGCAGAACATCGGCGACGCCGACTTCGTCGTTGTCGACGGGAACCGACGTCTGGCTGCCGCGATCATGGCTGGCCTCGACGACATCCCCGCACACCTCGACGACGCCCTGGCCGAGGACGCCGACACGCTTCTGGAGACCGCGCTCGTGGCCGCGGTCCACAACAAGGAGCTGGAACCGATCGCACAGGCCCGCGTGCTGGAGAAGCTTGTCGCCAAGTACGGCTCCCAGCGCCAGGTCGCCAAGGCACTGCACAAGTCGTCGGGGTGGGTCACCCAACGCCTCGCCCTGCTCAAGCTCACCCCCGAGCTACAGCGGGCCGTCGAGGACAAGGAACTGCCCGTGGAGGTTGCCCGCCAGGTGGGGCAGCTGCCACAACAGCAGCAGCACACGGCAGCACAGGACGCCATGACCGCCCGCGCAGCCAGCAAGCAACGCCGCGCGCCTTCGGCTCCGAAGAGTGCTTACGCCGTAAGCACTCCCCCGAAGTCGACGAGCGACGCACACCAAGCCGAGGCATCCCGTAGCGCAGCAGTCGAGAACCTCGGAGGTGCTTACGGCGTAAGCACCTCCGAGCCGTCGACGAGCGCCGCCACCCAGGTTGACACCTCCAGTGGCACAGCAGCAGGCAACCCCCAGGGTGCTTACGCCGTAAGCACGTCCGGCGCCTCAGTGGCTTCTCCGGATGCGGCAGCTACCCCAGAAATGGCTCGGTCTGCGCCCCCTGTTGCTCTGCAGCAGGCGAACAGCCAGGTTCCCCCGATGCCGTGGCACGACGGCAACGCCGTCATGGACCTGTCGATCGCGGCTCTGGATGATGACCAGCGAGCTCGCTTCTTGCATCGGTACGTGGAGCGCAGCGGGAGCAAGGATGCACTGGTCGCCGACCTTGCGCGAGGCCTTCCCCCGGAGAGGCGCCTCCAACTTGCGTCGATCCTCGCTGAGGTGGCGGCCGACCTGCGCGCCATCTGAATCGACGCGAAGGCAAGCGTGTGCTCATGAGGCGCACGATCGACGAGGCCGGACTCGGTGGCGAGTCCGGCCTCGTCGTCTACTCGGCCACAACCTTCGGCGTCAGCCAACCCACCCGGCCCGCCGCCTGCAAGATCGGCGCCGCAGGGTCCGATGGGAACCGGCTGGGCACGTTGAGCGGTACGCCGCGGAGGAGCTGGGTGGATCCTTGCGTGGTGGGGGAGCTGTAGAGCGTACGTGCTGCCAGATCCAGGAGGAGACAGCGCATGGCTACGGGAATGGTGCTGCTGGTGGTCTTCGCGGCCCTGGCCGCAGGGGCTGTGACGGGGATGCTGGTTGGCCGTACCTGGATCGCTCACCGCGCCCAATAAATAGCCCCACGCTCCAGAAACACGAAGTGTGGCGCGGCGCAGCTCGCGCGGGGCGTCTTGCGCGTCCCTCTCTCTCGACCCAGCCGACGAGGCGGTCCAGGCCGGTCTCCGGTGTCGTAGGAGACTGACCTGTTCGAGAATTCGGTGGATCCTCTGCTGGGGGCGGGGCACAATCCGGCGGGGTGCCGGTGTGAGGGAGAGCTTGTTTGGAAGTGTTCGCGTGTGCCGGGTGTGGCACGGAGCTGACGGCGCCGATGTCCCGGGTCGCCCTCCCCGTCCACACTCACCATGGGGCGTGGGAGGAACTCCATCCGCCGCTGATGGAGCCTGCCACGTACGCCGTTGACGCACGGCCCACCGGACCCCCGTGGCGGTTGTGGGAGGAGGTCGGAGAAGAGGCGGCTGCCGGGCAGGGCGTGTACGCCCCGGTGTACTCCGTTTCCTTCGGAGCACGGAACCGGATCGTCATCGCCCCCGGCGACTCCCGGTCCATGAACCTGATCCCCGAGAAATGCGAGGGCTACTGCCGCGGTGTGGACGGCCGGGCCGGCCCCAACCTGGCGTGCCACACGTGCGGCCAGGCTGTGGCGACGCGCATGGACGACTGCGGGCTGTGGCAGACAGTTTGGCTGGAGCCCGACGCAGTCGTGCGTCGCCCTTCGGGACTCGCTGCCGGTCCGCCTCCCGGCTGGGACGACCTGGAGCGCGCCGAGCACCGCGTCCCGCCCATCGAACCCGACGGGTCGTGGAGCCGCCGCTGGGAGGCAGCGATCGCGGTCGCGCTGGCCCACCTCGTGGCGGCCACCGAAGACCACCCAGTGACCCTCCCCGACGGCCCCGTCGCCGAGCTGCTCGGCCACGCCGTCGGCCGATGCCTCCCCAACGGCCCCGGGGCCCGGTCCGTGGAGCTCGCCGGCCCGGGAATCCGCAAGCCTCGTCCCCGTCCCGACATCCTCCTCGTCCCCCGCCACCCCCTCACGGGCGAGCCCTGGCGCCCGCCCGGCGACGAGGGCGCTCTGGTGCCGCTGGACAGCGGGGTCTGGGCGTACCTCGCCTACCCGGGCGAAACCTCGCCGCAGCCCGCTACCGGGCTGATACCGGAGGGCGTCCTGCGCGACGACTACCCCCTGCCGCAGCACCCCGGGTGCCCCCTGACGCCCCACCGCCGCGCCTTCACGGACACTCTGGTCGGGCTGCCCGCCGTACGCCATCCTCGACTGAGCAGGTTTCGCGACGAGCCATCGCTGGTGAGCTGAGATGGAGGTTCAGCGCGAGATCACCGCCTCCCGAGCTTGCGTTTCACGCCGGGACGCTTCTCGGGCCTGTACTCCCGGGGTGCGCGACCTGCCGGGCCGGAGCCCACGGGCCAGGTGGATTCGTGGATGCCGGATGTGCGCTGGACGCGCTCGACGCGGAGCCGGCGCGGAAGCGGCCGGTATGCAGGTCGTCGACGAAGGCCGCCACGGACTGGCGGAAGCGGCGGCGCCGCTCTGGGCCCGGCGGTTCAGGTGGGCGGTGAAGCAGGGCAGGGCCTCGTACGTGGGCACGGTGAACTCCTCCAGGAAGCACGAAGCCCCCGGCCTGTGGCCGGGGGCGAGGGTGGCTGTTCGTGTGGAAGGGCGTCGGTGACGTCGTCTGCTCAGCGGTGTCGGTTGGTTCGGGCTGTCGTGCGCTGGGGTGTGCTCGATGAGGCTCGATTGGGTTGGAGCGGGTCTTCGTGGGTGGGGCGTTGGCCGCGGCGCAGTAATCGCACGGTTCGTGTCAGTTCTCGTAGCGGTCGCGCATCTTGTCGGCCCACTGCTGTGCGCGAGTCATGTCGCCGGCGCAGCTGGTGCAGTGGGGCACCGTGTCGATTCGGCTGGGGTACGCGGTGTTCGCCGAGCGGGCGACGGCGGTGGTGCGCAGCGTGAGAGGGAGGCTGCACAGCGGGCAGAGGTCTCCGTGGAGCGAGTTGCTTTTCATGGGGCGGACTGTGCGCACGTGCACGGGCTACCGTCTCGGGCTGCCGGGGCGTCCCGCCTGGCGGGCGCTGCGGGCAAAGAGTTGGTGATGGCTTCCCGCCCGGCGGGACGGGGGCCGGATCGCCCTTCCTCGCAGGTCACGGGCGGGGTTCCCTGGCCCGGTGATCAGCGAAGCGAAGGTCGAACCGGGGAACGGATGGCGCTACCTCTTTCGCGGCGTGATGGTCGGCGACGGCCACCGCCCGGCCGGTACGCCGCTGCGCGCCGCCCAGGACAAGGCTGGTGTCCCACCCGGCGTCTGGAAGGGCCGGGGCCTGCCCGCGGTCGGCCTCACTGCCGGGGAGGTGGTGACCGAGCGGCAGGCCGAACTCCTCCTCGGGGAAGGCCGGCACCCCGGCGCCGACCGGATCGAGCGCGAGCGCCTGGAGGCGGGCGACACCCCGGCGAAGGCACGGCGGGCAACGGTGCTGGGCCGCCCGATCGAGCACAACCAGTCGCCCGAGACCGAGAAGGCGAAAGAACGGACGCCCTGGCTGGCGATGGACCTGGTGTTCCGGCCCCCGTCGACCGTGCACATCGCGTGGGCGCTGGGGGACGACGAGACCCGCCGGGTGCTGGAGCTGTGCCAGGACATCGCCCGGGACAAGACGCTGGCGTGGCTCGAGGACGCGGTCGCACAGATCCGGTGGAAGAGCGGTGGCAAGCAGCGCAAGCCGATCCGGGACGGGCTGATCGTCGCGGTGTTCCGGCACTACGAGTCCCGGGCGGCCGAGACGCGGCCGCTCCTGCACGACCACGCGGTCATCTCGATCCGCGCCCGGCGCCCGGACGCAGCAGGCACGTGGGGCAACCTGTCGGCCGACTCGATGCTCGCCAACATCGTCGCGGCCGACACCCTCTACACCCTCCATTTCATGGAAGAGGTCACCGCCCGGCTCGGGTGGGCGTGGGAACCGCGTGAGGTGACGCCCGCCGCCGTCCGGTGATGGAGATCGCCGGTTATGTTGCCGCTTGCGACTGTTTCAGTGATCTTCTCGTTATCCGGGCGCGAGAGCTGTTCCATCCCCTGATCCAGATGGAGAGACATGCTGGCAACCGCCGACTCGACGGTGGAGCTGCGTACAACAAGCCGTGCTCACGCCGGGAACCCGCCCTTGCTGAGGGTGAGCTCGTGCTCGGTGCTGGACCGGGCCGGGGCCGTGGAGGGTCAGCCCTTCATCCTGGCCGCCGAGGGTACGTACGACCTGAACCTGAACCGGTTCCTGCGGGAGCTGGACAGCTGGGGTGTGACCGCCAAGAACAGCATCGAGGGCTACAGCCGCGACGTGATGCTGTTCTGCCGCTTCCTGCAGGAGTCCCGCGGCGGGAAGTCGATCTGGGAGTGCGATGGCGAAGACCTGCGCGCCTACAAGCGGGTCCGTCTGCGGTCCGGGCCGGACTCGGTGTCGGTGGGAACGTGGAACCGCGGCATCGCCGCGCTGGACAAGTGGGTCGCCTGGTCGACCTACGAGGGCCTGCTGGAGCGGATGCCGTTTCGGTACGTCGACAAGACCGTGATGACGCCCGAGGGGCCTCGCACGGTGACCGTGAACTCCGAGTACGTCGAGGACCCGGAGGATGAGCCGGCCCGGTTCGTGTCCTTCGAGGACTACCTGCTCTGGCGGGACGTCGGGCTGCGCGGCGAACTGCCGGAGGGTGGGCGCGACCGCAGCTGGCGGGGCCGCAACGGCGAGCGCAACGCGATGTTCGCAGACGTGGTGGTGCACACCGGGATGCGGCTGGGGGAGGCGTCGTCGCTGCTGGTGCCGGAGATCCCGCCGCTGGTGCTCGGGCGCCGGGCGACCGGGGACGTGCATTTGTCCAAGGCAGTGACCAAGCGGAACAAGGCCCGCACGGTGTTCATGACGCTGCGGACCCTGCGATCGCTGCACCACTACATCGAGATCGAGCGGGACGAACTGGTGACGCGCCGGCTCGCGGCCGGGGGCTATGCCGGGGCCGATGACGTGGTGCTGGTGAGGCGGACCGGTCGGCACGCTCTGACGGTGGCCGCCGGCCGGGGCTGGGCGTATTCGAAGATCGCTCCGGAGGACCGGCGGCGCCTGGCCCTGGTGGACGTCGGCGGGGCTCCCGGGGCTCCGCTCTGGCTCTGGCTGGGTGAGGACGGGCAGCCGCTGCAGACCTCGACCTGGCAGTCGGCCTTCCGCCGGGCGAACCAGCGGTGCGCGAAGTTCGGGATCGACATCGAGATCCACCCGCATACGCTGCGTCACGTCTACGCGGTCCATATGCTCGGGCTGCTGCTGCGGCAGACGGTTCGCGCTCTGGGGCGCCGGGAGGACCGGCGCCTGACCCGGGCGGAGCTCAAGCGGCTCCTGGTCGGCAACCCGATGCGCAAGCTCCAGCAACTGCTCGGGCATGCCCGCGAGTCCACCGTCTACGCCTACCTCGATGTCCTGGACGAGGCCCAGGAGGTCGTGCTGGCGGCGATGACGGAGTGGGACGCCCAGACCGCGGTCCTGGAGCGGGTGGAGGTGGCTGCGTGAGTGGCCGCCGCGGCCGCAGGGTCCGTTTTCCCTCGCCCGAAGAGCTGCCCGCACCGCCGAAGGCAGTCAGGGAGATCGGCCCGATCGCCTTCTCCGCCCGGTTCGACGACGGCATCGAGCGGGACTTCGATCTGTCCCATCTGGCCTGCCCGCGTCTCGTCCGCCACCTGGCACGGGCACTGGCGAGCATCGCGGGCAGCGAGGGCAAACAGGGCCACTACGACTCGACCCTCAACACCCTCCGCCACATCGAGCAGTTCGCTGGCTTCATCGCCCGCGTCGAGGAAGACACCGAGACCTTCGACCTGGACGACGTGACACCGGAACTCCTTGAGGCTTTCGAGCGCAAGCTCATCGCGGACTGCAAGGGCAAGCAGAGCCGCGTTCCCTACCAGCGGGTGGCCGGCATCGTGCGCCTGCTCCGGCTTGCTGGGGATGCGGCCCCCGACACGTTCGGCATCGAGATGCAGGCCCGGCTCGGCTTCTCCACCGTGAAGGCGACCGGCAGAACCCCGACGCTGGACGCCTATCCGTTCGAGGTGTTCGAGGCGATGGAGGCCGCTGCGCTGGCCGACGTCCGGGCCATGCGAGACCGGATCCTGGCCGGGGAGAGGCGGGCTGCCGAGGGGGAGGACCCGGCGGTGGCGGGCTGGGGACGACTGGAGAACGCACTCTGGCACATCGCCCACCACGGGCCTTTGACCTCGGAAGACCACGCACAGCCAGGGATGCGGCGACGACTGTTCCTGCTGGGAGGGATGAAGCGGATCAACGCTCAGCTGTTCCTGACCTACGGCGACTTGATTCCCTTGCTGGTCCTGCTCAGCTGCCAGACCGGCATCGAGCCTGAATGCGGGCGACGTCTGAAGGCGGACTGCCTGGTCAACCCCGCTCGCGGCTACGTCAGCATTTCGTACGTCAAGAAACGTTCGCACGGCTTCAGCCACAAGACCCTGCGAGTTTCCGACGGTGGAGCTCTGCACCATTCGGGCGGCCTTCTACGCCTGATCATGCGGCTGACGGCACGAGGCCGGAGCATGGCCGGCACGGACATGCTGCTGACCCACGCCGGGAACAACGGCGTTCACGCATCCTTCGGCCCCGGGACCAATGTGTCGCTGGCCGACACAGCCGCCGGGTGGGTGGCCCGTCATGGGATCGACCAGATGAAGAACCGGGACGGCAGCCCGATCACGCTGAACTACAGGCGTCTGCGCAAGACCTACAAGTCACGTCGCTACCTGGAGTCGGCCGGTCTCCTGGAGGACTTCGCCCAGGGGCACTCCAAGCGCGTCGCAGCCGACCATTACGCCGACATCGAAGCCCACCGTGAGCTTCACGAACAGGCGGTCGAGGACGGACTGCGCGAGGCACTGGATACCGCCATGGAGCCGCCGGTGGTCATCGATGCCGACGGCGAACGGCTCGATGACGGCGAGGCGGACCTGCCCCCGGCCGAAGTCGTCTCCGCGCTCCAGGGGGAGCAGGACGTCTGGCTCGCTTCCTGCAAGGACTTCTTCAACTCGCCGACCGCGATCAAGAAGGGAAGCGGCTGCCCCACGGCCGTCTGGGGATGCCTCGAGTGCCCCAACGCCGTCTACACCACCCGGCACCTTCCCGGCCTGCTGTCCTTCACCGCGTTCATCGACCGGCAGCGCGACGAACTGTCCTCTGTGGAATGGAAGGCCCGCTACGGGCTGGCCTGGGAACGGGCCACGACCGGCGTCCTGCCCAAGTTCACAGCGGAGCAACGCCGGACCGCCCAGGCGATCGCTGAAGCCGTTGACGGCCCGCATGGCCTGCCCGCCCGCCTCCTGGAGCTGACCACATGACGATCACGCAGACCGCCGTCCCGGCCCAGGCCCACGAGCCCTCCACCCGCATCCCCGACGACGCCTACGTCCTTCCCGAACACATCACCGAAGGAACAGGGCACCGCGGCCCCCGCTTCGGCGAGGACATTTGGGACTTCGACCCGTTCCTGCCCCGCACCGACTGCCACCGGCGCATGGTGTTCTCCAAGTTCACCGACCCGGTCACGGCCCTGACCTTGAAAGAGCTCGGGTATTCACGACTCCGGCGCGGCTTCGCCTCCGAGGCCGGCCGTCGCACGTGTCGTCCCATGAAGCTCACGTGCTTCTACCACTCCACGCAGCGAGCCGCCCGCGTGATCAAGACCCTGCAGGAGCTCGGGGTCCCCCGGCTGCGAGACGCCCGCCGCGAAGACCTCACCGCCGCCCTGACCAGGTGGAAGCGCATCTCCCCGGCGACCGCGGCCTTCCTTGTCTCCACCACCAACCACATCTTCCAGCACTCGCCGTTCCTCAGCGCGGACCGGTTGAACACCAACCCGTGGACAGGCCGGCCGGCCGCTCAGATCGCCGGGCTGAAACGGGACAGGGAGGAGAACGCCACCCTTCGCATCCCCGAGTACATCAGCAGTCCCCTCGTGAAGGCCGCCGCTTTCTACGTCGACACTGCCAGCCGGGACATCCTCGCGGCCCAGCGCGAGCTCGCCGACCTCAACGCAGCCGAACAGAATCGGCCCCTGCTGCCGCGAGGCCAAGGCCCGCAGAGAATCGACCAGTTCATCGCCGAGCTGAAGAAGGCAGGGCGCCCCGTCCCGGCCGTTCCCTTGAACATGCGGCACACCTGTCCCGGAGCGGCGGTCACCGACGGCGTCGTCCAGATCCCCAATGTCCGCCTCATCAGCCTCCTCGCCGGCGTCGGATCGGACACGGCCCGTGACGCGCGAGACCGCCTCGCCGCTGCAGGCCGCGACCTCGGCTTCGGACGGGGAGGATTGCGCACCCCCATCTCAACCTGGCCCGATTCCGGGCGGCCTTGGTGTTCGGGGCTGGGGCCCACCGAGCTGATGGAGGAGGTCGACCACCTCAGGACAGCGTGCTGGGTAATTATCGCCTTTTTGTCTGGAATGCGTGATGTCGAAGTGCGTGAGCTGTCGCGGGACTGCGCGGTCACCGAGACGACCGACCACGGGCGCCCGCGTCATAAACTCCGGGGCCGGGTCTTCAAGTGGCGCAAGCTCTCCGGCGACGAGGCCGAGTGGGTCGTGCTGGAGATCGTGCACCGAGCCGTCGAGGTCCTGCGAGAGATCAGTGATGACCCCACCCACCTCTTCGGATACTGGAGCGGCGAGGCACACGGCTACGTACTGACGAGCATGGTCAAAGGGCGCATCAACAACTTCCGAGACCACGTCAACGAACTGTTCAGCGCGGCCGACGGCCTATTCATCCCCAACGAGCTCGTCACCGGAGAACCCGGTGAGACCGAGGACGACGACGAGCTGGAAGCCACGGACGAAGAAGACGAGGAAGGGGCTCCCTGGAGCTTCGACAGCCGGCAGTTCCGCCGCACGCTGGCCTGGCACATCGCCCACCAGCCGTTCGGCATCCTGGCGGGCACCCGGCAGTACCACCACGCCAAGACCGCCATGTTCGAAGGCTATGCCGGCACCTCGGCCTCCGGGTTCGCCGCCGAAGTCGCCGCTGAGGAAGCAGTCGCCAAACTCGACTACGTCGAGGACCTCTACCGGGACTGGAACGACGGCAACGGCGCCACCGGCGGGGCCGCCAAGCGCGTCCACGCCGAGTTCGACCGGATCCGCCGCGAGCTGGGCGACCTCCCCGGCGTCGTCGCCAGCGCCTCCCGCCTGCGCACGATGCTCCGCCACCTCGTCAAGACGGTCCACCCGGGCGTCCTCAACGACTGCTTCTACCAGGCGCCCACCGCGGTCTGCAGCAAGCGCGCTCAGTCTCTCGGTCGCCCTCTGCCCCTGCACAACATGTGCCTGAGCTGCCCGAACTCCCGCCGGTCGTCGGTCCACCTGCCCCGGCTCACCCTGGCCCGATCCTGTTCTTCACCGAGGCCGAAGCCCGCGAGTGGGCCACCACGGGAAGTTCACCCGCCGTACCGCGCGCGGGCCTGCCCGGACAGGCGGGCCCGGTGCCGCTGCACAAGGAGCCGGCCGACCCGCTGCCCGCCGTCTCCGTCCCCGGGACGGCTCCGGATACCGAGGCTCCCGTCGCAGAGCCGAGCCCAGCCCCGGCCCTGGAGCCCGACGCGACCCCGGCGACGTCGATGGTCACCCCGGCCGATGTCGACGACCAGGCGGTGGGGCTCCGCGAGGCCGCCGAACACCACCTGCCCGGCATCACCCTGGCCGCGCTGCACTTCGCCCGCGCCAACGACCCGGCCTTCCCCGACTTGGTCGACAAGCGCGGGGCCGCATTCCTCTACCGAGTCGGCGACCTGAAGAGGTGGGCCCGCAACCGGCCCCGCGCTGCCACCGGCACCACCGACCTCGACTGACAGCGAGCTCGCCGCGCTGGTCGGAATTCCGACCAGCCACCCGCCGATCCGGACCTGTCCGCTTTCCCCGACACGATCCCCCGGCCCTGGAGAACACCCGGTTCGCCAGGCACCACACAGAACAGGAACACCGCACCATGAAGAAGACCGCGCTCCCGACGATGCTGAGCTTCTCCGCCCCCGACCTGCGCGAGCAGATAGAGGCGCTGCCCGAAGGGACCGCGCTCATCGGCATCAGCACCAGCGGGCGGGCCATCGCCGTCGACCTGGACGCCGAATCCCCGCACGTCCTGGTCTGCACCGCCAGCGGCGGCGGCAGCACCACCGTGCTGCGCTCCCTGACCGCCCAGTTCCTCCACCAGGGCGCGCACGCCCTGGTCCTCGACCCCAAGCGGATCTCCCACCTGTGGGCGAAGGGCCTGCCGACCGTGACCCACCGCGGGAACGTCGCCGGCATCCACGACGCCCTGGTCGGCCTCGGAGAGGAACTGGAGCGCCGCCTCGACCTCACCGACACCGAGCTCGACACCACGCCCCGGCTCATCGTCTCGGTGGACAGCGCCCAAAGCGCGCTGCGCCAGCTCACCCGCTACTGGCAGACGTTCCGCGACAAGGACGACCCGCACACGTCCCCGGCCGTCACCGCCCTCGAGGCCGCGCTGTGGTCCGGGCGCGGGGCCCGCGTCCACGTCATCCTCGACGGCACGCCCGCCACCAGCGTCCTCGGCGCGGCGCCGCACGAGCTGTTCGGCACGGTCGTCCTGGCCCGGGTCTCCGCCACCACCTGGCAGCGCCTCGCCCCGTTCACCGGCCCGGCCCCGAAGCCGAGCACGCACCGGGGCCGCGGCCACGTCGTCCAGCACGGCGAGGCGCACGAGACGCAGGGGGTCTGGATGACCGACGCCGACGTCGTCACCTGGCTCACCGACCCGGACGACCCCCAGAGCTGATCCGGGCGCCGGACACGCCACGGGCCCCGGGGGAACCAGTCATGACTCCCCGGGGCCCGGAATGGGTTCGCCCTGTCCAACCTTGCCCAGTGCGGGAGGGTGCCGGTCAGGGCAGGAAGTTCTTCTGCCACTGAAGCGAGTCCATGCTCAACGCGGCGTCGGCGAGGGCTTTCGCGGACGGGGTCTTGAGTGAGGCGAGGCTGGTGTCGATCCAGTTCTGAGTGAGGCTGTAGCCCTGCTCCCGGTACTCGACCGCCTGCACCAGGCACTCCAACTTGTCGGCGTCGCGGGCCACGATCGCCTCGGGCGTTTCGCCGGCCTCGTACTCGTCGACGGCGCTCTGCACGCCGCTGCGGACGGCGGGGTGGGCGTTGGCGACCTGGTCGGCGGTCACCTCGCCGTTGGGGGCGGCCTTGATGTACTTCCGGCCGATGTGCGGGATGTCCCCGATCCGGGTCTCCTGGCTGTCGTGGAACAGGCACATCAGCGCGACCCGGGCCGGATCGACGCCTTCCATCATGGCGAGGACCGAGCCGATCACTCCGACGCGGAATGAGTGCTCCGCCACGGACTCTGGGGCTTTATTGCCGGTGAACCACCAGCCGGTCCGTGCGACGCGCTTGAGCACGCCCATCTCGGAGATGAAGCTCGCGGTGCCCCTGGTGGTGTCGTCGGCCATGCGGTCCTCCCGGTGTCAGCGGTTGTGATCGAAAACGTAATGGACGTGGGCCAGCTCGCGCCGGGATCTCGCCGACAGCGCTACCCCGTCCAGGAGTTCGCCGGCCTGCTCGCGCAGCGGGCCCGTGAGCGGCCCGGCGGCCTGCGCCAGCCACGGGAACGCGGTCAGCAGCGCCCACAGCGAGTGCGCGTACAGGTCGACGTAGCCCGGCGCCAGGTGCAGGCCGCGGGCAAGGCCCCGCAGCAGGGTCACCGGATCCCAGCCGGTCAGGTCCCGGTCCCGCATGAAGGCGTCGTCCGGCTGCGGCAGCGGCAGCGCTCCGAGCCAGAGCGCCCAGTAGTTGAGGTTCGCGGCCTCGGCAGTGTCGTCGTCGGCCAGGGCGCGGTCGATGAAGTCCAGCAGCGGCTGCGGATCCCCGAGGCGGGCGAGCGCGGTAGCTGTGGAGCGGGCCTCCGCCCAGTGCGGCGACCAGCCCCGCCTCGCCAGCAGATCACGGCGCCGGTGAAGGGTGTGCGCGGTCCACGCGGCCGCGTCCGGACCCCGGTCGTACGAGGCGAGGTAGAGCGCCTGGCGGTGCAGCAGCACCCCGCCCTCGCCCTGCCGGGCCGCCGCCTCGGTCGTGCCCCGCAGATGGTCGAAGAACACCGCCCGGTCCGCGGCCGCCAGCTGCGGCGCCACGGCGACCGGACCGCGCCGGGGCCGGGGTAACCGCCCGGCGAGCGCCGGCGGGACGGTGCCGTTCAGCGCCCAGGCCAGCATGTGCGCGGTGTCGCGGGTGTGGACCCACTCGGCCAGCGGGTGCGGCCCGCCGGCCTCGCCGTCCAGCCCGGCCGCGATGATTCGGTCCGCGTCCATCGCCGCGTCCAGCCACGGCACCAGCGCGACGTCGCCGCCGAGCGCCGGCAGCCGCCGCCGTAGCTCCAGCAGCGCCCCGGCCCGCATGTTCGCCAGCGGCCGCCGTCCCGACTCCCAGCCCTGCAGCGTCTCCACGTCCACGCCCAGGGCCTCCGCCAAGGCGGCCTGCGTGGACGGGATCGACTCGCGGACCAGGCGCAGCACGAACCCGCTCACCACGCCTGCTGATGTTCGTCGCGGCCTGCCCATACCGGCCTGCTCCCCGGTCGCCCTGCGCACCGAAACCCGTACTCACGGTCAGTCCTACCGCATCCCGCCCGCCCCTACCGTCGGGATGCGGTCGACGTCCGACGAACGAGGCCGCACCACCCATGCGGCCACACGACCCGGCGAGGCACCGATGAGCAGCACCCACCTGGTCCTCCACGACCCCGAAGGACGCCTCGACACGGAACTCCCCCTCGACCGGGAGCTCCACAAGGCTCTGGTCAAAGCCGTCCTCGGATGGTCCGGCGACCCCGGCCTGCCGCCCGCGGACCTGAAGCAGATCGCCCTGCTGCTCACCGGCGCCGCGCGCACCGTGGCCGCCGATGTCCGCCGCGCCGCCGGCCTGCTGCCCGAGGACCACGCTGCCCGCGCCCTGGCCGACGTCGTCCTCGAGGAAGCCGACCGCCGCCTGTCCGTCCAGCTGGAGGGCAGCGCGCGCTGCGCGCAGGGCCGCGCCCGGCTCGTCCGCGCCCTGTATGAGCGCCTGGACCGCCTCGTCGGCGCCGCCCCCGAGCCCGCCAGGGCCTCCTGAGACCCCCGCGCACCCGGAGCAGACCGGATCTCCCGGGTGCGCGGTGCACGGCACCACCCCTGGCTCAACCCGGGCCGGGGGAGCACCACTCGACACCGAGAGGGGCACCACCGTGAGTACCGCAACCATCGAGCTGGGCCGGTTCCTGACCATCACTGGCCAGCGCTTCCGCACCGGCCAGTCCGCACCCGAGATGTTCTCCCCGGCCGTCGACAGGGAGTGGCACGAGCTGCTCGGCACCCCGGCCTACGAGGCCCTGTGCCTGGAGACCGCCGGGCAGCCGATCCGGCACGTCGCCAACAACGGGCGCGGCCCGATCGCCTGGGTCGCCGCCTACGAAGCCGCGTACGGGCCGCTGCCGGAGATCTGGTTCACCGACGCCGACGGCAACCTCGACCAGGACGCGCTCGCCCGCTACCGGGAGACCGGCACCGTGGTCGCGGAGTGGGACTGCGGCCCCGCCGGCGGCGGCGATGGCGACGACGTCGCGCACGACCAGCCGGAGACCGCCCGCCGGTGACCACCGGCCGCACCAGCGCAGCGCCCCGGCCCACCGCCGGGGCGCTGCGCCTCGTCGAGGCCAGCACCACCCGGCCGACATCCGTGGACATCAGCGACTACGCGCGGCAGATGACCGCCCACTGCCCCTACCTCGCCCCGTCCCTCCAAGGGGGTCTGACGTCCTGGACGGTCTACCGCGCCGACGGTGACGCCGAAGCCGTCCAGGCCGAGCTGTTCCACGCGGGCGCCCAGGCCGCGGAGTGGCTGCGGCCCTTGCTGAACCGGCCGCACGGCGCCCTGCGGTGCGAGAACATCGTCCTGCTGGGCGACGTACCCGGTACCCGGCACCGTGACCTGCTCGCCTGGCCGCACTGGGTGCTGAAACACCTCTACGGCCCGGTCGGGGTGATGTTCGGCAAGTTCTACGCGGGAGAAGAGGAAGTCACCGCGGCTGGCCACCGGATCCCGGCCGCCCCCGCCTCGTTCCTCCCCGTGAGGGCCGCCGTCCGTCGCCGCGACCCCCGCTTCCTGAGCGCGACGCCCGACCTGGCCGCCGCGCTCGCCGCGGCCGACGACGACGGCCGCGACGTGTTCGAGCACATCCCCACCGAGTGGACGGAGATCCGCACATGGGCCAGGCACCTGCTCCCCCCGGCGAAGCCGTCGCCCTCCTCGCCGGACACACCGGCGAGCCCACCGCGATCCAGCTCCTGAGCGACCGGCGCGGCTCCCGCGCCTGGAAACTCCAGGGCCCCAAGCGCGCCGTCGCGCTGAAGACCAACAACCCCGACGACAACGTCCGCGACAAGGCCGCCGAGATGGCCCAGGAAGACGACCACCTCCTTCGCCTCACCGCCGTCGGCGCCCTCGACCCCGACTACCGGGTGAGCGCCGGGCCGTGGGAAGGCGGCCGGTGGCTGGCCGTGAACTGGATCGACGGGGCGCCCCTGTGGCGGGCCCTCGCCCTCGCCCGCGGCCCGGAAGGAGACCGCGCCTCGGTGCGCCCCTGGCTCGCGGGCATCGCCCGTACCTGGACGGAGCACCTCGCGCTCATGCACGCCGCCGGGTGGGCCCATGCCGACGTCCAGCCGACCAACACCCTGGTCACCAACGGCGGACACGCCGCCGTCATCGACTACGCCCTCGCCTGCGGCCCCGACAACGGCCGCCACGTCCCGTATCGGGGCGCCCTCACCCACACCACCGCCCCCGAGCTCGCCGCGCAGATCCTCGACACCCCCGCCGACACCCACATCCAGGCACAGCCGCCCGGCGACGTCTGGAGCCTGGGCGCCTCCCTGTTCTGGTGCTGGACCGGCCAGCGCCCCGTCGCCTACGACGACGACCTCGACCGGCTGGAGAAGCTGGCGGCCATCGCCCGGGGCACCACCACCGCGCTGCGCGACGTCCGGCCGTGGCCCTTTCCCGCGTTCGAGGACGCCATTACCGCGTGTCTGGCCCCCGACCCTGCCGACCGTCCCACCGCGAAGGAGCTGACCGCCGCATGGTGACCCTGCGCGCCCTGGTCCTCGATGACGCCCCCGCCCTCACCCGCATCTACAGCGGGGCTTCCATCCGGCACACCACCGGCCGGCCCCTCACCCTCGACCAGGCCCACGAGAAGATCCGCACCGCCCTCGCCCGAGCAGCCGAAACCCCGCGCGCGCAGTGGAGCTGGGGCATCCTTCACGAAGCCGAGGTGATCGGCCTGATCGCCCTGCGGCGACGGACCCCGTCCATGGGCACCATCAGCTACATCCTCCGGGACGACAGCTGGGGCAACGGCTACGCCACCCAAGCCGCCCACCAGGTCGTCACCGCCGCCTTCACCACCGCCGGCCTCAACCGCCTGGAGGCCATGCACCACCCCGACAACCCCGCCTCCGGCCGCGTCCTGGTCAAAGCCGGGTTCACCCGCATCGGCACGGCCGACCGGGACTCCGAGACCGGACCCGTTTCCTACGAGCTGTACGCGCTGGAGACCGGCGGCAACGGCATTCCCCCGATCGACGGTTGAGGGGCGCCGCCGCAGGTACGGTCGTCATCACGGCACACACCACCGGATCCAGGGGGCATGGGCGTGGAGAACGGATCGGACAGCATCCCGTGGGGCGGCGAGTGGCGACGCCACCTCCACTCCGATGCCGTGATGGATCTCGTGCGCTCGTGGAAGCGCCGCGTCGAATGCCCGACCTGCAAGGCAGCCGCAGGGCGGGCCTGCCGCACCGCAGGCGGCCGCCCGACCAACGAACACCGTGCACGCCGCGACGCCGTCGGCCCCATCCCGTACGAGGAGTGGCGGAAGGAGGGCCTCATCCCGGAGCAGCGGACGTACACGATCCCGGCCGTGCTCAAGGAGTCGGAGAAGGCCCGCGCCGACTTCAACGTGGACACCGCCCTGGCCGACGGTGTGGCGGTCGTCCGCATGTTCCTCGCCGAGCGGCTCGGGCTGTTCCTCCAGGGCGAGGAGGCCATGGACCGCATCGACGACGCCGTGCGCAAACTGATCGAGGTCCGCGGCCCGGTGGGGACGGCCGACGTGGTCACCGTCCTCGCCAGCCAAGTCGCCTCCATGCTGGCTGCGAGCGCCGGACCCGACGGCGATCCGGAGACCCTGTTCGACACGATGATCCGCGCGCAGATCAGCATGGTCCGCAGGATGAACGCGATCGAGAAGGAACGAGCCGACGGCTAGACCGGCCGGTCAACGCCCATCGTGACCGCGATCTGGCGTAGTTCGCCGGGGGAGCAGCCCAAGATCCCAGGGCCTACACGCACACCAGTCCGATGCCGCAGCTCAGAACCCCCGGGCATCGCACTCAAGTGCGTGTAGGGCCTGGGGGTGGTGCCGCTGGCCCCGGACAGCGAAGGACCCCGGGCCGCTCGTGCGCCCCGGGGTCCTTCGCCGTTCTCACCGCCGCTCACCAGTCGTCAGGTGCGCTGCCCACCCACGCGATCGGCCGGCCCTCGCTGTTGCGGCCCCAGTGCGGTTCCTCCATCGAGGTCTCGTGACCGTCGGGCAGGACGCAGATCCGCCCCCAGCGGCCGTGCTTGCCCGGACAAGTCCCCGTGAGCCGCGCCGTGTCGCCCTCGCGCACGGCCTGGTCGTGCTGGTCCTGGAAGGACTGGAGGCGGGCGCACAGTTCCCTGCCGAACTCCGTCTCCGCCACCTCGACCTGCGCCCGCGCCTGCTCGCCTCCGGTCATCACGCCGCCCCTTCCAGCGCCGCCCACTCCAGCCCGAGCGCGGCGAGCGCCTGGAGCTTGTCGGCGGTCAGCTTGGCCCGGCGGCTGCGGCTGTTGCTGAGGAACACCCCGAGCTTGACCTCCGACCCGTCCTCCAGCACCTCCACATGGGCCCTGGGGACCGTCACAGAGCCGGTGCGAGCCCTGTACTGCGCCAGGGCCGCCACGCCCTTCTCGAAGGCGCTCACGGCCTTCCTGGGGGCCTTGGCGGGCTCCACCTCCTCCGGGGGCAGCGGCACGACGCCGACCGCCTCCAGGAGCTCGCGCTGCCCCTCCACCAGGTCCGCCCAGACCGCGTGCTGACGCTGCCTCGCCAGCCACTTCCCGACGTCCATGCCGTGGACGGTGAAGCCGGGAAGGACGGCGGAGTGGTCCTCCTCGTCCGTCAGCAGCTCGCGCAGCGCGGCGTAGTGCCTCTGCCACTCCGCCGGCCACGCGGGGTTCCAGTGCTTATCCACGGCCTCCAGCGCGGCCTTCCTAACGCTGGGAGGGGGGTTTGTTGGTGCACAGCGAGGCGGCTGGTCTGGGGTGTTGCTAGTTCGCTGAGAGGTGGAATTGGCGGCTCGGACAGGTGGGTGGGGGTACCTGAGCTGGGGTTATGTGTTCTGTGCTGAGCGGGGCTGGGTCTGTTGTAGTTAGTTCTGGCGTGTAAAGGCCCGGTTGGTTTTTGTGCTGGTCAGGGCTGTTTTGTCTGCCTGGCAGGTGTGCCTATCGGCCTCGGCGGGGGCGGTGTTGGGTTTCGGCGAGGTGGTCGAGGCGGATGGTGTCGAGGGTGGTTTTGGTGATGCGTTCGGTGCCGTCACTGATGGCGGTGATGGCGGCTTGGCGGATCAGTCGGGTGAGGGATCCGATGCGGCCTGCGGTGCGCTGGTGGAGGTAGGGGGCGTGGCGGGGGAGGGTGCCGGGTTTGTGCTGCTGGAGGTCGAGGGCGTTCTCGATATCGGTGATGACCTCGCGGAAGGGTTCACGCTTGCCGTGGCGGGCGGAGAGGGGGCCGCAATCGACGAGCGTGGCGCGTCCGGCGAGTTGGGCTCCTCGCACGCCGGTGAACAGGGGTGTATCGGTGACGCTGATGCCGGCGTAGACGAATGTGGCGGGAAGGCGTTCGCTGAGGTCTTTCAGAAGGTCGGCGGTTTGGGCGCCGGTGGTGGTGCGGGGGTTGAGGCGGTGGATCTCGTCGATCATCACCAGCTGGACGCCGGCCTGGGTGTAGGTGTGGCAGACGGCTTCGGTGATCTGGGTCTGGGTCATACGCGCGGTTATGGGGATGCCGAGGTAGCGGGCGAACTCGGTGATGAGGGTTTTCGCGGTGGCGCCGGGCGGGACCAGGACATACGCGACGGGTACCGCGGCATGCGCTGATCCGGGCGGTGCGGGGTTTTTGCGGGTGTGGGCGAGGTGGCAGGTACGCCCGACGTTCAGGAGGGCGGTGGTTTTCCCGGCTGCGGCGGGTCCGGTGACGATCAGGGAGGGCCGTGCGGTGCTCTGCTGGTGGCGGCCGAGGATCATCAGGGTGCGGACCTGGGTGGCCAGGGCGTGGATGGCGGGGGTGCGGATGGTGACGAACGCGGAGTGGTAGGCCAGGCGTTCCTCCGTACTGCGGGGCGGGTCGCCGGGCCGGGGAGGGACGACGGGGTCAGTGGTCGCGAAGCGGTGCCAGCCCTGCCAGGTGGTCAGCGGCCACGACAGCTCGGCTCCGCCGCTGCCGCCGGGACCGCCTGGTGTGCTGCTCGCGTTTGGCGGGTTCGGGTTCACCACTTGTCGGCTTCCTCGTATGCGTTGTAGAGCCCGAATCCGGCGGCAGGGGCGGGGCTGAAGTCGTCGTCGGGTAGGCCGTCGAGGTCGTCGATGCTGTCGTCGTTGCCTTCGCCGGCTTGCTGCTCCAGGTTGTCGGCGGGTGCTTCGGCGCCGGGGTTCTCGTCGCGGGCTGTGGGGAGCGGGACGTGGGCGGTGCGGGCCAGGAGTGCCTGCTCCGTTGTGGTGGCGTGGCCGCTGTGGACGCGGCGCATGAGCTGGTCGAGGGCGTCGGCGAGGCCGGCTTCGTACTGCTCGGTGTCACCGTGGTTGCCGTCAACGGCCTGGGCGCGGATGTGCTGCCAGGTGCGTTCGTCGAAGGGCCGGTGGACGTGGTCGCGGTGGATCCACGGAATCTCGGTGAGTTCACCGTCGGGGAGGCGGACCCAGATCTGGCGCACATCGTGGGGGTTGTAGTGGATCTCCCATTTCCCGCCGCGTCCGGCGACGGGGGAGGCCTGGCCGCGGTGCGGGGCGAGGAGGTCGGCGTCGTAGGTGCGGTGGCGGATGCGGATACCGGCGGGGGTGATCGCCTGCCAGCGCACGGGGAGCAGTTCGAGGTAGTCGTGCCCGGCCAACGGGACGGGGACGTAGCCGGCGACGGCGACGAGGGCGGCCCACATCTGGTTCGGTGTGAGGGCCTTCCTGGGCATCATCGGGTGGCGCAGCCCTTCGTGGGGCCGGTGGTGGTAGTGCGCCAGCCACTCATCGAGAAGGTCCTGGAGATGGGCGACGCTGTAGCAGGCGTCTTTCTCTGTGTCGGGGCCGCGGCGGGTGACGTCGGAGCCGGTGTAGCCGGGCAGGTGCTGGCAGAACAGGGCGTTGATGGAGCCGAAGGTGCGCTCGACGATGCCCTTCGCGGTGGGGGCGCGGGGCGGGGCGGGCTGGACGCTGATGCCGAGGCTCTCGCAGGCGGCGGTGAAAGCGGCGGAGACGAAGACTTTGCCGCGGTCGACGACGATTGTCTCGGGCAGCACGACCGGCCGGGCCGCCGCACCGGCCAGACGCTCATCGAGTGTGGCCAGCCGCTGGTAGGGGAGCGCGCGGGCGTGATCCATCCGCAGGATGTCCGGCCAGGTCGGCCTGGCCGGGTGCGGGACCGCCATCTCTGCTAGCAGCAGGGCCGCGTCCACGGCCTTGGTCGCGCTCGGGCACAGCACGGCGGCCAGGATGGAGCGGGTGGCGACATCGACGGCGATCGTCAGCTCGGGCCGGGCCAAGCGCCCGTCGTCGAAGAGGGCCAGAACATCCAGGCGGGTGGTGTCGATCTGGACCTGCTCGCCCGGCCGCAGCGCCATAGCGGGCGTGAAAGCCCGCCCCTCGACACTCGCAGGCACCTGCCGCACCGGACCACTGGGCAGCTCACCGGGGCGGGCGAGGGAGGTGACGAGCCGGTACAGCGTGGCCTGGGACGGCACGGGCACCGCACCGGGGCCGTGCTGATCTTCGAGGATCTGGTTGATCAGCGGGAACAGGCCGTTGATGGTGCCTTTGGAGCGCCCGCGCCGGCGGCGCAGCGCTTCACGGACGGCGGCGACGACCCGTTCGTCGGAGCGCCCGGTAGGGCTGGCGGTACGGGTGGTGCGGTGGTCGAGGAGTCCCCACAGTCCCTGTTTGCGGTAGGCCAGGCGCATGCGCTGCACCGTCGTACGCGATACCCGCCCGAAGCCCAGCGCGGTCAGCTCTTCGGCCTTGGCCTGCTCCCGCTCGGCCAGCGTGTGCCGTGCGGGGTCGTACTGCTCCCGCACCGCCCCAGCACTGCCGGGCCCGTCGGCCAGCCCGCATTCGACTTCCCGCACATGCCGCTGCCAGGCCAGGGCCTTCTCCCGCGCCGCGGCGGGGGCGGTCTCGAACAGCCCCCACTGCGGGGCCGCCTGCGGTACATCGGCCCCGATGACGCTGAAGCCGGGATCGGCGAACAGGTACCCGGCGAGCACCGCCTCGCCGCCGCCGTCGGGGCCGACGAGATGGATCACCTGCCCAGACAGGGCGACCACCTGCCACTTCACACCGCGGAACCGGACCTGCGCCCCGACCTTCACCGATGGCCGGGCGTTGCGCCGCGCGGTCACCGAGCCCCTCCCGCCGTGCCCGGACCCGGGCCATTCCCGCCAGCAGGGCCGACCAGGACGCGTTCATGCAGCGGTGCCTCCATGTCTGCCGTCACCCGCCCGTGCCACAGGGCGTGAAAGACGGCGGGAAGAATCTCGATCGGGTCGCCGGCCGCTTCAGCGCCCTCGATCAGCGGCCGCGGCCGCGCGAACGCCTCCACGACCGCGGGCGCCAGGCCGGGGCGGCCGGCGTTGCGGGGGTGGCGGTAGCCGGCCAGCCACTTCAGATTTGCGGCCAGGACGTCGTCGAGCGGCGCAAGGCGCCGGTAGGTCCAGCCGATCTCCTCACATGCCGCGCTCACCGCTTCGGCGGCCTTCACCGCGCGGTCGCCGCCGGCCTCCGGGTGGCTGGGGCAGTCGGCCAGCAGACCCGTGCCGTCGCGGTACCGGGCGAACAGCTGCGGCACCCAGGAACGCACCCGGCCCCGCTCCTCGCGCCACATCAGCCTTACCGGACGCCCCGCGAACCCGGTCACATCAGGGTCGCGGTCCAGGACTATCAGCTGCGTGCGCATCGCGTTCGACCCGGCCGCCACATGCCGCCCGGTGGTCCCCGACCACCACAGCCCCGGCCCCCAGCGGCGCCCCGGGATCACCGGGAACGCCGACACCGGAGGCAACTCCTCGAACGCCACGGTCATGGCGGCATCCGCCCACCGCTGCTGAACCGACTGCCCCACCGGATCGAGGAACACCGCCTCGAACCCACTTCGACGATCCACGGCCGCTTGCCTTGCCCGGCCCCCGGGCCGGGCGGCCTCTCCTATGCTGATCACCGCGTCAGCCAAGCCGCTCCTGCTGACAGGTGCCGCCGTTTTCAGGGTTTCTGCCACAAACGAGTGCTGTGTCAGCTAACAGCCGATGCGCCCGATCCCACCTTGCTATCAGCCGCCCTCTTCCTGCTCACCTGCCATCAGCATGCTCCTCAGTGTCCCGGGGGACATATCCGCCCACCTGGCCACCTCCTCCAACGGCACCCCGCCGTTCACCGCCGCCACCGCGGTCCGCTTCCAGGCCGCCTCGACCAGACCGGCACTGTGACCGAGGCCTTGCAGCAGCTGCCGGGCGACCTCGGCAGTCGGCCCGCTCTGCACGCCGCGCAGCTGCAGCAACTGCTCCTCGGCACTGCCGATGAAACTGCCGATCCGCATCCGCTGCTCGGCCGGCACCACCGCCCGCCACATCGTCCCCGAGCCCGGCGCCCTTTTCTCCTTGCCCAGCACCCGCAACTGCCCCGCCATCGTCACCGGCTGATGCTCCCGGCGCAGCCACCAGGGGTCGTTGTCGTATCCGGGAGGCCCACCGGCCCCACGGCGCAACCGGATCACGCTGCCCATCCACGCGATCAGCGGACCGCCATGGTCCGCCGCGGCTAGCAGCCCCAGCCACTCCCGCCCCACCTGCTCACCGAGCCGACGGCAGAACAACCCGTCGACGGGCAGCACTCGCGGCTGCTCGGCACCGCTGTCCACCCACACCAGCCGGGCCATAGCCGGATCAAGCAACACATCAGCTACGGCCACCACCTCGGGGAAGACCACCGCGTCCCGGCCCACGATCCGCCACCACTCCAGATCACCCCCGGCATCACCGCCCGCGACCTGATGCAGCCGCCGCGGCCAGACCTTCTCCCGCTCCCAGTGCAGGGCCTGTTCCCACCACCGGGCGACCACCGCGTGCGCCAGCGCGAACACTCTCTCCGGCTCGGCCCCCGCCCGCACCGCCCGCCGCGCCACCCCCGCCCACCGCCGCTGCGCCGCGGCCACCTCCGGCTGACGCCGCACGTCCAAGTACTCATGGGGCTGGTCGGCGTCCGCGTCCAGGAGCCACCGCCCGTGCCGTACACACACACGGTTCCACCGTGGGGCGTACAGCACCGCCCGCCCAGCCGTCCCCGTACGCCGGGCCGTGCACAGACGACAACCGAACGCCACCGGCCCGGCGACCGCACCACCGATCCGCCACGCCGCCGCCGGCTCCCCGGCATCCGCGGCCGGCAGCTTGGCATCCTCCCGCCCCCAGGACGGCAACGCCCGCGCCAGCATGTCTTCTTCGACACCGCACAGACCTGCCAGGAGCTGCCGTCCAGCCGCATTCAGCAGCACCTCGGCATCTGCCCGACAGGTCCCGCCCTCGTGCTTGGGCTGGTGGTTGCGCCAGCGCCAACAGGACCGCAACGCCTTGGCCTCCAGTCCGTAGCGGCTGGCGATGCGGCAGATCAGCGACGAGGTCGTCTCCCTCGGTAAGGGAGCGGTCCGCAGTAGGCCAAGGTCATGGGTCACTCCGCCACGGTCTCGTATTCGCAGTCTCGGGCGGGCGCCTTCAGAACGGATGCCCAGCACATTAAGCGGAGCGGTTGGGAGAGGCACCGGGCCGGCCCTAACACCACGACGCCGCCGGCAGCGGCTGGGGAAGGCGCTGCGCTGCCTGATGGAGGCTGCGTTGTCAGTGGCGCGTGGTAGACCTGATTTCCAGTGAACTTGTCTGCTTTTACCGGTAGTTGATCAACATCGAGTGAAGAGGTACGACATGGTGGAGACGGAACTTCCCGGACAGGGGGTGGTGTTCTGGCCGGTGGGCACGGGTGACTCCACCACGATCGTGGTCGGCGACAACCTGGTCATGCAGGTGGACCTGCGGGACATGAAGGCCGCCGACGAGGACGACGCGGTGGTCGCCGCCGTCATTGACCGCCTGGAGGAGACCCTCCCGCAGCCCGACGGCACGACGCCCTACCTGGCGGTTTTTGCCCTGACCCACGCCGACTCGGACCACTGCTGCGGCTTCGGCGACCTTCTGGAGAGCTCCATCCTGATCGGGGAGATCTGGGCGACACCTCGGCTGTGGCGCGAATTGTCCGAGGACAAGCCCATGTGCGAGGACGCACAGCGCTTCCAGGACGAGGTCGAGCGACGCGTGGACGCCACCCTCAAGGCTGTCAAGGACGGCAAGGAGCCGGACAGCGGAGACCGGGTGCGCATCATCGGCTACGACGAGGACCGCGAACTGCACTCCTACGCCGAACTGCCCGACGAGTACTTCACCTTCCCCGGCGACGTGATCACCAAGATCGACGGCCAGGATGTCGCGGACCGGTTCGAGGCGTTCGTCCACGCACCGTTCAAGGACCACTGCGCAGGCGACCGCAACGACACGTCCTTGGCCCTGCAGGTTCAGCTGAAGGCCAGTGACGGCACAATCGGCCGACTGCTGTTCCTGGGCGACCTCGCCTACCCCATCATCAAGATGATCTTCGAGAATAGTGAAGCCGCAGGCAACTCGGACCGGGTGGAATGGGACGTGCTGCTCTCCCCGCACCACTGCTCGAAGAAGGCCATGTACGCCGAGGGCGAGGACGGTGAGGAGGAGCTCAAGCAGGACCTTCTCGACCTGCTCCAGGCGCATGCCAGTCCGGACGCCCGGGTGATCGCCAGCTCGTTGCCCTTCCGCGAGAAGGACGAGAAGGGCAACAACCCGCCGCACCTGCTGGCCCGGGGCGCCTACGCATCGATCACCGACTACGAGGTGCTGTGCACGGGGGAGTACCCCTCCAAGGAGGAACCCCGTCCGGTGGTCTTCGCCCTGGAGCCGGGCCTGGGCCTCGAACTGGTGGACGTCGCCGACCTGGAGAACAAGGCCCGGATGCTGGAGGCCGCGGGCGGGGGACGCCGGCTACTGGCCGCACTGGGTGCCTCCCGCTACCCGGCCGCGACCTTCGCTGCCAGTGCTGGCCTGCCGCACCCGCGAGGTACGGACGCCGCGCGCGCCGGTGTGCAGCAGGCCAGGGGCGACAAGGCCGAGCCCGCGGTACAGATCGGATTCGGTGCCGCGTGAAGGACAGCACCACCCTGGAACTCACCGAGGGCCAGCAGCTCGCCCTCGAACAACTGCACCGGATCGTCCAGGCATCTCAAGGATCGGTGGCGGCCACCCACGTGGCCGCCACAGCCGACGGGTACGTCGAGGCCCGCGTCAGCGTCGGCTGCGCCAACCTGCCGCCCACCCAGGACGGCCTGCGGCTGCGCAGCGTCGAGGCGGTCACCCTGCGGATCCCTCCGAACTTCCCCTTCACCGCCCCCAGCGTGCAAACCCAGCACACCCGCTTCGCCGGCGCCCCGCACGTCAACTGGGGCCGCCACCTGTGCCTGTACCGCTCGACGGCGACCGAATGGGATCCGGCCGACGGCATGTACGGATTCATCACCCGCCTCCTGGACTGGTTCGAGGCGGCCGCCGCGGGACAACTGGACCGGCCCGGCGAACCCCTGCACCCCCCGAACGCCCTGACCGACCACACCGCGGGACTCCTCGTGATCCGTCACGACGCGCCCGTCGCACGACCGGACGGGCCGTGGCTGGGCGCCGCCGTACTGCACCAGGTCAACGACATCAGATGCGACGTTGTGGGCTGGCTCGCCGCCGAGGACCCCTGGCCCGACAGCCTGGAACGGTTGCGGGAGAGCGCCGCGCTGCCGGCCGACGCCCGCGCCTTCCTCGCCCCCGTTGTCGTCACCACGAAGCACCTGACGTTCGAATACCCGCTCACCGCGCGCGAGCTGGTGGAGTCCATGGCCCGCGACCACATCACGACGCGCCTGCTGCTGGGGCTGACGGGATTCGTCGCAGGCCACAACCGCACCCTGCTGTGCCCCGACGCCGACGCCACCGCGTCGACCGGGGACGACGAGGACACCCCAGCCGCGCCGGTGCACCTGCTGCTGGGCACCCCCTCGCGGGGTATCGCCGGCGACGGGCCGCGCCGGACGCACCTGGTGGCCTGGCACCTGCCCGACTTCGCCGATCAGGTCGGGCGCCTGGCCGCCGACACTGCCTTCAGCGGGCATGCGTACCTGGCCGAACTCGGCGACGAGGTCGTCCGGTTCGGCACCGATTGGCTCGACCGCCAGAGCACCCGGTGGATGCGCGTCTACGAAGCCCGGCCCGAGGTCACGGTCCGACGCGACCACGCCAGCCCCGCGGCCTGGCTGCGCGGCAAACGCATCCTCGTCCTGGGCGCGGGCGCCCTGGGAGCACCCGTCGCCGACATGTGCGCCCGCGCCGGAGCCGCGCACCTCACCGTCGCCGACCACGGACTCGTCCACCCCGGAATCCTGGCCCGCCAGCCCTATACGGACGCCGACATCGGCTTTTCCAAGGCGAGGGTCCTGGCCGACCGCCTCAACCGGATCGACCCCCACGCCACCCATGTCGAAGCCCTCGTCGGCAACGTCACCACCCGGCTGTCCGCCCTCAACCTGCACACCTTCGACCTGATCTGGGACTGCACCGCCAACCGCATCGTCCGCGCCCACCTCGAACGCGCCCGCCGCACCGACACCGCCCCCTGGCCCCACCTGGCCACACTGATGATCGGCCACCACGCCACCCGCGGCATCGCCGCCATCTCACCCCACGGTGCCACCGGCGGTGGCACGGACGTCCTGCGGCGCACCGCGCTGGCCGCGCACGCCGATGCCACGCGCGCCTTCGACGACCTGATCGACGACTTCTTCCCCACCACACCCCCGACCGAGCTCTTCCAGCCCGAACCCGGCTGCTCGGACGCCACCTTCACCGGATCGGCCGCCGACGTCACCGCACTGGCCGGACAACTGGCGACCGGCGTCCTCCACGCCCTGGCCGAACCCGCCGACCAGCACACCATGGCCGTCCTCATCGTTCGCATGCCCACCGGCCCCACCATCACCCAGCCGTCCGGGCCGCGCTGGCTGACCTGGCCCAACGACACCCTCGCCACGGACGAGGCCACCGGTTACGACGTGCGCATCACCCCCGCCGCACTGGCCGAGATGCGCGCGGAAGCCCGACGCGGCGCCCGAGTGCGGGGCCCGCGCGTGGAAACCGGCGGCACCCTGCTCGGCGCCGTCGACGACGCCACCGGTGTGATCTTCATCGACGAGGCCACCGGCCCGCCCCCCGACTCCCTGCTGACCGAGGCCTACTTCCAGCACGGTCTGGACGGCGTCAGCGGCCACCTCACCGCCCGCCGGAAGGCTACCGGCAACATCAGCCGCTTCCTGGGCATGTGGCACACCCACCCGCACACCGCTGCCCAGCCCAGCGCCACCGACCGCGCTGCCATGACCAGCCTCACCCTCCCGCTGGACGACGCCCCCGCCCGCGCCCTCGTCCTCATCGCCGGAGGACCACCCCCTGTCTGGCACCAGTGGCTCGCCACCGGGGACAGCCCTGACCTCTACGCCCACCTCGCCGCCCGCACCGCCTCGGTCACGGCCGAGCCGCCCCCGCCGCAACCACCCGCTCACCTCGGCCCCGTGCAGTGGTGGCCCGGCGGCTACTCCACCCGCCCCCACAGTCCCGTCCCCCTCCCACGCAAGGGCTCCCGCTCATGACCCGCACCATCGGCCTCGCCATGTCCGGCGGCGGCTCCCGCGCCGCCGCCTTCCACCTCGGCTGCCTGCGCGCCCTGCACGACCGCGACCTCCTCGACTACATCCGCGTTGTCTCCGGCATCTCCGGCGGCTCCCTCCTCGCCGCCCTGTGGGCCTACGGCCCGAAAGAGTTCACCGACTTCGACGCCCGCACCACTGACCTGCTGCGCTCCGGCCTGCAACTGGATATCGCACGCCAGGCATTCAATCCCTCCGCGGTCGCCCGCAACCTCACTGCGGCTGCCCGCGCAGGCACCCGCCAGCTGTTCACCCGCACCACCCAGGTCACCGTCGCACGCCCCGCCAACCGCACCGACGCCCTGGCCGCCGTCCTCGCCCACAAGGCGTTCGGCACCACCACCCTGGCCGACGTCACCCACCCCGGTCTCGACGTCGTTCTGACCGCCACCGACCTGGCCACCACCAACGCGGTTCGCTTCGGCAGCACCCGCAGCGGCTGCTCCCGCTACGGCACCATCACCGAGCCCGTCCATGTCGCCACCGCCGTCGCGGCCTCGGCCGCCTACCCCGCCCTCCTACCGGCCCTGGAACGCACCTTCACCTTCCAGCACCGCGACGGACACCACCAGCAGCACACCGTGCTGCTCACCGACGGCGGCGTCTACGACAACCTCGGCCTGTCCGTCCTCGAACCGGGACGCTCACCGCACCACACCCCGCACGTCTACGACGTCCCGTTCATCATTTCCTGCGACGCAGGCATGGGCGAACTCGCCGTCAAGGCACCACACTTTATGCCCGGACGTCTCAGCCGTTCCTTCGCCACCGTCCACCGCAAAGCCCAAGACTCCGCCCGCGCCCGCCTGCACGAGTGGGCTGCCAGCGGACGCATCGACGGCCTCGCCCTCGCGTACCTCGGAATGAAGGACGACCGCCTGCCCGCGCCGCCAGCCGACCTCGTCCCGCGCAGCGCGGTCGCTTCCTACCCGACCAACTTCGCCGCCATGGCCCGCAGCGACTTCGAGGCCATCACCACCCGCGGCGAACAGCTCATGCGCACCGTCCTGCCGATGTACCAGCGAACCATGGATCTTTGACAGTGAAGCCGAGCCCCGCCGAATAGCCGCGCTGCCAGGCTGCATCAAAGCGGCTGGCTCCCGCATACGCCGATGGCTGTCAGTAGCACCTTTTGGTGGGGGTGGAGGGTGCTCCATTGAGCGCGTTGGACGTTGGCCCAGTGTTGAAGTGTGTCGGGGGCGGGTTCGTTCCCGCTGATCGTGGCGCGGTATTGCTGCCAGGTGCGGTGCCAGGTGTAGGGCCAGGGTGGGTTCCACCACGGGTCCAGGCTGGTGAGGGCGGCTGCGGTTGTGGTGAAGAGGGTGCCGGCGCGTTGTTTGCGGCGTTGCTGGCACAGCCATCTGCCGAGGGGGAAGCCGTCTTGTCGTGTGTGTTTGTCCGGGGTGAGGTGGCCGTGTCGGGCGGCGTAGGCGCGTGCGTGGTCGAGTCCGGGGCTGGCGGGGTAGGAGCGTGTGGCCGGGGCGGGTCGTTCGCCTACGACAGCGTCGGGTGTGATGCTGAGGGCGGTCAGGAGGTCCTGCTGGCCGGGGTGGAGATGCTCCCAGGACTCCTGCTGGACACGGATCCAGCGGCAAAAGCCTCGGGGGAGGTTCGTGGCCGATACGCCGCCGGCACCCGTGGCTGCTGTGCGGAGGCGGTGGTAGGCCTGCTGCCATTGCAGGGGCCAGGGCGGATTCCACCACGGATCGATCAGGGTCAGGGCTTCGGCCCGGGTGGGGGAGAGGCGGCCCTGGCCGGCGCGTCGTCGTTGCCAGGCCAGCCACTTCCCCAGCGGGAACCCGTTGAGGACGGTGCTGATGGGTGCGGCGATATGGCCGTATTCGGCCGCGTAGGTGCAGGCTTGTGCGAGCGCGGTGTCCAGCAGACCGGGCCCAACGCGGGGAGCCGGTGGTTGGGCGGCTCGGGCTGTCTCGGCGGTGATACCGATCTTGGTCAGCAGGCGGTGCTGCTCGGGGTGGAGTGTGCCGTAGCCGATGCGTTGATGCCTTAGCCAGTCGGCCAACTCCTTCTCAAGGCCCGCAATGCCGGTACCACCGCCGTCGGCTGCGGACTCTGACCGCTCGCGTACGCGGCTCCAATTGCGTTGCCACTCCAAGGACCAGGTCGGGTTCCACCAGGGGTCGAGCGCCGCGAGGAGCGTACCGACCGGCCATGTCCCGCCCGTTGCCTGGTGGTGTTCCCGCGCCCGGTGGCGCTGTTCACTCAGCCACCGGCCCAGCGGAAACCCCTCAGGACAAGCTTTCAGGGGCGTGGCGAGGTGGCCGTGTGCGGCGGCGTACGTGCGCGCGTGGGCCAGCCCGGGGCCCGTACCGCAGAGCTGGGCGATGACCTCGTGGGGGCGAGCGGCGGCGGTCTCGGCGGTGATGCCGATCTCCGCCAGCAGATGCTGCTGCTGCGGATGCAACTGCTTGTAGCTGGTGCACTGTACGGACAGCCATGTGGCCCAGCTGTCACTGCCGTCCGGCCAGCTCCTTTCTGCGGCCCCTTGGTGCCGGTCTCGGGCATGAGCGCGGATCCGGTGCCAGGTGCGCTGCCACGCCAGGGGCCACGGGGGGTTCCACCACACGTCGATCGCGTCGAGTACCTGGAGGTGCGCGCCGGGTTCGTCCTGGCGGCGGGTGAGGCAACGCTGGGCAGTGAGCCACTTCCCGAGCAAAAACCCTTGGTACGAGATGTTCTTGGTGGCCAGGGCCAGGCATCCGTGTTCGGCGGCGAAGGCGCGCGCACAGTCAACAGCCTTATCGATGCCTGCTGTCCGGCTCGTTCGGCGCGGGCGTGCGCTGCCGGCGGCCTGGGCCGTGAGGCCGATGTCGGTCAGCAGACGGCGTTGTTGGGGGTGGAGTGAGCTGTAGTCGGTGCACTGCAGGTACAGCCATTCCCCGGTCAGCATGTGGGTGTCGGGGAAGCCGTCGGCGGCGTTGAGGGGGCCGTGGCGTCTGACGTGGTCGCGGGCGCGGTAGTAGGAGCGCTGCCACTACACCGACCAGGGGATGTTCCACCACGGATCCACCTCCTTGAGGGCGGCGGCCTTTTCTTCAGGCAGGACCAAGGCGTGGGCCTGCTGGTTGTGCACCCATTTCCCCAGGGCGAAGGAACCGACTCGGGTGTCGCGTTGGGTGGCGAGGTGGCCGTGCTGGGCGGCGTAGGTGCGCGCGTGGGCCAGGCCGGCGGCGAAGGCGCCCTCGGCGTGCACGCTGTGACCCCGCAGCCGTTTCTGCGCCGGCAGACCCTCTGTGCCCGCGGTCTGCCGGCGCTGGTAGCCCGCGAGAACGTCGGCGAGAGGCCGGGGCCGGAGCGCCAAGGGGACCTGCCACAGCCGCTGTTCGTCGTCTCCACTGCCGCCCTCGGTACGGATGCACTGGTACGTCCAGGCAAACAGCGCTCCGTGGGTACAGCCGGCCAGACGCTCGGTGAGCCACGGTCGCCGCAAGTGATGGCCCAGCTCGCCGGGCACGCAGGGCACATCAGCCAACCGGTAAGGGAGGTGACCACCACCGTCAGCAGCGACACGGAGCCGCCAGGCCGGGCTGGCCAGAAGCGTGGCGAGGGCGACGGTCTCGGGATAGGTGATCAGATCCCGCGCCAGGATCCGCCACCGCCGCGGATCCTCACCAGCGGGCATGGCCGCATCCAGCCGCATCGGCCACAGACGTTCCTCAGGCCACTCCTGTGCCCACCACCAGGCTGTGACCGCTTCCGCAACCTCGAACGCCGAACCAGCGACGGGGGAGCGGCGCAGCAGCCTGCGGTGATCCGCCTGCGCCTGGACTACCTCCGGGCATCCGGCCAACTCCACGACACGGCTCCCGTTGCCAGGCACGCTCATCAGCCAGCACCGGTGGCGTGGGCAGACTCGCTGGTGCGCCGCCAGGTACACCCGGGCTGGTGCAACGCGACCGGTCCGCGCAGCCACACAGCCCGGGCACGCCGGACCCCAGGCAGCAACCGTCTCCACCCCGTTGTAAAGCCGCGCCGCCGGCCGCTCCTTCGAGGGGCCCAGCGGCTCCTCCCGCGTCCAGGCCGGCAACGCACGGCGTAAGCCCACCTGCGGCACACGACACAGCGCCGCGACCCGTTCCCGGGCCGCGGCGTTCAAGAACACCTCACTGTCGCCCTGCAGAGCCCGGACGACGCCCTGCTGGCCAGCCACTTCGGTAACCGACGACAGCAGACTCCGCACCGTCAGGCCGTACCTGTCCGCGATCCGCCCCAGGAACGACAGCGTCATCTCACCCTGCAGGGGAGCCACACGAAAGGCACCCGCGGCCAGCAACAGCGTCCCCACCCGCCCCGTCTCTTGTGACAACTATCGTGCTTCGGCTCAACAAGCAGGTGCCGGGCCGCGGCTGGCGCCAGGTCAGTAGTCGAGGTCGAGGTAGTCGATGTCGTTGAGGGTGACGTCGGAGAGTCCTGTGGCGCGCCCTCCGCCGTCCTGGAAATAGATTTCCTTAAACCCTTCGGCGATGATCCCTCGCATTTGCTGGTCGCTGGCGCCTGTGTTGCGGGCGTCGAAGAGGCGTTGCGCGTACGCCGGAGGAAGGTGGATGGTGAGGCGGCGGAAGCGTCCGTCGTCGGTGGTGCCGACGGGTGCGGTGTATCCGAAGCGGGCCCTGGTCTCCACGGTGATCCCGCCGGAGGTCGCGGCCTGTTTCTGCCGGCGTTTGCGCACCTGTGGCTGCCACCGCTGCCGTACCGCGTTGTCGAGTTTCGCGGCGACGTCGGCGCGGGCGTGCTTGCGGGCGCCGCGCCGGTAGCGGTTGACGGAGTCGGCGGTGACCCCGAGTTCCTGCGCGACGGCCTTGGCACTGCCCAACTGCTTGATCAGGTAGCCGATCTGGCCCTTCAGCGTCTTCGGCGGCTCGCGGGTGAAGGCTTCCCGGTCGGCCCGCTCGATCGCGTCGTCGATCTCGCCCACGGCCTTACTCCCCTTCGTCCAGGACGGCGTCGCCGCCCTTGATGTGGCGGGCCGGGTTCAGCCCCTTCTCCATCAGGTCGACCGCCCACAGCATCGACTGGACGCCCTCCAGCTTCGCCAGGCCCGGCGTGGGCCCGAGGCGGAACCCGCCGGGCTGCGGCTTACCGGACGTCGCGTACGGCAGGAAGTCCAGCGGGCTCTCCCCCGGCGAGGGGTAGACGACGCAGTCGGACAGCACCGCCAGCGGGTACAGGCCCGTCATCTTCACCATGTTGTTCAACTTGCGGTGCATGTTGACCCGCGCCTTGCTGATGACGGCGGCGCGGATGTCCGGGCGCCAGGTCGGGCGCTGCATGGCCGGCCACGGCTCGCCGTCCTTGTACTGCTTGCCCTGGGGGCGCTCGCGGAGCTTGCCGACGCCGCCCTTCACGGTCGCCTTGATGGCACCGAGGACGGCGGCCATCGCCGGGTCGATCTGCTTGTGCTGCTCCATCGCGGCGAGGAAGGCCCGGTCGTCCAGGTCCTTGGTGACGCCGAGGTCGGCGAGGGTGTCGACGTAGGCGGTCTTGAGCCGGTCGTGCCACGGATCCAGGTACGCGCCGGTCTCGCGGCGCAGGTACGCCTCGATCGGAGCCACGTTGAAGCCGAGCTCCTGGGCGTAGGCGACCGTGTGCGTCTGGTACCAGGCCGGTCCCGTCGGGCGGGTGCCGTCCGGGGTGAACGGGCTGGGCAGGCGCGGGTCCAGGTCGATATGGGAGAGGTCGACCAGCCAGGAGCCGGGGATCTTCGGATTGAACGTCGGATTGTGGAAGTGGTCCGGGGCGGAGAGACCGACGACCAGGCGGGCCGCGGCGGCGAGGAACGCGGTGTTGAGGTCCAGGCCCACCGCGAAGGGCAGCACGCACTCCTCATCGGACAGCGTCTCCACCGAGCGCACCCACTGGTACGCCTCCTCATTGAGGAACCCGCCACTCCAGCCGGAGTTCACGACCACGGGATGTTCCGGGGTGGCCTCCGGCGGCGCCGGGTCCATCGGCTCCGTCCCCAGCGATCCCGCGTTGTGGCCGGACACCCAGTTCCCGGTCTGCGGGTCCTGCACGGCCTTTGTCGGCGGGCGCAGCGCCGTCATCAGCTCCAGGCCCGAGACGGCTGTGGAGCCGCGCGGGGTGATGACCCGCTGGGCGTAGACACCGAGGATGCGGGCGATGTCGGCCGCATCGAGGTCCGCGACGCCGGGCCAGGACCGCTCATCGAGGGCGTCCCACGACAGGATGGCGAGCTGCACGCACTGCCGCTCGCGCCCCTGGGCCTTGCGGTAGACCCTTGCCCACGGGCCGAACCCGCGCTGCGTCAACTGCCACCGTGCCTTCGCGACCTGCTTGACCACCGGGTGGTCCTCGGGCAGGCGCAGGGAGCGGCGCTGCTCGTGGCCCTCCAGGCGCTCCGGCAGCCCCAGCTTCACGGCGGCCGCCGCGGTGAGCACGATCAGCGGGTCGGAGTCCTTGCCGTACCGGTTGAGCCTCGCGGCACCGAGACCGGACTCGCGCAGCGTCCACTCCACCAGCTCCACCACCGTGGTCGCCGGGCAGTCGAGCACGATGCCGCCCACGCCGTACGCGGAACCGTCACTGTCCAGCACCGCGAGCGGACCATGCGGGAACCGCGAGTCGACGGCGGGCGCGGAACGCTTCTTCGCCGGACGGCGCGACGTCGCCGACTCAGCCTGGACGACGGGCACCTCCACTACGGCGGGCGCCTCGGGCACGGCCTGGCCGGTGAACGTCTCCGCAACCGGTTCCGGGTTGAGCGCGGGAGCCGGGGCGGGCGTGACAGCGGGAGCTCCGTGGGCCGGGTACTTCGCGGCCCACCCGTTCAGCAGTCGCTGGTAGGCATCCAGGCGCGGCGACTTTGGCTCCGAGCGGCCGTTCTCCCAGTTCTTCACCGACTGGGTCGTCGTCTTCAACGCGGTGGCGAGGCGGGCCTGGGTGATGCCGGCGGCCTCACGAAGCCGGGCACGCTCCGCCGGAGGCGGGAGATGCGGCTCCTCGTTCAACAGAGCGTCGACGGACGCGAACAGCTCTTCCTCAGATGCCATTCCCTGCACCTTCACATCAGGACCCGATACTGCTTAACCAAAAACTTAGCCCACTCCTTAACCTTCCTGTGCCCATTCCAACCCCAGCGCGGCGAGCGCGGCGAGTTTGTCGACGGTGAGCTTCGCGCGACGGCTTTTGCTGTTGCTGAGGAACACTCCGAGTCGGACTTCTACCCCGTCCAACTGCTCTGTGTGGCCTCTGGGGACGATCACGGAGCCCTCCCGGGCCTTGTACTGCGCCAGGGCCGCTACGCCTCGCTCAAAGGCTCCTGAAGCGCCCTGGGGGACCTTGGCGGGTGTTTCCTGCTCAGGGGGGAGCGGTACGACACCAAGTTGCTCCAGGCGTTCGCGCTGCCCGTCCATCAGCGAAGCCCACACCGCCGGTTGGCGCTGTTTCGCGGCCCATCGTCCGATGTCCATCCCGTGGACGGTGACGCCGGGTAGGACGTCGACTCCACGGGCTTGGCCGTCTTCGTCGGCTACGAGTTCGCGTAGTGCGGCGTAGTGGCGTTGCCAGTCCGCCGGCCAGGCGGGGTTCCAGTCTTCGTCGACGGTTTCGAGTGCTGTCTTCCAGTCGGGGTGGTCGTCCAGGGCACCAGGACGCCGCAAATTCGCGAGCCACATTCCCAAGGGTCTATCCAGCATGGCCGCTGTGCGGGGGGCGCAGAGTGTCCAGTGTTGGTCGTAGTACGCCTTGGCGGCTTCCAGGTTCTCCTGGAACCTCTCATCGGCCATCGACCACACCATGCCGAACCGCTCCAGGCGCTGGGCGCGCTGCCCGTTCATCTCCCCGGCCCCGTACGCCCGTCGCTGCTCCGCCACCCACTGTCCAAGAGGTGTCGCGCCCTCGCGGTGTCCGTAGGGCACCCTCGCGTTCCCGACTCGCTCGACGTACGTCTTCAGCTTCGCCCAGCCGCGGGCCCAGTCCTGGCGTTCGGTGTCGATGACGTTGAAGGACACCCAGTCCGCGACCATCACCGGATCCCTGGGGGCGGCGAAACGGAGCAGCAGACGGGATTCTTCCTCGCCTTCCCCGGGCGGCGTACCGATGTGCTGGGACGGTTGCGCGACGTCCTTCTGCGGCTCCTGGGGGATCGCCAGCAATTCGATTGCCTCTTCGTCGTGAGCGCGTAGACCTTCCAATACCTTCACCAACGGGCGATACGATCCCGAGGTGAACATGTCTTCCGGATTTTCCCCGGGCTGGAGAAATACCGGCACGATCAGCGAGGCAATCTTGCCCTGTCCCGGCTTCTGACGCAAAGCGCGCCCGATAGCCTGCACAATATCGTGCGGCGCGCCCTTGGGATCCAGGAGAGCTACGGAATCCACGGCGCGAATATCAACGCCCTCACCCAATACGCGACAATTCGAGAGAATGGCACGCAGCGTGGTGGTGCCGAATTTTCCCAGGACTCCGCGCCGGCGCTCGGGCACGTGCTCGCCGCAGAGCCAGTCGGCCCAGATCTGAGCCGGGTACGTCTCGGGCTGGTCGGCGTGCAGCTTGGCCGCCACCCGCTCCAGGCCCTCTGCGTAGGCCTGTGCCTCGATGGTGCGGTGGTGGAAGGTGATGCACGTCGACAGGTCGTGCTGCGCCATCGTGTGCAACAGCGCGGCCTGCAGGGCCCCGAGCCGCTGACCCCGCACCTCCTCACTGCGCCGCTCCTCACCCATCAGCCGCTCGGGCGTGACGACCGGGTCCTGGAGCTCCAGGACGATGATCTGGTACCGCGCCAGCAGCCCGCGCGACACCGCCGACGCGAGGGACAGCTTGTAGAGGACGGGCCCGAAGACCCTCTCGTCGTCCATGGAAGCCGCCATCTCCCGCGGCAGCCGGTCGCGCACCCCCTCGGCGACCTCGCGGTTCAGTCGCTCTTCCCAGATCCGCGGCGTCGCCGTCAGATACAGCCGGCGCGCCGACGGAATGACTCCCTGGTCGTGCACCGCGGCCCAGGCCTTACCCATCGAGCCACTTGTCCTGTGCGCCTCGTCAACCACCGTCAGGTCCATGGGAGACAACTGCTGCCCGTAGGCGCCCTCGAACGCCTCGGAAAGGACACCGAGGCTGGCGTACGTCGCGAAGACGGTGACCGGCCCCTGCCCGTGCCACAGGGCGAGCTGCACCGGATTCGTGGTGCTCCGGACCTTGAGATTCCACAATTCCGGGTCGTCCTGGAGAGAACACACCGCGACCGCCGGACCCGTGTGCCCGGCGGCATTCCACGCCTGAACCGTCTGGGACAGCAAATCCAGCGTCGGCACCAGAACAAGAATGCGCCCCTTGGGTGCGAGCCGCTTTGCCGCCGCAGCCGCGATGATGGTCTTTCCCGTCCCGCACGCGGCGTGCACCTGCCCGCGCAGGCCATTCACAGGAATCCCGCCCGGCGGGACATCAAGACCGCGCACAATGGCGGCAACGGCCTCGACCTGGTGGTCACGTAGTTTCACGGCCATTCCCGTGTTCTCCTTTTCGCGGAATGATGCGCGTATCAGAATGGAGATTCCCGGAGCGGCGAAGGATCCAGGGGTGATGCTGTCTGTTCCCAGACTCTACACAGTGCACAAGCATGATGCATCACTCTTGCGTAAACTTCCGCACTCGTAGGGTGAAACATGGCCGATTCCCGTCTTCCAGTGACCGATCGGGGTGTATGCTCGTGAGGTTCGGTGGGGTTGCGTACGGGCAGTTGAGAACGGGGGAGGGGTTCGGGTGGAGCGCAGCGGAGCCCGTCACTACGGGCGGGCCGGCACTTCGTCAGGCCGACGATCCGTCACACACGTTGCAGGGGTGATGGGGGAGAATCCCAGACCCTACACAGGCCCACACGCGATGCATCTCCCCTTGCTGCCAGCCCAGGCGACCGCGCTTGCGCGGGTGCCCCCAATTTGCGCTTGCGCGAATTGGCTTCTTTTCAGAATTCCGTTTACGGAATTCCATTTCCGCGTTTACGCGGGAATTCGAATTGCGCTTGCGCAATTCGCGCACTATGCAGCGCGCCAGCGCTGCATATCCCGCTCCGCGGGG